>JAOZKI010000130.1 GCA_029935455.1 Lysobacterales bacterium | reverse complement strand
AAAATCTTCCCTACTCAGTTCGCGGTAAGGCCAGGCGCGGCGCACTAGCGATAGCAACTCCTCCGCCGTCTGCGGCCTGCTGGCCACCTCTGCCACCAGTTGCTGGGCCAGCACGTCCAGCGCTCCGGAGGGCACTTCCAGCCAGTCCAATGCACCCGCCTGCTCGGCCTGTAGCAGGGCCATGCACTCCACCAGATCGTCCCGGCTCAGCGGATAGAGACGCCCTTTGGGCAGGCCCTTCACTGCGTGGCCGGAGCGCCCCACCCGTTGCAGAAAAGCGTTGATACTGCCCGGGGAACCGAGCTGACAGACCAGATCCACGGCGCCTACGTCAATACCCAGCTCCAGCGAGGCCGTGGCCACCAGCACACGCACCTCACCGGCCTTCAATGCCTGTTCTGCACGCTGTCGACTGGAGCGGGAGAGGCTGCCGTGATGGGCCATGACCGCAGCGGGTTCCAGACGCTCGGTGAGCGCATGTGCGACCCGCTCGGCGAGGCGACGCGTGTTCACAAAAACCAGCGTGGTTTCGTGGGCGCTGATCTGCCGGGTCAAATGCGTATAGATTTCATCCCAGACCGCGTGCGACATGACCGGCGCCAGCGGTGTATCGGGCAGAGCCAGGGCCAGATCGCGCCGACGTTGATGACCCGCGTCAACGATTGCTGCGGGCGCCGCGCCAGTCAGGAAGCAGGCCATAAGGGGCAGCGGTCTTTGCGTTGCCGAGAGCCCGATACGGCGCGGCCGGTGTGCCAGGCGGTCCAGCCGCGCCAGAGACAGGGACAGATGCGCGCCACGTTTGCTGCCGGCCAGGGCATGCAGTTCATCGACGATAACCGTCTGTACCGGCGCCAGCATCTTACGACCGGACTCGGAGCTGAGCAGCAGGTACAGGGACTCCGGCGTGGTGACCAACACATGCGGCGGGCGCCGCACCATGGCGGCCCGATCTGCCGCCGCCGTGTCGCCGGTCCGAACCGCCGTGCGGATTCCGGCAGCGGGCCTGCCGGCCTGATTTAAAACGGCCTCAATACCGGCCAGGGGGCCGTCCAGATTGCACCGCACATCATTGGAAAGCGCCTTGAGTGGCGACAGATAAAGCACGCACAGCTGGTCCGGCAAGCCCCCGCGGAGACTTGCCCGCACGAGATCATCGAGACTGCATAGCAAGGCCGCGAGCGTTTTACCGCTGCCCGTAGGCGCCGCGATCAGCGTGTCGTGGCCCCGGCGAATCTGTTCCCAGGCCGCCAATTGCGTGTCCGTGGCGCAGGGAAACGCCGCCGCAAACCATGCGGCTACCGGTGGGCAGAAATCGCGGTTGGGTGCGAACGGCTCCATGGCCGCATGCTAGCGGCACTGCTTCGCAAAAGGTGAGAAAGACCCAAGCTTTAGTAGGCCCTTCGCGCTAGGGGCCAATGGGCTCCCAATCGGCTTGCCACAGCATCCACTCGCCACCCTCGAAAGACCACTGGGTGGTAATGTTGAACAGCTGCCCCTCGGCGGGAAGCCAGCCCGAGCCACCGCCTGTGACCAGTGCCTTGAAGCGCGCTTCCACCAGATTGGCACTTTCTACGGTCACGGTAATCGGGAACAACTGGGCCTGTATGCGTCGCCGCTGATTCATCTGCAGAAACATAAAGCGCCGGAAGTCATCCCGCGTCATCTGGCCTTGCTGGGCGCCAAAACCAGTGGCCACATGCGCCATGAAATCCGCCCGCGCACCGTTCTCACCAGCCGCTTCCATGGAGGCGATGCGCTCCTTCACCTGATCCTCGATGCTGGCATCGGGCCCGCAGGCTGCGAGCAGGAATAGAGCCAGCAGCGCTGTGCAATGAACCGGTCTGAGCATGGGGCGGCTACTCCTCGGCAGCGAGATAGCGTTCCAGCAGCATGGACGAGACCACGATCAGGTCGTGCTCGGTCACCAGCCCCACCAGCTTGCCATCCTTCACCACCGGTAGACAGGCCATATTGCCCTCACGCATGAGACGGATCGCCTGCACGGTGCTGGTCT
>JAOZKI010000044.1 GCA_029935455.1 Lysobacterales bacterium | reverse complement strand
AGACAGGCCATATTGCCCTCACGCATGAGACGGATCGCCTGCACGGTGCTGGTCTCCGGTGCCACGGTAACCGGCTCGGAATTCATGATTTCACGCACCGTGACCTTTTTGTCCGGCCCCAGACGGCCAGTCGCCACCAGTCGCAGCAGGCTTCGATGCGATACCAGGCCCACCAACTCCCCGTCATCACCCTCTACCGGCACATGGCGCACATGGCGCCAGTCCATAAGCGATGCGGCAAAGTCCACAATGTCATCGGCACGCACGGTGAACAGATCCGTCACCATGAACTGCGATACGAACTGATAGCTGTCGCGAAAATCGAGCTGTTCACAAAACTCGGCCAACTGCCAGCGGCTGATGGGCAGATTGCCGGACTGCTGATCGATCATGCTAGAGACCAGGCAGCGCATGCGTTGATCGCGGGTACCCTGCTCCTGCATCTTGTGCGCCGATTCCAGCAACCAGCGCGCGCCGGTGCGCCGCGCCTCGACCCGATCACGGATCACGTCCAGATAGCGGGCTGCCGAGTCCGGTGCAATCCCCATCTGATCGAGCCCGCTCCGGGCCAGCGGGAGTAACTCTTCAAGGATCAACTCCTGGGCCGTCAGATAGCGATCACCGAACCAGTTCAGCTGGGCGCGGAGTCCATCGCGAGCAGCCGCCAGGAAGTTGGCTTTCACATCATCAAAAGCCAGGCGCTCGCGAATATCCCCTTCCTGGGCGTCCATACCGGCCACCATGCCGAAGAAAAACGCCGCATTGGCGATTTCGTCCAGCACCGTCGGTCCGGCGGGAATCACGCGATTCTCAATGCGCAGATGGGCAATGCCATCGTGCACGCCATAGCAGGGTCGATTCCAGCGGTAGACCGTGCCGTTATGCAGACGCAGGGCATTCAGGTTGGGCGCCTCGCCCCGCTCCACCATACCGAGCACATCTTCTTCGCATTCCGTGGTCAGAATCACACGAAAGCGTGCAATATCTTCCTTAAAAATCTCTACCACGGACTCATCGACCCAACGGTCACCAAAATGCACACGGGGCTTGAGCCCGCGTGCCTGATGGGTCTCGGAACGCGCATCAATCGAATGCTCAAACACGGCGATGCGGCTCTCATGCCAGAGCCGATGCCCGAGCAGAATGGGTGAGTTAACCGCGGCCGCCATCAATGGCGCCGTGACCAGCTGCGCAATGTTGTAAATGCGCGCAAAGCGGTCCGGCTCAACCTGCAAGTGCACCTGGAAGCTGGTATTGCAGGCCTCCAGCATCACGTTGTCATGCTTGACATTCAGCTGGTCAATGCCGTTGATGGTGAACTCAAAATCCTTGCCACGGAGCGCCCGCAGGGCGTCATTGAGGGCGAAATAACGGGGCGAGGGCACCATGGCATCCAGAGACAGGTGTTCGCGGCTTAGCGTGGGCAGGATGCCTACCAGGGCGATGTCCAGGTCCATCTCGGTCGCTCGGCGGCGTGCCAGCTGATAAATTTCCCGCGTTTCCGCCTCCAGTCGGTCCAGGCAGTGGCCGTCGACTTCCTGCACGCTCATATTCGCTTCGAGATTAAACAGGCCGATCTCATGGGTGAAACGATCGTCGTTAATGCGTTCCAGCAGTTCCAACGCCTTGAGCGCCGGCTGGCGCGAACGCTTGACGATAAACATTTCCTGCTCAGCGCCGATGCGTGCCTTGCCGGATTCGATCATGCCCCGCTCAAGCATATCTTCCAGCGCCTGCACCTCTTTCAGCAGGGAGCGCATGAAGGCCTGACGGCTTTCTTCGTCGCTCATTGGTTTGACGTTTTGCTCGCCCACAGGGCCTGTCTCCCTTGCCATGCCTGCCGATGTGAGCGCACCCTTCGCCGCTCGACTCGACCAGAAACCGCCCTGTACTCCACAAGCCAGCGGCCATCGCCGGGTTGCGGCGAATGCGTGCGATGATAAACAGCTATGGGTATTCGGGCAAACGAGAAGGAAGAAAAGCGAGCAAACTTGTCAGCCTCCCGACGCTGTGATGGAATGGCGCGAGCGCGCGCCGACTGCGGCGCACGGTGTCCAGTCCACAGGAGTCCCGCATGAGCAACAAGCCATGGCAGCAGCACTACGCCGAAGGCGTACCCGCCGAAATAGATCTGAGCCAGTACAGTTCGGTGGTGGATATTCTGGAACAGAGCTGTCAGCAGTTTCGCGACCGGCCCGCCTTTGAGAACTTTGACACGGTCATCAGTTTCGGCGAACTGGACCGGTTGAGTCAGAGTTTCGCCGCTGCGCTTCAGGCGCGGGGGCTACAAAAAGGCGATCGTGTAGCGCTCATGCTTCCCAACACGCTGCAGTATCCCATCGCCCTGTTTGGTGTTCTGCGCGCTGGCATGGTGGTGGTGAATACCAATCCCATGTACACGGCGCGCGAACTGAAGCACCAACTGAACGATTCGGGCGCCAAAGCCATTGTGGTGGTCGATAACTTCGCCCATGTGCTGGAAAAGGTCATGGACGAAGTGCCGGTGGAGCATGTCTTCACCACGGCAGTAGGGGACATGCTGGGCTTCCCCAAGGGCGCACTACTGAACTTTGTGCTCAAGCGGGTCCGCAAAGCCGTGCCGGACTACTCCCTGCCCAAAGCCGAGCGCTTCAAGACCGTACTCAAGCAGCATGATGGCCAGACGCCGCAATCGGAGGACATTGGCTTTACGGACATCGCCTTTTTGCAATACACAGGCGGCACCACCGGGGTTGCCAAGGGCGCGGTGCTGACCCACCGCAACATGGTGGCCAATATGCTGCAGGCGAAAAGCTGGCTGGGTGCTCTGGACGTCGGCAGCGAGGTCATTGTGACCGCGCTGCCGCTTTATCATATCTTTGCGCTGACGGCGAACTGCCTGGTCTTCATGTCGCTGGGTGCGCGCAACCTGCTCATCACCAACCCACGGGATATGGATGGCTTTGTAAAAGCGCTGGGCAAGAGCGGCTTTACCGCCATCACCGGTGTCAACACCTTGTTTAACAGCATGCTCAATACCCCCGGCTTCGAACAGCTGGACTTTGCGCGACTGAAACTGGTGCTGGGGGGCGGTATGGCGGTGCAGCGGGCCGTTGCGGAACGCTGGAAGGAAGTCACGGGCGTGACCCTGGTAGAGGCCTATGGTTTGACGGAAACCTCGCCCGCAGCCTGCATTAACCCCATGACCCTGAGCGAATACAATGGCTGCATTGGCCTGCCTATTTCTTCCACGGAATGCGCCATCCTCGGTGAGGATGGGCAATGGCAAGCAGTGGGTGAGGTGGGCGAGTTGTGCATTCGGGGTCCGCAGGTCATGGCCGGCTACTGGCAACGACCGGAGGAGACCGCCAAAGTCCTGTCCGAGGATGGCTGGCTTCGCACCGGTGATATGGCGTGCATGGATGAGCATGGCTTCTTCAAGATCGTCGACCGCAAGAAAGACATGATTCTGGTGTCTGGCTTCAATGTGTATCCCAATGAAATCGAAGACGTGATCGCCGCGCACGAGAAGGTGCTGGAGGTGGCCGCCATCGGCGTCCCCCATGAGCATTCCGGCGAGATCGTTAAGGTGTGCATTGTGAAAAAGGACAACAGTCTGACGGCGGATGAAATCAAAGCCTATGCGCGCGAGAATCTGACCGGCTACAAATGCCCGAAAATCATTGAATTCTTTGACGAACTACCCAAATCCAACGTGGGCAAGATCCTGCGTAAGGACCTGCGCGCCATGGCCGAAAACGCGACCTAGGCGCGCTCCGGGTCATCCTTTTTGCCAGCGTCCATGGCCAGGCCGCGGGTCAGCTTTCGGGTACCAAAGCGCGCAGTAATTTCATCCAGCGTACCGTCCACCTGACTGCCCTGCCCTGCGGCCGGTGACAGTTTGCTAACGCCCACACCGAGCAGGCGCACCGGCGTATTGCCATGTTTGCTCAGCCACGCATCAAGCAGCCCGGAAGCGATCTGATAGACCGTCTTCGTCGCGTCGCTGGCCGCCCGCAGACTGAGGCTGCGCGTCACCGTATGGAAGCGGTAATCACGGACCTTGATGGTGACGGTACGGGCCATGAGCTGTTGCTCCCGCACGCGCCGCATAACGGCCTCGGTCAGGCGCAGCAACTCGGCCCGCAGCTGGCGCGCATCGTGCAGGTTGTCGGCGAAAGTCGACTCATGACTGATGGACTTGTCGGCACGGCGCGGCTCTACCTCGCGCTCGTCTATGCCCCGTGCCAGGGCCAGATAGTGACCCGCACGTGACCCCAGTAGCGACTCCAGCAAGGCCGGATCCGCCTGCCGCAACTGGCCAATGGTCAGCAGCCCCTGGGCCCGCAGCCGGGGCTCGGTTTTCTTGCCGATACCCCAGAGGCGCCCAATGGGCATGGGGTCCAGAAATCGGCGTACGGCGTCCTGAGGGACGGACACGAAGCCCTGGGGCTTGTCTGCGTCCGAGGCCAGCTTGGCCAGAAATTTGTTGTGGGCCATACCGACGCTGGCATGCAAGCCGGTGCTTTCCAGAATATCGTCCCGTATCGCTGCGCCGATACGTTCCCGGCTGCCGAACAGGCGCAGAGAGCCCGTGACATCAAGAAAGGCCTCATCGACTGACAGGCCTTCAACCAGCGGTGTGTAGTGCTCAAAGATCGCGAACACCTGCCGGGAGACTTCGCGGTAACGGGCCATGCGGGGACGGCAGTAGTGCGCCTGCGGCGCTAGCCGGCGCGCCCGTACCATGGGCATGGCGGAGTGCACACCGAGGCGCCGGGCGGCGTAATTGGCGGCCGCCACGACGCCGCGTTTGCCGGTTCCGCCCACGATAACGGCGCGGTCGGCCAGCTCCGGTTGATCACGTTGCTCTACGGAAGCATAGAAGGCATCCATATCGACATGAATAATGGCGCGTTGCATGAAGGATCTCGCGGCGTTGTCCAGGGACCCGGATGCCCTACCCCAACTGGTAAAAGCCCGCGTCTCCTCGCATGATAGCACCATGACCAACACCGCCCCTGAGCACCAGCGCATACAACAACTGGCCCATGAATTTCCCGTCAGTGATGGCTGGCTGTGGGCCAACCATGCGGCCATCTCACCCTGGCCACGGTCCAGCCGTGACGCCGTCACTGCCTTTGCTCTGGAGAACCAGAATCAAGGGGCCGCGGATTATGGCCGGTGGCTTCGTCACGAAAGGAATCTGCGTCAACGCCTGGCCCGCCTCGTCGGCGCGGCCAGCGACGGGGATGTGGCCCTGCTACCCAACACCACGGAAGGGATCAACTTGGTTGCACGTGGTCTGAACTGGCATGACGGTGACAATATCGTCACCACGGACTCGGAATTTCCCAGTAATCAGTTGCCCTGGGCCGCCCTAAAAAGCCATGGGGTAGAACTGCGGCCAGTGGACATCCGCGCCGCCGACGACGCGGAACAAGCCCTGATCGATGCCATGGATCATCGCACTCGCTTACTGGCAGTCAGTTCGGTCCAGTGGACCGACGGCTTCCGTTTGGAACTGGGGCGACTGGGGGAGGTTTGCCGTCGACGTCAGGTGCTGTTCTTCGTTGACGCCATACAGGAACTGGGCGCCCTGCCCCTGGCCGTTGAACGTGATCATATCGATGTGCTCGTGGCCGGTTCCCATAAATGGCAGATGGGGGCGGAAGGATTGGCCCTGTGCTGCATGCGTGAGCCCCTGCGTCACGCGATAAAACCACTCAAACTGGGTTGGCGCATGTTTCAGGACCCGTTTGAATTTGATCCCGCAAAGCAGATCGAGGAAACATCAGCGCGGCGCTATGAAAGCGGCACCCCCAATACGCTGGGGCAGATCGCCCTGAATGCTTCCCTGAGCCTCTATGAGCAATGTGGGCAGGACTGGGTGGCGGCACGCGTCGCCGCCAATACGCACCAACTGATAGAGACACTGGGCAGCGTGGCGGGTCTGCGGGTGGCGTCGGCCACAGAACCCAAGCGCCGCTCCGGCATTGTGGCCATACGGAGTGAGCGCCACGACAGTCCGGCGCTGGAGCAGGCGCTACGCAAGCACCGCATTATGAGCGTAGCCAGGGGTGGTTTATTGCGCCTGTCGCCGCACTACTACCAGGGCGAGCGCGATATCAGTCGACTCTGCGATGCGCTCATCGATATTCATAGCAGCTAGAGCAGGTTGGAGGATCGATCTATAATTTTTATAGAAAAAATACTTAAACACCTGTTTTATAATTGTTTATAGGTTCTTCTACATGGTGTGAGTACGCTTTTCGCTATTGATCATGGAGGCCAGATGCGTTTCGATCACCTTGCGCGCATTGGCACTGTCTGGCGTATCGGTGAACTGCACGCCAATACCGGGGCGGCGATTGCCCTGAGCGCCGGTCGGGGTAATCCACACCACCTTGCCAGGAATGGGCAGGCGCTCTTCCAGATCCATAAGCGTGAGCAGCAAGAAGACCTCGTCGCCCAACTGAAAGCGTTTCGTGGTCTGAACGAACAAGCCCCCACCGTTGATGAACGGCATGTAGGCCTTGTGCAAGGCCTGCCGATCGTCAAGGTTGAGCGAAAGAATCCCCTGTTGCGCCATGGCTATGATCTCCCCTGAACCGCCTGCTTATCGAATCGGCTCCGATGATGGAAGCCGTGCCCATTCTAGCAGCCATTCCTGTAGAAGTAAGTCCTTACGCAGGCCGCTACCAAGACGATTGCGATTGCTATCCGCTTTTTGCTGCAGCGCCGCCAGCTTATTCGGTGGCAGCTCACGCTCCGTGCGCAGCCAGCTCGGATGCGTTCCGGACAGCAATAGCCGCAGCAGAAGAGCGCTATTCAGACTGAGCCAGCGCCACAGCTGTTGCGGTTCCGCATCAGCCCACTCCGCCGCCATTGGCCCGGCCTGTGCCGGTTTGGCAATCAGTTGCCCCAATTGCTGCTGCAGCTCGGTATAGCGCTCCAGATCGCCCGCCTCTAGCATGGCCAGTGCCTCACGCGGGCTGGCCCCGCTTGCCTCAAGAGCCAGATTCACCGGCTCCCTGCCTTGCCCGGACTGATCCATCAACCACTGGGCCATGGCCTCTGGCTCTGGGGCGTTGATCTGAAGCCGTTGACAACGGCTTCGAATGGTAATGGGCAAGCGGCTAATGTCGTGACTCACTAAAAGCATCACCGTATCACCGGGAGGCTCTTCCAGATTCTTTAGCAGGGCATTGGCGGCATTAATGTTCATGGCTTCCGCGGGGTATAGCACGGCCACCTTGCGCGGACTGATGGTGGTGGTCAGCACCAGCCGCCCTAGCAACTCACGCACTGGATCCACCTGCAACTGGGTCTTGCCTTCTTCGGGGCTTAAGCGGAATCGATCTGGATGCGCTCCCCCACGCAACAGCTCACAGGATCGACAGACCCCACAGGCTCTGCCCTCCTCTGGCTGCAGGCACAACAGCGCAGCCGCCAGCTGCTCCGCCAGCGCTTCCTTACCCAGACCGGGCGCACCGGCCAGCAGTAGGGCATGGGGTATGCGGTCCTGCTGCAACTGCTCACGAAGACGCTCCTGCGTAGCATCGGTCCAGGGATAGTTCACCATGAAAAACGCCCTTCCAGCTCCGCCTGCAGCGCCTGCCAAACTTGATCTGGTGGCTGCGCAGCATCAAGCACCACGATACGATCCGGCTCGGCGGCGGCACGCGCTTGATAGGCTGCTCGAACGCGCTCAAAAAACGCCCTATCCTCCTGCTCAATGCGGTCCGCCGCGCTGCGATTGGCCGCCCGCGCCATGCCCGTAGCCACTGGCAGATCCAGCAACACGGTCAGATCTGGCCGCAGATCTCCATGTACATAGTCGGCGAGCCGCTGTATTTCCGCCATGGGCACGCCGCGCCCGCCCCCTTGATAGGCGAAGGTGGAATCGGTGAAGCGGTCGCAAAGCACTACCTTACCGGCCGCCAGGGCGGGACGAACCAGGCTTTCCAAAAACTGGGCCCGGGCCGCAAACAGCAACAGCAATTCGGTTTTGCTATCGACCAGCGCGTCATGTTGATGCAGCAGCAGGTCTCTGATTTGCTCGGCGAAGGCCGTGCCGCCCGGCTGACGGGTCAGGAGCACCGATTGGCCCTGCGCCTCACACCACGCATGAAGACGGGCTATCTGCGTCGATTTGCCGGCGCCTTCGCCGCCCTCAAAGGTGATGAACAAACCCGGTTGGCTCATGGTGAATTTTTCTTGTTGGCGGCCCGTTGGCGACGGATCAAATCTCGCACGGCCACATTGTGTTCCGCAAGCGTTTCGGAAAACACATGGCCGCCCGTGCCGTCGGCGACGAAAAACATGGCACTGCCGGTGGCGGGTTGCGCCGCGGCAGCCAGCGCGCCAGGGCCGGGCATGGCAATGGGTGTTGGGGGCAAGCCCCGATGTACATAGGTGTTCCAGGGCGTGTCCGCTCGCAGGTCACGGCGCCTGATATTGCCATCATAGGCCTCGCCCATGCCGTAGATCACCGTCGGATCGGTTTCCAGGCGCCAGCCTTGCTGGAGGCGCCGCACAAACACCCCGGCAATGTCCGGCCGCTCCGCCCCCAGCGCCGACTCCTTTTCGACGATACTGGCCAGCGTCAGCAACTCATAGGGGCTGTTAACAGGCAGCCCGTCCTGGCGACCCTGCCACACACGCTCCAGCAGTTCTTCCTGTGCGCTCAAAGCGCGCGCCAGCACGTGCAATGCCGTTTCACCATCGGTATACGCGTAAGTTTCGGGCATAAACCAGCCTTCCGGGGAGCCGGGCTCTCGTCCGAGCTGAACCATAACCCCATCAAAATCCAACTGCTCCGGCGCGGTCGCCAGACGCTCCTCGGCCAGCAGCGCGGCGCGCAGCTGGCGGTAATTCCAGCCTTCGACCAGGGTAAATCGGTATTGCACCACGCGTCCGCTGGCCAAGAGTGACAGCAGTTCCCGGGGCCGCGTGTGCGGGGGAATCTCATAGCGGCCCGCCTGAATCGTCACCGGCTCCAGTCGCAGCAGCAGACGCCAGCGCCAGTCGTAAGCCAACCAACCTTCGCGCTCCATAGCGCGCAGCGTCTGCGCCACACCGGTACCAGCCGCCACCGGATAGGTCACCGGCTCGGCCCCGGTTGCCAGTGGCGCACGTAGGAACTGCTCATAGCTCCACCAGAGCAGGCCTGCGCCCAGCATGAGCAGCAGGGCGAGCAAGGCCGAGAGTGACAGCAGCCGCTCTTTCACGCGGCCTGCACCAGGTCCTGGTGCCACTGTTGCATGTCCCGGGTGACGGGACCTGGATCCCAGTGCCATTCACCCACCGATCGCAGCGGGACCACACCGCGCACGGAACTGGCGAGAAAAACCTCGCTGGCTGCGGCCATGAGATCCAGGGTCACGCGCCGCAACTCCAGGCGGTTCTTAAAATCGCGCTGGAGATAGGCGCGCAAGACCCCGTGCACGCCGCACCGGTCCATGCGGGGGGTCAGCAGCTGCCCGTTCACCACCAGAAACAGGTTGGCATGCACGGAACTGATCACGAACTCCTCCGTGTTAAGGACGATACCCACCTGTCCCGGCGCATGCGCCAACTCGGCGGCTGCCAATACATACTCCAGGCGGTTGAGATGCTTAATCCCACGCAGGCTGGGCTGCAGGGCGATGCGTTGCTCGCAGATATGTCCGTGAACGCCGCGCCGCGCGTCGTCCTCCAGGCCGGGCGGCAGCGCATGCAAGCTGACCACACGATTGGGTTGCGGCGCAGATGGCGGCGCATAGCCGCGGCCACCGCTGCCGCGGGTGATGATGATTTTCACCACGCAGTCGCGCTCCCCCGCGGCCACCGTGCGTGCCTCGCGCAACAGGAGCGCCTGATCCGGCACCGGCAACGCCAGCCGCTGGCAACCCCGCTGCAGTCGATCCATATGGCCTTGCCAGAGCTGGGGGTGACCAGCCGTAAAACGAAGCGTTTCAAAAACCCCGTCGCCATAGGCCAGTCCGCGATCACCGGCAGGTATCACGTCACTTAATTCGCCATTGACCAATATGCTGACAGTCATTCACTTTCCTCATCTTGCTTGCTGTGACCTGCCAGGGCAGCCAGCAAACCGCGCGCTTTGTGGACCGTTTCAGCCACCTCCTTGTGCGCGTTTGAATCGGCCACAATGCCGGCCCCCGTGCGGAAGGACAGCTCACCGGGCTGCAGCAGCATGCTGCGGATCAGAATGTTCAGATCCATATTGCCATAGCGATCGAGGTAGCCCATGGATCCGGTATAAAAACCGCGCCCCTGTTGTTCCAGTTCGCCAATAATTTCCATACAGCGGAACTTGGGGCAGCCAGTAATCGTGCCCCCGGGAAATACGGCTCGCACCGCATCAAGGGGCGACAGGTCCGAACGCAAGCGACCCCGCACGTTGGACACGATATGATGCACGTGCGCGTAGGTCTCCAGCACCATCAGCTCATCAACCTCCACGGTCCCCGGCTCGCAGACCCGACCCAGGTCGTTGCGCTCCAGGTCGATCAGCATAATGTGCTCAGCCTGTTCCTTAGGATGAGCCAGCAGAGCGGCAGCCAGGCGTTGATCTTCCGCGGGGTCAGCATGCCGTGGATGGGTGCCTGCTATGGGGCGGGTCTGTGCGTCGCGACCACGCACCTCTACCAGGCGTTCCGGCGAGGAACTGAGCAAGGCTCGATCCCGCCAGCGCATGAGGCCGCCAAAGGGTGCCGGATTCGCCTTGCGCAGGCTGCGATAGACGACCAGAGGATCCGGGTCCTTGGTCAGCGCTCCACGCCATGCCCGGGAGAGATTGACCTGAAACACATCGCCATCAAGCAGATATTCGTGGATACGAGTCACTGCTGCTTCAAAGCGTGAGGCACAGTCGGGCTGGATTTGTGACAGCATAAAGTGTTCCGCTGGCGGCTCTGCCGGCAACGCTTCAAGCTCTGCGCGCATGCACGCCAGCACCGACGGATCCTCGGCCACCAGAAAGGTCTGTGCTTGCTCACCATGCCGCACAATCACGGCCCCATCGCATCGGGCCGCGAGCGCTATGGGCAAACCATCTGTCGCCGGTGGCAGCTCCAGGGTCGGTTCGATCTGGGCGCTGAGTTCGTAGGCCAGGTACAGAAACCAGCCACCGATAAACGGCAAATCGTCCGGCCCAGGTCCAGACAACGCTTCCGCGCGATACCAGTGGTCCAGCCGTTCCAGAAAGTCCTCACCCCGGCCCGGGCCGTGCATTGTGCCGCCCTCTTCCAGCACCAACTGTTCGCCGGTGGCGCGCAACAGCAGGCTGTAGCGGTCCAGGGGGCCGTCCGCTGCACTTTCCAGCAAATAGGGATAGCGTGCTGGCAACGCGCTGCCAATCGCAGCGAGTTCGGGGGATTCGTCCAGGGGGACGATAACAGGGCTGGTCACCGTGTGTTGTTACCCCTCAAGTTGCCCAAACACCAGCGTTCCGTTGGTTCCACCAAAACCGAAAGAGTTGCTCACTGCCGCTGAGATATCTGCATCACGCGCCGCGTTAGGCACAAAGTCCAAATCGCAACCCTCGCTGGGCGACTCGAGATTGATGGTTGGCGGCAGCACGCCATCGCGCAGCGCCAGCACGGTAAAGATTGCCTCGACGCCACCGGCGGCCCCCAGCAGGTGTCCGGTCATGGATTTGGTAGAACTGACCGCCAACTGGTCCGCAGCCGCCGCAAACACCTTGCGCACCGCCAGAGCTTCCGCCAGATCTCCCAGCGGCGTGGAAGTGCCGTGGGCATTGATGTACTGCACGTCCCCTGGGCTCAGCTCCGCATCGCGCAGGGCCAGATCCATACAACGGGCCGCCCCATCACCGTCTTCCGGTGGTGCGGTCATATGATGGGCGTCACCACTCATGCCAAAGCCTTTCACTTCTGCGAGTATGTCAGCGCCGCGTGCGCGCGCGTGCTCCAGTTCTTCCAACACCAGCACGCCGGCGCCGTTGGAAAGCACAAATCCATCACGGCCCTCATCCCAGGGCCGGGAAGCGCCCTCCGGATCGTCATTGCGGGTGGACATGGCCCGGGCCGAGACAAAGCCCGACATGGCCGTGGGTGAAGTGGCGTATTCAGCGCCGCCCGCCACCATGACGTCCGCATCACCATATTGAATCATGCGCAGGGCCGACCCGATATTGTGCGTGGCAGTGGTACAGGCCGTAACAATCGCAATGTTAGGGCCCTTCAGTCCGTACTGGATGGAAAGGTAGCCGCCGATCATATTGACAATGGAACCAGGGATAAAAAACGGGCTTACCTTTCGGGGCCCACCCCGAAGGTAGTTTTCGGTGGTCTTCTCGATGGTCGAAATGCCGCCGATACCTGCACCCAAAGCACAGCCAATGCGCTCCGGATTGATGCCATGCGCTCCCTCTGCATCGATTCCCGCTGCGTTCAGGGCCTGCACGGAAGCGGCCAGCCCGTAATGCACGAACTTATCGAATTTGCGGGCTTCTTTGCGACTCATGTACGCCTCAACGTCAAAGTCGCGAATCTCTCCTGCGATCTGTGTATTCATGGCGGACGCATCGAATTCGGTAATGGTTCCGATTCCGCTGCGCCCTTCCCGAATGGACTCCCAGGCCGACGCGACCGTATTCCCTACCGGTGAGACGATCCCCATTCCTGTTACAACGACTCGGCGTGTAGACACTCGCTGTTCCTCATCCTGATGCCGGCAAACGGGATGTCAGCCGACAGGAAAAATAAAACGGCCGGCAAGTTGCCGGCCGTGAGCTTGCGCTTCTGCAACGGCTGAACGCAGTCAGTCCGCGTTAGAGTTGATGTAATCGATAGCTTGTTGAACGCTGGTGATCTTTTCGGCTTCCTCGTCAGGAATCTCGCACTCGAACTCCTCCTCGAGGGCCATGACGAGCTCCACGGTGTCGAGAGAATCTGCACCCAGGTCGTCAACAAAAGAGGCTGTAGCGGTTACTTCGTCTTCCTTAACGCCCAGCTGTTCAACAACAATTTTACGTACGCGTTCTTCGATACTGCTCATGATTTTTCTGATTCCTTCAATCAGGGAGAAGTCAGGGCGCAATTTTAGTGAATGTGCCGCCGAGCTTCCAGTAAATAACTATGCGCCGCAGTATGGAATTCGTTACACGGCGAACGTTTAGCGCTCTTTTCAGCGAGCTTGAACCGCAGTTGAAAGCCGCCTAGGGCATAAACATACCACCATTAACATGCAGCGTCTGACCCGTCAGATAGGCGCCCGCAGGCGCTGCCAGATAGGCCACGGCCTCGGCGATATCCTGCGCGCTGCCAAGGCGCCCGAGGGGGATATCCCGCATCAGCGCATCACGCTGATCCTCGTTCAGTGCCTGGGTCATGTCCGTGTCGATAAAACCGGGCGCCACCACATTCACCGTAATATTCCGGCTTGCCACCTCACGGGCCATGGATTTACTGAAACCAATCATGCCAGCCTTGGCAGCCGCATAGTTGGTTTGGCCGGGGTTACCCGTGGCTCCCACCACCGAGGCGATGTTGATGATGCGACCCTGGCGGGCTTTCATCATGCCTCGTAAGCAGGCCTTGCTGAGCCGGAACACCGAGCGCAGATTGGTATCCATCACCGTAGCCCAGTCCTCATCCTGCATGCGCAGCAGCAACTGGTCGCGGGTAATCCCGGCATTGTTTACCAGAATCACCGGCGCTGAGGCTGCACTTGTGATGTCCTTGAGCAAGGTGGGTATGGCCTCAGCATCATTAACATCCAGCGCCCTGCCCTGACTATCGGCCTGAAGCGCCTGCAGCCGTTCCTGTATCGATGCCGCCCCCTGGGCAGAGGTAGCCGTACCGAAGACGGTTGCGCCACGAGCGGCCAGCGTGTCGGCGATCGCCGCACCGATGCCACGGCTGGCCCCGGTTACCAGTGCCACCTGTCCTGAAAAATCCTGACTCATGAATCCAGTTCTCCCATCATTTGCAGCATGGCGGCCTCATCCAGTAGCGCCGTGCATGGCAGGCTGCGGTCAATACGCCGGTTCAGTCCCGCCAGCACTTTACCGGGGCCGCACTCTGCGAAATTCCTTATCCCGGAGCTGGCCAGGGCCTGGATCGTGCGTGTCCAGCGCACCGGCTGATACAGTTGCTGCGCCAGCACCTGACGAATCGCGTCCGGCGCTTCATGGCTGGCCACATCGACGTTATGCAGCACCGGTACAGTGGGCGTCGCGATGGCAATGGCCGCCAGTGACGATGCGAGCTGTTCTGCGGCGGGCTCCATGAGTGCGCAATGCGATGGCACGCTAACCGCTAGCGGCAGAGCGCGCCGCGCACCGGCAGCCTTGGCCGCTTCGCAAACCCGCTCCACTGCCGCTCGATGCCCGGCAATAACCACCTGCCCCGGCGCGTTGTAGTTGGCGCAGGAAACCACCTCGGCCTGGGCCTGTTCATCGCATATCTGCTCTAGCGCCTCATCGTCCATGCCCAGCACCGCAGCCATGGCGCCACTGTCACCGGGTACGGCGTTCTGCATAAGGCGACCGCGCTCCGCGACCAGTGCTACCGCATCGCCAAAGGCGAGGCTGCCGGCCGCCACCAGTGCGGCATACTCGCCCAGACTGTGTCCGGCCAGACGGTCCGGCATGGGGCCGCCCAGAGCTCTCCAGACGCGCCAGCTGGCCACGCCAGCGGCCAGCATGGCGGGCTGCGTATGCTCGGTGCGATTCAGATCCCTTTCTGGTCCCTGCTGACAGAGCTGCCAAAGATCCAGCCCCAATCGCTCGGAGGCTTCATCAAAGGTTGCCTTGACCTCCGGTCGGCTCGTCGCCAGGGCGGCGAGCATGCCGACCGATTGTGATCCCTGACCGGGAAATAGCAGTGCTAGCATCATGCCACCTCCTAGTACTGAACCAGGGCCGAACCCCAGGTGAAGCCGCCGCCGAAGGCTTCCAGCAACAACTTGTGTCCGCGCTGGATTCGTCCGTCACGGACTGCCGTATCCAAAGCCAGGGGAACGGAGGCAGCCGAGGTATTACCATGATTCTGCACCGTTAAAATCACCTGCTCCATGGTCATGTTCAATTTGCGTGCGGTAGCGGCAATGATGCGCAGGTTGGCCTGATGGGGTATCAGCCAGTCGAGTTCTGACTTATCCATACCATTGGCCTCGAGGGTTTCGTCCACGATGCGTCCCAGCGTCCGCACCGCCACCTTAAACACCTCATTGCCTTTCATTTCGATCGTGACACCGCCGTTATGCAGGTCAAAATCAAAGCCGGTGGAGATGCCGCGTCGCGAGCGCAGCAAATCTACATGTTCCCCATTGGCATGAATGTGTGTCGACAGTATGCCGGGCTCCTCGCTGGCCTCAAGCACCACAGCCCCCGCGCCATCGCCAAACAGTACGCAGGTGCCCCGATCCGTCCAGTCAACGATGCGTGTCAAGCATTCGGCGCCGATCACCAATGCTTTATCCGCATCACCCACACGGATCCACTTGTCGGCGATACTCAGGGCGTAGAGAAACCCGGTGCAGGCAGCGTTGACATCCATGGCCCCCACATGCGGTAAGCCCAGGCGCTCCTGCAACAGAACCGCCGTGCTGGGAAATACCAGATCCGGCGTGGTGGTACCCACGGCCAGAAAGCCAATCTCCGATGGTTCAACGCCGGCCATATCCATGGCGCGCAGGGCCGCCTCATAGGCCAAATCGCTGGTGGTCTGCTGTTCGGCTGCCACGTGCCTTTGCCGAATTCCGGTTCGTTCAACGATCCATTCATCGGAGGTCTCTACCAGCGCCTCAAGATCGGCGTTGGTGAGCACTTTCTCAGGCAGATAGCTTCCTGTTCCGGCAATGCGTGAATAGGTCATGCTTGATCCTCTGCGGGATGCGCAACCAGCATCTCACTGATGCGCTCCGGTATGTTTTTTTTCACTTCCCGCCCTGCTTCCAGCACCGCATTAGCAGTGGCCAGGACGCCCGATCGACCGTGGCTTTTCACCACCACACCCTTGAGCCCCAGCAGGGGCGCACCATTATGCTTGTCCGGGTTCAGCGGCGCCAGCGCGCGACGTAACGATGGCCGCGCCAGTAAACCGCCCAGCCGGGCGCGCCAGCTCTGCTGCAGGCCCGCCCGCAGCGTATCGGCCAACATGGAAGCAAGGCCTTCACTGGCCTTGAGAATCAGATTGCCTGCAAAGCCATCACAGACTGCCACATCCACCCGACCAGCGAACAGGTCATGGCCCTCGATATAGCCATGGTAATTGAGAGATGAGCGCCGGAGCCGGTCGTGGGCTTCGCGCACCACGCTGTGACCCTTGGTTTCCTCATGCCCGACATTTAACAAGCCGATCAGTGGGCGATGCTGCGGTGTTCGGGCCTGCACCACAGACCCCATCAATGCAAATTGAAATAATTGCTCGGCACTGACCTCGAGGTTGGCACCGAGATCGAGCAGCCCCGTCATACCGCGAGCCGTTGGGATTTGAGACATCAGTGCGGGGCGGCGAATGCCCTGCAACGGGCCAAGAAGTTTGCGACCGAGCAGCATCAGGGCCGCGGTATTATCGGCCGAGACACAGGCAGCAGCGCGACCCTCAGCCACCTCCAGCAGTGCCTGCCAGATACTGGTGCCCTGCCCTTGGCGCAACATGGCACGCGGACTGGCGGTGGCTGCGAGTACGGCATGGGTGCCGATCACCGTGACACGCTCAAGCGGAGTGCGCGCATGCTGAGCCAATTCCTGCTCAATCAAATCGGCATCACCGACGAGGGTCAGGGCAAGACTGGCGTCCTGCTCCAGCGCCATGAGCGCACCGGCCACCATCACCGATACACCATGATCACCCCCCATAACATCAATGGCCAGGGTGGCTTTTTGGCTGGCCTGCTCTGCTCGCAATGCCTGCTCCCCTGCGGCTTTTCGCTGCGCGCTATATCACGCCATAAAAAACTGCCGGCAAGATGCCGGCAGTTTCAATTTTATACTGATCGCCCACGGAAGCGGGCCGGAACAGCTTTATGCTTCGTCTTCGTCGAAAGACATGACCGGCGTGTCGATGACTTTGCGACCGCGGTAGTAACCTTCTGGGCTGACGTGGTGACGCAGATGCGTTTCACCCGTGGTCGGCTCCGTAGATAGGGTCGGCGCCTTGAGGGCGTCATGGGCCCGGCGCATACCGCGGCGGGACGGGGTTTTACGACTCTTTTGAACAGCCATGGTTAAGCTCCGTTAAATACTTAATGACATTAAATCTTGTGTGACGCCCAGCGCGCCGCACCTTAATCTTTTTTCCGCTCAGCCTCCGCCAGCTGGTCTTTCAGATCAGCGAACGGATTGGGCCGCACCGGTGCCTCACGAATCTCCTGCGGGCCGCTGTGATACGCCACGCGATCCACCTCCGGATTGCGTGGTACCTGCGGCAAGGCCAGCAGTAATTCGTCTTCCACCAACTCAGCCAGGGCCAGGCGGTGATGCTCTACCACCACCGGATCCAGCGCATCGGACAGTAGCGATGCCTCCGCCTCGCTTTCCACCACCGCCAATTCGCTATCACGTCGCAAGGTCGTGCGGTAGGGTCTGAGGCTGGCCTGACACATCAGGGTCAGCTCGGCTTCTGCCTGCAGCCTGATCACAGGCCGCTTGTCCATATCCAACGCGAAATGGGCCTCGAAGGCCGCCTCTCCTGACTGGCTTTCCAACAAGCTGCCAAGACGCTGCATGCGCTTCAGGGGAATTGTGCCGCCATAGCTACGCTTTCCCTGCGCGGCGGCCCAAGGATTGATCCCGTCTGGAAATTCCCTTGGCATGGCCTCACATCCGTTACTGTAGCTACGAATAACTTTTACGCCGCACCCGTAATTTTTCGGGCTTCCGGTCGATGCAAACCGCCAATAATACACGAAAAATGACCCGACAACCAACTGTTCCGCAACTGATTCTAGCCTCAGAAAGCGCCTCCAGGCGCCAGTTGCTGGCGCAATTGAAGATCCCGTTTCTGTGCGCCCCTGCACACATAGATGAAACCCCCCTGCCGGGGGAAGATGCCGAACAACTGGTGGAGCGCCTGGCGCGTAAGAAAGCCGAGGCTCTGGGGCCGGATCATAGCGACGCGGTGATCATCGGCGCTGATCAGGTGGCCCTGTTTGATGGCGAAGCCACCAGCAAGCCCGGCAGCGCCGAACGCGCTCGCGCCATGTTGGCGCGCTACAGCGGGCAGACGGTTCTGTTTTTAACGGGCCTGTGCCTGCTGGATGCACGTAGCGGTTCCAGCTACTACCACCTTGATCGCACCAGGGTGGTTTTTCGCACGCTGTCGCCGCATGAGATTGCGCGCTATGTTGACGCTGATGAACCCATGGCTTGCGCCGGATGCTTCAAGGTGGAATCGCTGGGCCCCACTCTGTTTGATGCCGTTCACAGCGAGGACCCCTCGGGCCTGCCAGGATTGCCTCTGATCGCCCTTTCCCGGTTCCTGCGCAAGACAGGCTTCCATGCACCCTAAGCCACCTGCCCCTGTTCCGTGCGGACGCTTGCAACTGGAAAGGCCCCAGACTGGGCCCTATAATGTCGCACCCTACTGTGGCGTATGGTGAAAGCAACCACGCCCTGAAACCGACCTGATCGGAGACGCTCCATGAGCAAAAACGGATTCAACAACTGGTCCCTGCACAAGGATATGGATGGCATATGCTGGCTGACGCTGGACCGACCTGGCCAATCAGCCAACACGCTGTCGAGCGAGGTATTGACCGAGCTGGAAGCTATTGTCACCCAGCTTGAAAACGACCCGCCGGCCGGCCTGGTCCTGCAATCGGGCAAGCGCGGCAGTTTTATCGTCGGCGCAGACGTGAAGGAATTTGATGAGATCACGGACGCGGATCAGGCTGAGGCCTTTATCCGTCAGGTGCACCAACTGTTCAACCGGATCGAGAACCTGCGCTTTCCTACCGCCGTGACCATTGAAGGCTTCTGCCTCGGCGGCGGTCTGGAACTGGCTCTGTGCTTTGACTACCGCATTGCACGCAACGACGACCGCACGCGACTGGGTTTCCCCGAGGTTAAGCTGGGCATCTATCCCGGCTTCGGCGGCAGCGCACGTTCCATCCGCCAGTGTGGTGTGATGAACGCCATGCCTGCCATGCTGGCCGGGCGCATGCTACGGGCCGGTGCCGCACGCGGTATGGGCCTGGTGGACGAACTGGTCGGGCCGCATGGTTCACCCCGCTGGAATGCCCGCCGGGCCGTTCTCAAGGGACGCAAGAGCAAGGGGCCCGGCCGCACCGCCAGCCTCCAGTCCATGGGGCCCGCCCGGAACTTTCTGGCCGGACAGATGCGCAAGCAAACGGCGGCCAAGGCCAATCCGAAACACTATCCAGCGCCCTTCGAACTGATTGACGCCTGGGAAAAGTGCGGTGACGACACGCACGCCATGCTGAGCGAAGAAGCCATTCGTGTCGGCCGCCTGATCACCGGCGATACCTCCCGCAATCTGCGTCGTATTTTTGCCCTCACGGAGCGGCTGAAAGCCTACGGCAAAGGCTCAGACTTTAAGGCCCGACGGGTGCACGTTATCGGCGCGGGCACCATGGGTGGAGATATTGCCGCATGGTGCGCCGTTCAGGGCCTGGACGTTACGCTGCAGGATCGTGAACTGAAATACATTGAGCCGGCCCTGAAACGCGCTAAGAAGCTGTTCAAGAAGCGTTTAAAAACGCCTGACCGCGTTGCCGGGGCGCTGAGCCGCCTCAACGCCGACGTGGACGGCAAGGGGGTTAGCCAGGCGGACGTAATTATCGAAGCCATCTTCGAGAACGCGGAGGCCAAGATAGCCCTGTTCAAAGACCTTGAGCCACGCATGAAAGCCGACGCCGTGTTGGCCACCAATACCTCGGCCATTCCACTGGCAGAACTCGCTGAAGCCCTGGACCAGCCAGACCGGCTTATCGGCCTGCATTTCTTTAACCCGGTGGCGCAGATGCCGCTGGTAGAGGTCGTGCACGATACCGCCACCAGCGCTGAGCAGATCCAAGCAGGGGCCGCGTTCTGTAATCAGATCAATCGCTTTCCCCTGCCGGTGAAGTCCAGCCCGGGCTTCCTGGTGAATCGTGTGCTGTCTCCCTATTTGCTACAGGCCTTCCGCCTGCACAACCAGGAAGGCATCAGCGGCGAGGACCTGGACCTTGCAGCCACCCGCTTTGGCATGCCCATGGGGCCGGTTGAACTGGCCGATGTGGTGGGTCTGGACATTGGCCTGTCGGTGCTTGGCACACTGGGCGGAGATGATGCCAAAACGGAGGCGGATCTGCTGAAGACTTATATTGACGCTGGCAAGCTGGGCAAGAAAAGCGGCGAAGGCTTTTATCGCTGGGAAAAAGGCAAAGCCCAGAAAGGCGATAGCAGTGCTTCGGCGGATGAGCTTGATGCACTGGCGAAACGTCTCCTACAGCCCTATTTCGATGAATGTGAGGCGGCGCTGGCCGACGGCATTGTGGATGACGCGGATGTCCTGGATGCAGGCATGGTGTTTGGCACCGGTTTTGCCCCCTTCCGCGGCGGACCC
>JAOZKI010000107.1 GCA_029935455.1 Lysobacterales bacterium | reverse complement strand
TCCTGCTCAAAGACATGCTCGATGGTAGCCTGACCAGTGGCCAGCACGGAGTGGCCGAAATGTCGGTGCACGGCCTGCTGGGTGAATGTGCCCTCCGGTCCCAGGTAGGCAATCTTCATGGGCTCCTGCTGCGCCAGACAGGCCGACATAATCTCCCGAAACAGTCGCAGCATCTCAGAATCACTAAGCGGGCCCTCGTTGCGCTCGAGCACAGCCCGGAGCACTTGCGCTTCCCGCTCGGGGCGGTAGTAACCCACAGCGCTTGTCTGCGCGCCCTTGCTCTGTGCCACCTGAAAGGCCAACTTGGCACGCGCGCTGATCAGCTGTTGAATCTCACTATCCAGCGCATTGATCTGCGCCCGCACTGAGGCCAGTTTTTTGTCGTTGTCGCTCACGTCGTCTCCAGCTCGTCCACCACGGCCCTCGCATACCGCGGGCCGACCATTGTACTGGCAGCAGCGCCAGTCACCTAGCTTTTACGACAGGCCAGGCTGGGCTGCTACACTGTCACGCTGTTGGCAAATGAACCCGGTGCAAACCATGTCCCAGATCGACATCAACGCAGCACATACTCTATCCCGGGAAGAGGCCCAGGCAGCCGCCGATAGTCTGTCGCAGGATTTGGCCCGAAAATTTGATATTGATTACGGCTGGGATGGGGATGTGATTCACTTTGAGCGCCCTGGCGTACAAGGGCAAATCGCGGTCACCGACCAGGAAATCCACATCCAGGCCTATCTGGGCATGATGCTGACGCTGCTGAAAGCCCCCATCGAACAGGAAATCATTCGCTATCTGCGCGACGAATTCGGCTGCGACTGTTAGGCATCAAAGGGCTCCGGATGCTGCGCGTAAAGCCGTTCCATGGCCCGTGTTTCCCGCCGCACAATAATCGCTGCGAACTCATCGGCACCGCCCATGGCCCGAAAGGCGCGCAGGCCGCGCTCCAGAAACTGTTGTAAAGCGCCGAACCCGGCTGCCCTGGCGGGCCTGCGCATGGCCGACATGAGCGCCAGCACCAACGGCTTACGCACGCTTCGGTCCAGCGCAAAAGCCAATGCCTCAATCAAGGCAATCTGCTCCTCACGCTGCGCACGTGGAATCAGCGCGTAGTAGCGCGTGTAGGCCGCAAGATCAACGGGTACCGCGCCCTGCTCTTGCAGGGCCTCGGCCAATGTTATGTCCAGCCGCAGGCTCATGGCCTGAAGCCGGAAGGCGTCAGCCAGCACGCCCTGAAGCCGCGGGGGGAGCATGCGACGCATGACCGGTAGCACCTGCTGCACCTGCTGATCCCGCTCGCGAACGCTGCGCCCCCCATACAAGTCCGCAAGAAAGAAATCGATAGCCGCTGCATAGCGAGACTGCGCCGCCAGATCTGCGTAGCTGGTGGCCAGACGCTGGCGTTGAAAGCTTTGCAGCGAGGTCAGCGATGCCAGCGGAAAACCCGGTGTCTCCAGTCGCTCCGCCTGGCGGTGACACTCGCTCAATTCTTGCTGCAAGCGATCCCTGTTGCTCATAGCCCTTTCCTTGCACCGACCGGCCACGACCAGACGAAGCCACCGGCGACTGGTTCTGCCCCCCACGGGGAGCGTACAATAGGCGCGATAATAAAGACGGGTATCACATGCTCACCATACATCAGGCGCAGCGTTCACTAGCGCGCTCAAAACCCAAGAAAAATCCATCCATTGGTCTGGCCATCGCGGGTGGCGGCCCGGTTGGCGCCGTGTACGAACTTGGCGCCCTGCGGGCGCTGGAAGAAAGTATTGACGGGCTGCGCCTGCACGAACTGGATGTCTATGTCGGCGTCAGCGCCGGCGCCTTCCTGTCTGCCTCTCTGGCCAATCGAATCTCTTGCACGGAACTGTGCAGGATCTTTATGGGAACGCAACACGCCGCTCTCAAGTTCGTACCCGAACTTTTTCTGCGCCCGGCCTACCGCGAGTACTTCAACCGCGCCATGCAGGTCCCGGGTGTGCTGCGTGACGCGCTACTCACGCTGATCCGTGATCCAGCCAGCGCCAGCACCTCAGAACTCATCAGTGAACTGGGACGTGCTCTGCCTAGCGGCATTTACAACAATGAGACGATTCATGAATTTCTCCAGCACTCCTTCGAAACGGCGGGGCTGGGTAATTCCTTCGACGACCTGGATGCCAAGCTCTACGTTGTCGCCGTCGATCTCGACAACGGCAAAGCAGTCCGCTTTGGCAGCGAAGGGCACCGCGATGTACCGATTTCTCGGGCGGTTCAGGCCAGCGCTGCCCTGCCCGGCCTGTACCCACCGGTAAAAATCGGCCAACGCCATTATGTGGATGGCGCCCTGCGTCGCACGCTGCATGCTTCCGCGGCCCTGGATGAAGGCGTGGATTTGTTGCTGGGTATCAACCCGCTCGTGCCCTACGCGGCAGATCCGGGAGAAGCGGACGACAGCGGCGCCTTCCACCTGCCCGTGTCGGCCTTGATTAACGGCGGTTTACCATTGATCCTGTCGCAGACCTTTCGCGCCCTGATCCAATCCCGCATGAGTGTGGGTTTCAAGAAGTATCGCACCAGCCACGCCCAGAGCGACCTGATGTTGCTGGAGCCGGAACGCGATGATGAAGAATTGTTCTTCACCAACGTGTTCAGTTACGCCAGTCGCAATGCGCTGTGTGAACACGCTTATCAGGCCACGCGCGCGGACCTGCTGAAACGACGGGCAGACCTGGAGCCACTACTTGCCACACACGGCATGCAGCTAAATCTGGAGCGCCTGGAACAGGAAGACCGCACGCTGATGAACAGCATCACCCATGAACTCAGCGGCCACTCGCGGGTGAGCCGCAATCTGGCCACCACGCTGGATGACCTGGAAGAAATGTTGCACGCAGCGCGCTAAGCGGCCCGCCAGCCAAGCGGCGGAACCGACCGGATCCGCCGCCTGCTCAACCAGTCACTTACCAGTGAATGCCACGCATAAGGCTGGCAAAGGCGATCTGCTCCTGGCTGGCATGGGCCTGACCCTGAGAAACACCTTTCCGCCCCGTTGAATCGGGGAACATGCGGAACGCGCTGTTCATCACGATCTCCGATACCTTGGGCGCCACCGCATGCAGTACCTGCGCAAAGATCCCCAGTCGCGTGGCGATACGTTGTGGACGATAGATCACGGCTTGCTTGACCATCTCTGCCGCTTCATCCGGGCTGATAGTTGGCACGTGATCGTACATCTTGGTGGGCGCGATCATCGGCGTACGGACCAGCGGCATGTTGATCGTGGTAAAGGACACGCCCGTATCACTGAACTCAGAGGAGGCGCAGCGTGAGAATGCATCCAGCGCCGCCTTGGAAGCCACATACGCTGAGAAACGCGGCGCGTTACTGAGCACGCCAATCGAGCTGATATTGACGAACTGCCCCTCGCGGGCGGCGGTCATATGGGGCAAACAGCGCATGATCAGGCGCAAGCTGCCGAAGTAGTTCAGCTGCATGGTGCGCTCAAAATCATGAAAGCGATCGTAGGAATGCTGGATCGAGCGTCGAATGGAACGTCCGGCATTGTTGACCAGCACATGGATCGCGCCCAGATCCGAGATGATGTCATCAATCAGTTTGTCACAGGCATCCAGATCGGTCAGATCGCAGGGATAGGCATGGGCCACGCCGCCCTCTGCCTCGATTTCCGCCTTGGTTTCCAGCAAACCCTCCTCACTGCGGGCCACCAGCACGACCTGCGCGCCGGCATCCGCCATCATGAAGGCTGTGGCCTTGCCAATTCCGGAGGAAGCGCCGGTAACCACCACCACCTTCTCACCCACATGACCACGCAGACTGCGGTCGATAAACAGGTCCGGGTCCAGATGACGCTCCCAGTAATCCCACAGACGCCAGGCATAGTCTTCCAGGCGCGGTACTTTGATGCCGCTACCTTTCAGGGCCGTCTCCGCATCGCGGTTATCAAAGCGCGTGGGGTAGTTGACGAACTTAAAAATATCCGGCGGCAGCCCAAAATCCTTGAGCACCTGATTGGTAATACGCCGCACGGGTGGCAGCATGGACAAGCCTTGACGCACGGTCGCTGGCACAAAGCTGAACATGCGCGCATCCAGGCGCATGGTCATCTGGGGTGCGTGCGCCGCCTGCGCGAAGATATTCAGGATTTCCCCAATGCGTTTCGGCTTGGGCTCGGTCAAGTGAAAGGCGCGACCATCAAGCTTCGGTTTGTGCGCAATATGGACCGTTGCCTTGGCCACATAGTCCACGGGCACCATATTGATACGGCTTCCCTCAATTCCCAGCGTTGGCATCCAGGCCGGCAGCATGCGACGCATCTTTTGAATGCCTTTGAAGAAATAGTAAGGGCCATCCACCTTATCCATTTCGCCAGTTTCCGAATGCCCAACCACCAGACCGGGCCGATAGGCCCGCCAGGGTATCTTGCATTCCTGGCGCACGATGCCTTCAGAATCATGCTTGGTGCGAAAATAGGGGTGATCCAGACCCTGGGCCTCCTCAAACATGTCCTCACGGAAGATGCCGGGATACATGCCTGCCGCGGCGATCGATGACATATGGTGGAAACACTTCGCGTCGATGGCTTCCGCCAGCTTCACCGCATGGCGCGTGCCTTCCACGTTGGCTTTGTACTGACTGTCTGCATCGGCTGCCAGGTCGTAAATGGCTGCCAGGTGGAAGAAATGCTTAACCTCACCAGCCAACTTCTTACGCTGCGCTGGGCTCACCCCGCAAAAGGGCCGGGTGATATCACCAGTGACGGCCACCAGTTTTGCGCCTGCATCTCCCAGGCTCGCTTTGAGCACATTGAATTTTTTCTTGGAACCACTCCGGACCAGCACATAGATCGTGCCCACGCCCTTACGCTCAAGCAGTTCGATAATCAGGTACTTGCCGATGAAGCCGGTGCCACCGGTAACGAAATAGTTCATAGAGCGGGTCCTTTTCTTAGCGAAGCCTAGTTTGAATTCGTATCGTGATAGGATCGACGCTCATGATCTTAGCAGAAGGGTTGCGCCTGTTGGCGAACCGAATGAATGGGAGGAGTACGTGAGCGATCATTTTGAAACGGCCGTCAGCGCCGTCAAGCAACTTTCTGACAAGCCGGACAATGACACATTGTTGAAGCTTTACGCCCTGTATAAGCAAGGCACGGAAGGCGATGTAAGCGGTGAGAAGCCGGGGTTCTTTGACTTTGTCGGTGCGGCAAAATTTGAGGCCTGGGAAGCCCTGCAGGGGACCAGCATGGACGATGCCAAGAGCCAGTACATTGACCTGGTGCGCGCGCTCGGCGGGCAGCTGGACTGATTGCAGCGTGGGCCGCAGGGACACACGGGGACTGATTCTTGAAACCAGTCTGGCCCTGTTCAATGAGCTGGGGGAACCCAATGTCACCACCAACGACATCGCCTTTGAGGCCGATATCAGTCCGGGCAACCTCTATTATCACTTCCGCAGCAAGGACGATATCGCCCTGGAGTTATTCAAGCGCTATCTCCTGGAGCTGATGCCGCTGCTGGAACCCGCCGACACCAGCGTCGTGCCCGGAATCGAGGAGCTCTACCTGCGTTTGCATCTGATCTTTGAAGCCATGGGGCGCTATCGCTTTATTTACCGCAACCTGGCTGATCTCTATGCCCGCATCAACAACCTCAGACCTGCCATGAACGGTCTCTTGGGGCGCCTGGAAAGCACTCTGGAGCAACTGTTGGATCGACTCGAAGGCGCTGAAGCCCTGTGTATGGATCACAGCGATCGCCAGGCCCTGATCAGCAATGTGATGGTTCAAATGACCTACTGGATTGCCTATGCGGAGATCCAGGGCGATCCGGGGCTGGAAGATGGCAGCTCCCTGAGCCGGGCCGCAGCGCGGGTGCTGTTCCTCTTTATTCCCTATCTACGGGCCGAAGAAGCGGCGCAATTTCGTGCTCTGGCAGAGGATTACCTGGCCGCCTGAGCCGCTAGCGCGCAAGAAAAAGGCCGGCATAAAGCCGGCCTTCCTCAGTGCTTGGCAGTGGCGAGATGCGCCACCAGGTCCCTGACCCGGCGCGCATCACTTCAAGGCCTTAAGCCTTGGCAGCTGCCTTTTTAGCAACCGGCTTTTTCGCGGCGGCTTTTTTCGGTGCTGCTTTCTTCACCGCGGCCGCCTTCGGAGCCGCTTTCTTCGGTGCCGCTTTCTTGGGCGCTGCTTTCTTAGGAGCCGCTTTCGCAACCGGCTTGGCAGAAATGCTGGCCACCTGCTCGGACAGCTTCTGCACGCGCGCAGACAGCTTGTTGACGTCATCCGCAGTCGGCACACCCAGACGACCCAGCACACGTGCTACACGGTCTTCGAAGATGTTTTCCAGCTTGTCCCAGTTATCCACGGCCTGCTGACGTACGGAGTCAACACGAGATTCCACATCGCCGCGAATGTCTACCACTTTGTTTTCCACTTCGTCACGCGTGCTCTTTTCGATTTTGCTGCCTTCTTCAACCAGCTTGTCGAACAGTTTGCTGCCTTCATCAAGGATTTTGCCGCCCTGCTCAACCAGCTTACCGCTCTGGCCAACCAGTTTGCCGCCCTGCTCTACCAGCTTGTTGGTTTCCTGCTGCGCCATGGAAAATGCGCCCAGACCCGCCAGCCAGATGTCACGTGCTGAATCCAGCACCTGGTCGCTCAGCTTGCTTGAAGATGCTTTCGCCTGTACTTTCTTTTTCAGTGCTTTCTTAGCCATGTCAATTCTCCCGTCTATGGGTTGATTAAGTTGATGGCGTGCATGGTACGGAAAGCTATTAGAGCAAACACACTAGAAAACAAAGTTTTTTTTCAGCGTTTGGCGCAGGCGGCTCTGTTACCGCCGGGGCTGCTGGTAAAAACTTTCCAAATGGGCGCTGTAGATGGCGCTCGGGGGAGCAAACCATGGCCAAATGGCGACCGTATCCATACGACAACTCGGCTTTCACCTACAGCGGCGACGCGCTCGCGAGCGCCTGGCCGCGACTGCACCAGGGTGATCAGGAGC
>JAOZKI010000043.1 GCA_029935455.1 Lysobacterales bacterium | reverse complement strand
TGGTGCTGGATCCAGTGACCCGACAGATCAAATGGTGGCGTCAGGGATTGACCCGGCGTCAGCACGACCCGGACTGGAACGCCCGTGGCACCATCACGATTTTTGATAACAATATGCATCGGGATTACTCCCGCATTTTTGAGCTCGATCCACAGACTTCTGTCGCAGACATCGTTGTGGATGGCAAAGATTACGACTTTTACAGCTGGCATCGCGGGAAACATGACGGAATGCCGCAGGGAGGCTATATGGTCACATCCTCCGAGCAGGGGCGTGTGTTTGAGACCGATAGTAATGGCCGTGTGGTGTTTGAATTTTTCAATCGTTTCTCCGATCAGGGGCGTAATCTGGTGGTATCTGAAGGTCGCTTCTTCGCGCCGGATTATTTTGATGAATTTCCTCGCTGTAATGGCTAGAAGGCGGTCTTGACCGTGGCGGAAATTCGCGCGGAAGATCAGTCTTTCATGCGGCGCGCACTGGCGCTGGCTGCGCGCGCCGAGAGGGAAGGGGAAGTACCAGTCGGCGCGGTGATTACCCGGCAGGAACGGGTCCTGGGTGAGGGCTGGAACCAGACCATTGCTCGTCACGACGCGAGTGCGCATGCGGAGATCATGGCGCTGCGGGCGGCGGGTGAGGCCGGCGGTAACTACCGTTTACCGGGTGCGACCCTGTATGTCACGCTAGAGCCTTGTGTCATGTGCGCCGGTGCCATGATTCACGCCCGGATTGAACGGGTCGTATTTGGTGCGTTCGACCCCAAAACCGGCGCTGCCGGTAGCGTATTTGATCTATTGCAACACCCCGAGCATAACCATCGGCCGCAGGTCACAGGCGGATGCCTTGAGGACGAATGCGCTGCGGTTCTGCGTGCGTTCTTTCGTGCCCGGCGCTAGCCATGGTCAGGCTTTCCGGGTGCCGGCCCAGGGGCGCCCCAGACAGTTGTGGGGTTCGTATTCGGGCTAGCGAAACGTTACCATTCACGTTTTAGACGCACCGCCCGCCTCTTTCTATGGCAGGTCAGGTGTTTAGTATTCCAAGGAGCTTGTTCATGCGTCTCATTGTCGCGGCTTTTGCCATACTTTTAACTGTTCCGGGCCTGGCGCAGGCTTATGTGGGACCCGGCCTTGGGCTTGGTGCTATCGTCGTGATTCTGGGTATCCTGGTCTCACTGGGGCTGGCCGTTTTCGCGCTTGTTTGGTACCCGCTCAAACGTCGCCGGGCGCAACGGCAAGCCGCCCGAGAGCAGAAGTCGGGCTAGCAAACTCCGTGCAAGATCTCTCTCTGTTGGCGCTGGTTCCGGCGTGGCTGGGCTGTGCGTTCGTCAGCGTCGAAGTCTTCTTGCGTTTGCCATGGTTGGCTAATCTTCAGGGACTGAATCAGACCACCATCAAGGTGGTGTCAGTGATTGGTTCACCACGTATTTCCGATCACTGGAAAGAGCGCGTGGTGCCGGCGTACGCCAGACAGATTCTCATGCGCAGCCTCACATTGTCAGCCTGCATGCTGCTGCTGCTGCTGGCGCTTTTAGCGAGCTGGTTGCTGTTGGCCAGCTGGCCGGCCGGCGGCGTGCAACCCGCTCTGGATTTGCTGTCTCACTGGCAGTGGCATGCCCTCATGCTGGTGACTGCCTGGGGCTGGGCCATGTGGCGCACGCGCAGACAGCGGGCAGCCGCGGCTGCCAAAGACTACAGCGAGGGCGACAAACTGCTACATCGCTTGGCGCTGGCGTCGCCCTCCATGCGGTGCATGATTGACGACCTTGATCAACGCCTGGCCCCCGCGTCCGTCGCGACCACGCCCATCTCCGCACCTGTTTACGTGTGCGCACTGGCGCGGGCCGGTACCACGGTATTGCTGCAGGCCCTCTATGAAAGCGGTCAGTTTACGGCGCAGACCTACCGCGCCATGCCCTTTGTCATGGCGCCCTGGACCTGGGGTGGGCTGCGTCGTGGCAAGCACGGGGGTCAGACGCAACAGCGCGCTCATGGTGATGCGCTGGAAGTAGGCATCGACAGCCCTGAGGCGTTTGAGGAAGTCTTCTGGCGCACCCGCTCACCCCAGCCCAAGCACGGCCCCCAGCCGCAGCAGCAGGTTGCCACGCCAGAATTGCTGGCGCGCTATGGCGGCTATGTCCGGCGCATCACTGCGCGTGGGCGGCGACGCGGCGAGTCCGGCCGCTATCTGTGTAAGAACAATAACAATGTGTTGCGCCTGCCCGTTTTGCGCCATGCTTTTCCTGATGCCTTAATCGTGATGCCGTTCCGTGATCCGGCGGCCCATGTGCAGTCGCTGCTGGGCCAGCACCGGCGTTTTTTGGAGCGTCATGCACGGGATCCTTTTTCGCTAGAGTATATGGACTGGCTCGGCCACCACGAGTTTGGGGCCAACTTTCGCCCATTTGAGCTCGGTTCTCGCTGCGCGCCAGCCGATCCCGCCGCACTTCTCGCACCCGCTTACTGGGTTGATTACTGGTGTGACGTCTACCGTTTTCTGTTGGCATCTGATCAGGCGCAGATACTGTGGTGGGATCATGACGCCTTCGTGGCTGAACCAGAGGTCTATCTGGCGCTGCTTGAGCACCGGCTGTCCCTGTCTCCTGACTGTTTGCGGCCCTGGGCTGAAAAAGTGAGTCCCGGTCAACGGGTGATTCTGGAGCCGGTGCAAGCGGCTGTGACTGATGAAGCACGCGATGTACACCGTCAGCTGCGGGCGCGGGCGCTTAGTCCAGAGCGAAACGCGCCAGGTTGAGCAGACAAACCAGCAGCACAGCGAGCAACGTCAGCTTCAGTAGCGTGCGACCGGTGCGACGCGTGATGGAGTTCGACATTTCGACTTCGAACTCACGTTTGATGCCGTCTGGGGTCAGCTCAAAAATCCAGGCCAATACCAGGATTAGGGGAAAGCCAATCAGCAGCATGGCGAAAGTGAAGCGGTAGACCCAGCCCGGTAACTGCGCGTAGTCAACGCAGAGCGCACCCAGTTCCAGCAGCAACCAGCCCGTCGCCAGGTAAAGCAGGGCGACGCGGAAAATGTTGCGCCTTCTGAGTTCCGTGATCAGGGACATACAGCCCTCGCGCTCCTTATGGCCCGTCTGACAGCGGGCTTTTGCCATGATTCAGGATAGTCTGGCCCAATGCGGGTCTGGCCATAGCCGATCGTTACTGTATCAAGTTAGCGCGCACTTGTCCCGCGCTAGGGGCATGATGCTTCTGAAAAAATGACTTATCAAAAATCATATAATTTAATGGTTTAAGCTTTTTTTCTAAATTTCATATAGGTTATTTGAGGCCCTTCCCCAGGACCTTATGACCGGTCTACAGGGCGCCGTTCACAAGCGGAGCACAGGCCTTGCCCGGCTACGGTGGTATGAGCGGAGCAGGTATACTGGCAGCCGGAATTCAGACGGGGGAAAGTCGATGGCGAAGGTGCTGTCGCTACATCAGGCGCAGGCGACTGACCGCGGTATGGCCCGTAATCCTGGCATGCCGTTTTCGGCCGAGCTGTTCACATCACTGCGTATTAATCGCAGTGCTGTGGAGCGGCGTGCCGCCAGCTTGCCGGCGCGTCGCTCGGTCAAAAAAGACCATCAGGTGGCCTGGTTGCTCAAGGCCATTAGCTGTATGGACCTGACCACCCTGGCCGGTGACGATACGCCCGGGCGCGTTCGCCGCCTCTGCGCCAAGGCCCGGCGCCCGGTGCGGGCCGATCTGCTGCAGGCGCTGGGCGTTGAGTCCCTGGGACTCACCACCGGGGCCGTCTGCGTGTATCACAACCTGATCCCGGTGGCCGTGGAGGCGCTGGCAGGGTCCGCGATTCCGGTGGCCGCCGTATCTACCGGTTTTCCTGCCGGTCAGATTTCTGAACCTTTGAAGTTGGCCCAAATCGAGGCGTCCGTGCAGGCGGGGGCCACCGAGATCGATATTGTGATTAACCGTGCACGGGTTCTCACCGGCGACTGGGTCGGTCTCTATGAAGACGTAAAAGCCTATCGGGAGGCCTGCGGTGCGGCCCATCTCAAAGCCATTCTCGCTACCGGGGAGCTGGGTACCCTGACCAATGTGGCCCGCGCGAGCTGGGTTTGCATGCAGGCCGGTTCAGACTTCATTAAAACCAGCACTGGCAAGGAATCCGTCAATGCCACGCTGCCCGTTAGTTTGGTCATGGTGCGCGCTATCCGCGATTTCCATCGTTTGACGGGCTATCGGGTGGGCTACAAGCCGGCCGGAGGTATCAGTCGGGCGGCGGACGCGCTGGCCTATCTGATGCTCATGAAGGAGGAACTGGGCAACCGCTGGCTCCATCCGCAACTGTTCCGCTTTGGCGCCAGCAGCCTGCTGGGCGATATTGAGCGGCAGTTGGAGCATCACGTAACCGGTAGCTATTCTGCCGCCCACCGTCATCCAACGAGTTGAGTGCATGGACATCAAGGACATTTTCGAACGTATGGATTATGGCCCGGCGCCTGAGAGCACGGAGCCGGCCGAGCAGTGGCTGGCTCAGCGCAATCAGCGCTTCGATCACTATATAAACGGGGCCTGGACGCCGCCAGCTACGGGTGAGTACTTTGCGGTTAACAATCCGGCTCGCGGTGCCGTGCTGGCGCAAGCGGCCGATGGGGACAGCGCCGATGTTGAGCTGGCCGTGGCCGCCGCAAGCGCCGCCCAGCAGGACTGGGCAGCACTGGGCGGACACGGGCGTGCGCGCTATCTCTACGCGCTGGCCCGTCAGTTGCAGAAGCACAGCCGCCTGTTTTCCGTGCTCGAGTCCCTGGACAACGGCAAGCCGATTCGCGAGGCGCGTGATATCGACATTCCGCTGGTGGCGCGGCATTTTTATCACCATGCGGGCTGGGCCCAGCTCATGGAGCGCGAATTACCGGGCTATGAACCCCTGGGCGTGGTTGGCCAGATCATTCCCTGGAACTTCCCGCTGCTGATGGCGGCCTGGAAGGTGGCTCCGGCACTGGCTATGGGTAATACGGTGGTGCTCAAGCCTGCGGAATACACACCCGCCACGGCCGTTTTGCTGGCGCAGCTTTGCGCCGAGGTGGGGCTGCCACCCGGCGTATTCAATCTGGTTCTCGGCGATCACAAGGCGGGTGCTGCGCTGGTGGCTCACGAGCAGGTGAAGAAAATCGCTTTTACCGGCTCTACGGAGGTTGGACGCCAGCTGCGGGAACAAACCGCCGGCAGTGGTAAGAAGCTGACCCTGGAACTGGGCGGTAAATCGCCGTTTATCGTTTATGAGGACGCAGATCTCGACAGCGTGGTGGAAGGCCTGGTGGACGCGATCTGGTTTAATCAGGGCCAGGTGTGCTGTGCCGGATCGCGCCTGCTGGTGCAGGAGTCTATTGCCGAGACTCTACTAGGCAAGCTGCGTGAGCGCATGAGCCGGCTGCTGCTGGGTGATTCGCTCGATAAGGGCATTGATATGGGGGCCGTGGTCGACCCGGTACAGCTCAAGCGCATTGAAGAGCTGGTGGCGCAGGGCGTGGAAGAGGGCGGGCGTCTGTGGCAGCCGGATACGCCGCTGCCGTCCGAGGGCTGTTTTTATCCGCCAACCTTGCTGACCGATGTCCAGCCTTCTGCCACGCTGGCGCAGGAAGAAATCTTTGGGCCGGTGTTAATCAGCATGACATTCCGCACGCCGGCGGAAGCGGTAGCGCTGGCCAACAACAGCCGCTATGGCCTGGCGGCGAGTGTTTGGACGGAAAACATCAATCTCGCGTTGGATGTGGCGCCGGCATTGAAAGCCGGGTCCGTCTGGGTGAACTGTACCAATCGCTTTGACGCAGCGGCCGGCTTTGGTGGTTTTCGCGAGTCGGGTTTCGGGCGCGAAGGCGGGCGGGAAGGTTTGTTTGAGTATGTGCGCCCAGACTGGGAGCAGTCCTTGGCCGAACAGTCTTCCTATCCGGCGCTTGAGCCGGCGCCGCCGCAGTCAAAGCCGCTGTCCGGCGGCATGGACCGTACGGCAAAGCTTTATATTGGCGGGCGCCAGCGGCGGCCAGACAGTGGCTATTGCCTGCCGGCCCATGATGCCCAGGGACAGCTGGTGGGAGAGATCCCGGACGGCAACCGGAAGGACGTTCGCAATGCGGTTGAGGCGGCAGTCAAAGGTGTTAGCTGGTCCCAGGCCACGGCGCACAACCGTGCCCAGGTGCTCTACTACCTGGCAGAAAACCTGCAAATCCGAGCGGCGGAATTCGCCGCCCGCCTGGCCAGCCTGTCCGGTCAGGACCCCCTGCAGGCGGAAGCGGAACTGGCCCTCTGCCTGCGTCGGATTTTCAGCTATGCGGCGCTGGCCGATAAGTACGACGGTCAGATTCACGCGACGCCCTACCGCAATGTGACGCTGGCCATGCGCGAGCCCTTGGGGGTGATGGGCATTGTGGCTCCGGAAGAGGCGGGGTTGATCGGGTTGATTTCCACGGTCCTGCCGGCGTTGGCCATGGGCAATCGGGTGGTGGTGGTTCCGTCCCGGCGCTATGCGCTTCTGGCCACCGACTTTTATCAGATCATGGAGACCTCCGACCTGCCTGCCGGCGCTCTGAATATCGTTACCGGCCGAGAATCGGAGTTGTTGCCGACGCTGGCTGCGCATTACGACATGCAAGGCCTCTGGTACTGGGGCACCGCTGCGGGCAGTCAGCTGGTAGAGCAGGCCGCCGCCGCCTCTATGAAGCGTACCTGGGTAAATTACGGTCGCTACCATGACTGGTTTGACCCCGATCAGGGCGAGGGCGAAATTTTCCTCCGGAAAGCGGTAGAAATTAAGAACATCTGGATTCCCTACGGCGAATAGCTCACAGGTCAGCCTGCGCGGCATTCCTAACCGGCCCAGCGGCTATGCCTGCGCGGCCCATTGCACTTAGCTAGGCTGCACGGGAGTGGGTCTCGGGGTGCTTGCTCCGTAGCGCTAAGTGGAAGGCCTGGAGTGCAGATTCACGCTGTTATGACTCCTGCATGCGAGTATCCCGCAGGGAGTGTCGCGCAAGACAGAGCCAGAGAGCTCGCACTTGAGCGCAAAATAACGATCAAAAAAAAGAGGATGCTGGCCATGAATAAACCGCTGCAGGGCGTGCGCGTGCTGGATTTGACGCACATGCTGGCAGGGCCTTATGGCGCCATGATGCTCGCCGATCTCGGCGCGGAGACCATTAAGGTTGAGCCGCTGGCGGGGGAGGGAACGCGCAAGCTTCTGGCCAATGACCCCAAGAACTCATTAGACGGAATGGGTGCCTATTACCTGGCGCTCAACCGCAACAAGCAAAGTATCGCGATCGATCTGAAGAGCCCTGACGGGCAGCGCGTGTTTCACGATCTGGTGCGCGAGTCCGACGTGGTGATTTCTAACTTTGGCGTCGGTGTGCCGGAGCGGTTGGGCATCGACTACGAGACCCTGCAGGCAATAAACCCACGCATCATTACCTGCACCATTACCGGTTTCGGTTCAGACGGGCCAAACCCCAAGCGACCGGCGTTTGATCAGGTCGCCCAGGCGATGGGCGGGGGCATGTCGATCACCGGTCCCGATGCAGAGCATCCGGTGCGCGCGGGCATCCCGATCGGTGATCTTGGCGGTGGCATGTTCTCCGCCATGGGCATTCTTGCGGCCCTGGTGGAGCGGGCCAACAGTGGTCGCGGACAGCATGTGGATATTTCCATGCTGGACTGTCAGGTTTCCATGCTGAGCTACATGGCCACCATGCATTTTCTCTCCGGCGAAGACCCATATCCCATTGGCAATTCCCATTTCGTCCACGTGCCATACAACACCTATCGAACGCGCGATGGCTACATTGTGATCGCTGTGATTACCGATAATTTCTGGCAAAACCTTAAGAAGGTGGTGCCAATACCAGAGTTTGATGATCCGGCTTTTGATGGTCAGCCCGGTCGCTGGGCGGGGCGGGATTTGATCAATCGGCGTCTGAATGAGGTTCTGGGTGAGAAGGATTCCGCACACTGGCTGGCGGCGCTGCAGGCCGAACGCATTCCCTGCGCACCGGTTAACCGGCTCAGTCAGGCCCTGAATGAAGAGCAGGTGCTACACCGCAACATGGTGATTGAACTCAAGCACCCGAACGGCAAGGCCACGCGCGGGGTGGGTAACCCGATCAAGCTGTCGCGCACCGATGAAGAGTCGTTCAGCGCGGCACCGACCGTGGGCCAGGACACGCAGCAGGTACTCAGTGATCTGCTGGGATACAGCGATGATGAGATTCAGGCGCTGGCAGACAAGGAGACGATTGGACGATGACAGAGCAGGTCACGATCAATGATGTGGGGCCACGTGATGGCCTCCAGAATCAAAAGAAAATTCTTCCGCCCGAACAGCGCGTGGCACTGGTGCGGTCGTTGCTGGCGGCGTCCGTCAGGCATATCGAGATTGCGGCATTTGTCTCCCCGAAGGCCGTTCCGGCCATGGCCGGCGCCGCGGAAATTGTGGCTGCGCTGGAGCATGAGTCAGCTGATCTGGCCGTATTGATTCCCAACGAAAAGGGCTACGACCTGGCCACCGCTGCGGGGGCGAAAGCCGTAACCACCGTGCTTTACGGCACGGACGAGATGGCGCAAGCCAACGTGCGCATGAGCATGGCAGAGGCTGATGCGGCGACCGCAGCCATTCTGACGCGGGCCAAGGCCGATGGTGTCGAATGTACGGCGACCCTATCCGTGGCGTTTGAGTGTCCCTTCGGGGGGGCGGTGGATCCAGAGGTTGTGTTGGCTTCCGCTGAGCGTTTTCTGGCCATGGGTGTCGACCGCTATGTGGTCGCCGACACGATCGGTGCGGCCAACCCGGCCCAGACCCGGGCGCTGATGGAGGCGCTGGTTAGACGTCACGGTGCAGAGCGACTGGCTTGTCATTTTCACGATACGCGGGCCATGGGACTGGCGAATGTCTACGCGGCGGCAAGCGCGGGCATCCGGCGCTTCGATGCCTCCATTGGCGGGCTCGGCGGCTGTCCCTTTGCGCCGGGTGCATCGGGCAATGTGGCCACTGAAGACGTGGTGATGATGCTGGAGCAAATGGGCTTTGCCACCGGCATTGATCTGCCGGCGCTCATGCAGGCTTCGGCCTTGGCACAGGAGCTGACCGGCACGGCGCCGGGCGGCCGTGCCCGGGCCTGGCTGGAGCGTCACGTGGCCGCGTGAGGTCGCGTGCCAAGGACAATAAAGGTAAAGACAGAACAACATAGGGAGTGCGAGATGAGTTATCGCTTGGGCGTCGATGTGGGAGGTACCTTTACGGACCTGCTGCTAATTAATGAAACAACGGGCCAGACGCATACGGCCAAAGTGCCTTCCACACCACAGGACTCTTCCATCGGTGTGCTCAATGGAGTAGAGCGGATCTGTTCCGAATCCGGCGTCGAGCCGGCCCAAATCACGCGCGTGATGCACGGCACCACGGTAGCGACGAATGCGGTTCTGACCGGCAAAGGTGCGCGGGTTGGGCTGGTGACCACCCGGGGTTACAAGCAGACCTTGCAGGTGGCCCGCTCTTTCTGCCCCGGGGGACTGGGTGGCTGGGTCAGCTATGTGAAGAAGCCACTGCTGGCACCGTTGGAGTTGACGGTAGAGGCCGATGAACGCATGGGGGCCGATGGGGAAGTTGTGCGGCCCCTCGACCGGGAGGCGCTGCGTGCCACACTGGAAGAGCTTAAAGCGGGTGGCGCCATTGAGGCCCTGACCATTTGCTTTATCAACGCCTACGTCAATGGTGAACATGAGGCCCAGGCCCGAGCGGTGGCACGTGAGGTGTTCGGCGAACTGCCCATTTCCATCTCTTCCGAGGTGGTTCCGGAAATGCAGGAATATGAGCGCACGGAGACTACGGTGGTCAATTCCTACGTAGCGCCGGAAGTCGCGTCCTATCTGTACAACCTTCAAGGTTCGCTGGAACAGCGTTTGGGAGACGCGGTGCAGTTGAGCATTCTGCGTTCCGATGGCGGGCTCGCTTCATCCCGGGCGGCCTCGGATTCACCGGTTAATCTCTTGATGTCCGGCCCGGCGGGCGGCGTTACCGGCGCGACCTGGTTCAGCACCCGTGCCGGCTATCGCGATGTGCTGACCTTTGATATGGGCGGCACCTCAACCGATGTGGCACTGATTCAGGACGGTCGCGCCCGCGTACGCCGCGAGACGCGCGTGGGTGATGTCACGGTGCGGGCACCCTCCGTTGATGTCCGCACGGTCGGTGCCGGAGGCGGGTCCATTGCCTTTGTTCCCGAGCTCACAAAGGCCTTGCGGGTGGGCCCCCAGTCAGCCGGCGCGGAGCCTGGTCCAGCTGCCTATATGAAAGGCGGTGAAGAGCCGACGGTCTGTGATGCCAACGTGGTGCTGGGCTACCTGCCTTCAGACGTCCAGCTGGGCGGCAAGATGGCGATCAACAAGCAAGCGGCAGAGGCCGCTGTGCAGAAAGCGGCAGATGCCATGGGCATCGACCTCATGGCGGCGGCCGAGGGCATTATCAAGATTGTGAACGAGTCCATGTTTGGGGCCTTGCGACTGGTCTCGGTGGAGCAGGGCTTTGACCCGCGTGATTTCGCGCTGGTGGCTTTCGGCGGCGCCGGACCACTGCATGGCAACGCCATGGGCGTTTTGACGGATTCCTGGCCCGTGATCGTGCCCCCTGGTCCCGGTGTGCTCTGTGCCTATGGCGATGCCACCACGCAGGTACAGGATGAGGCCTCGCGCACTTACGTCACCATGGCCGAGGATCTGACCCGTGAGCGCTTGCTGGAAGATCTCGAGGCGCTGCGGGAACGTGCCTCGGTCGCGCTGCACGCGGACGGTATTGCGGCTGATCAGCAGGAGGTGGTCTATCAGGCTGATGTGCGCTATGCCGGCCAGGCCTTCCAGATCAGCCTGGAGTTCAAGCAAGAGGATCTTGAGGCCGAGGGCGTGGCCCACTTGACCCAACGCTTTGATAAGGAACATGAGCAGCTGTTCACCTTTGCGCTGGGCAATAACCATGAGCTGGTCATGATTCGCGCAATCGTGCGCGCCCGGGCGGCGGACATTGCCCAGGAGACGGTGGGTACGGCGGGTGCGGATTTGGCCCAGGCCAAGCTGCACGATACGCGTTTCTATCATGAGGGCGCCTGGCATGATGCGGCCATCTATGACCGTGCCGTGCTGAGTGCCGGCACCGTGGTTCCCGGCCCGGCCATCGTGGTGGAAATGGATTCCACCACGCTCATACTGCCGGGGCATGACGCCGCTGTAGACAGCGTTGGCAACCTTTTAATCCAGCCCCGGGCAGAGGAGGGCACCGCATGACCGCACGCATACTTGAAACCAATAGCGCGCCGTTTGAGCGCATCGATGTTGATACGGTCACGGTCGACATTATTGAAAACGCATTACGCAATGCCCGGATAGAAATGGATGCGGTGCTGTTCCGCACGGCCATGAGCCCGGGCATTCGCGAGCAGGGCGACTGTTTTCCCATGATCGCGAACCGCGATGGAAAGATGGTGGTCGGTCAATTTGGCTCCTTTATTCACGGCTTTATGGAGGCCTATGACGGGGAACTGGAAGAGGGTGATGTGATCCTGACCAATGACCCCTACATGTGCAATGCAGCCGTCTCCCACCTGCCGGACTGGATTGTGCTGGTGCCTATTTTCAAGGATGGGCGGCACATGGCCTGGTCAGCTATGTTTGGTCATATGTCTGACAACGGCGGCATGGTGCCGGGATCCATTCCTATCAAGGCGGAAACCATTTTTCAGGAAGGGATTCGTATTCCGCCGACCAAGTTGTACAAGAAGGGTGAACTGCAGTCCGATGTGCTGGAGCTGATTCTGCACAACGTGCGAACCCAGCAGTGGAACCGTTTCGATCTGAACGCGCTGGTTGCCGCCTGTAACACGGCGGCCAAACGCTGTGTTGAGATGGCCGAGCGCTTTGGTGATGACATCTTCTACTCGACCATGGAGATTATGCTCGAGCGCAACTACATGGCCATGAAGGCGATTATCGAGATGATTGTGCCGGAAGAGCCGCGCGTATTTGAGGACTACGTCTGTGATGACGGGGTCGGCATGGGTCCCTACAAAATCCGCTGCAAACTGTGGCGCGAGGGCTCGAAAGCCATTTTCGATTTCGAAGGGACGGATCCACAGGCCCAGAGTTCCATCAACTTCTACCTGAACGAAGACATGTTCAAGATGTTCTTCGGCAGTTTCACCATCAATCTCGTGGATCCCCAAATTCTGTTTAACGACGGCTTTTATGACCTGGTCGATGTGCGCATTCCTCAGGGAACCTTGCTCAAGCCCAATTATCCGGCGGCCCTATCGGGTCGTACCCATGCTTTGGGTCGTATTTTCGATGTTATGGGTGGTTTGCTGGGGCAGAGTGCGCCGGACGCCATGAACGCCGCAGGTTTTTCCGACTCGCCGCATCTGTTCTATGCGGGCTATGACGACGAGGGCGAGTGGTTCCAGTTGTTCCAGATCGGCTTTGGTGGCGTGCCGGGGCGGCCGGTGGGTGACGGACCGGATGGCCATTCGCTATGGCCAGGTTTTACCAATGTGCCCAATGAGTTTATCGAGGCCTATTTCCCATTGCGCATCGAGCAGTACGAGACGATTCCCGACTCCGGCGGCGCCGGTCTGCACCGCGGCGGGAACGGCCTCAGTGTCGCTTATCGTTTCCTGGCTGATGGCACCGTTTCGGTACATGACGAACGCTGGTTGACCTATCCCTGGGGCGTGCATGGCGGCGATCCGGGTATGCGCTCCACCAAGCGTTTGGTTCGCGCTGACGGTTCCGAGCAATGGCTGCCGTCGAAAGCGGAAGGCATCAAGGTTAAGGCCGGCGATTTACTCTACTTCAATACCTGGGGCGGTGGTGGCTGGGGGGATCCGCTGCAGCGTGATCCAGAGCTCGTTGCCGCAGATGTGGCGCGTGGCCTGGTGACGACAGAAGGGGCCGCTCGTTACGGAGTCGTCATGCAGGCTGATGGCCGTGTTGATCATGAGGCGACTGAGTCCCTGCGCGCGGCGCGCGCTGCGGAGCGCGGTGAGGTCGGCCTGTTCTCCTTTGGCGGCACGATTGAAGAGATTAAGGCGCGATGCAAGGCCGAGACCCATCTTGATCCGCCGGCAGCCCCTACCTTCGCCGCCGGGCGCTAGGTGTCGGTCAAGGACCTGACACGACGCCGTGTGGAGCTGGGCCAGCGCCCGGCTCTGATTCTGGTGGACATGATGAACGGATTTACTGATCCGTCATCGCCTCTGGGCTCCCGGGCGGATGCCGTAGTGGCGGCTTGCGAGCATCTGCTGCAGCGGTTTCGAGCCTTGAATCTACCGGTGGTCTTCACCACCGTGGTGTTTCACGAGGCCGGTCAGGCGCGCGTGTTTCGGGCCCGTTTGCCAGCTCTCGAAATTCTGCAGCCGGACAGTCACTGGGTTCAAATCGATCCGCGCCTGCGCCCCTCGGGCAGGGAAATAATTGTTGAAAAACAAGGCGCAAGCGCTTTTTTTGGCACCGACCTTGACGCGCACTTGACGAATGCACAAGCAGACTCATTGGTGGTAACCGGCCTGACCACCAGCGGTTGCGTGCGCGCAACGGTGGTGGATGGCTTGCAGCACGACTACCCGGTGGTGGTGCCACGAGAGGCTGTCGGTGACCGCAACGAGGCGGCGCATGAAGGCAATCTTAAGGATTTGCACGCCAAGTACGCAGATGTAGAAAGTCTCGAAAAAGTACTGGGGAGCTTAGAAGCACTCTGAGTCAATACAACAAGCAGGGAAAACGCGACGCGGGATGGGCCGCGGTCCAGGTCGCCGCTTTTCCAAACGGGAGGATAAGAATGAAACGCACCATACTTGCTACCGCTGTGTCTGCCTCACTGGCAGCGCTGACCTTGCCGGTGACACCGGCACAAGCCCAGAGCGCGGAAGATGACAACGGTCTGATTGAAGAGATTGTTGTGGTCGCCCGGCGCCGCGAGGAGAGTCTGCAGGACGTACCAGGCACGGTTACTGCCCTGTCTGAAGCAACCCTTGAAAGCGCGGGCGTTCAGCGCGCGGAAGACTTTCTCAATCTGACCCCGGGCGTGACCATTGTGGATGCTGCGGAGGTGGGTGATACCCAGGTCAACATCCGCGGTATCAATGGCGCGCGCGACGCAGAAAACAGCTTTGCCTTTCTGCTCGATGGCGTGCTTTACACCAACCCGGCTTCCTTCAACCGCGAGTATACGGATCTACGGCAGATCGAAGTGTTCAAAGGCCCCCAGGGCGCTATCTACGGGCGCAACGCGGCGGCTGGCGCGGTCATTGTGACCACCATTACCCCCTCGGCGGAGCGTGAAGCCTCCGCGCTGATCAGCATGGCGCAGGACGATACCTACCTGTTTAAGGGTTCCCTGGGCGGCGGTTTGAGCGATTCCCTATTCTGGCGTTTGTCCGCTGACTACCGGGAGTCTGACGGCTACTACCGCAACAAGTTTCAGGGTGGTGCGGCCACGGTAGATTCCTTCGAATCCTACAACGTCAATGCACGCCTGGTCTGGGAGCCGAACGACAGCACCACGCTGGATACGAAACTCCGGGTGGGCAAGGTGGACGCCAACTCCATCACCTTTAACTCAACCTTTGCGTTGCCGGTCTTTGCGGCCGCACTGAACAATCCGCCCGCCTATCAGGACGTGAACGACTTCGAATTCCAGTTCAATGGCAATATCGTGCCTGATAACGACCAGGATGCCTTTGAGTTCTCCACCAAGCTGGACCACTCCTTTGGCGATATGACGCTAACGAGCTGGTTTCTCTATTCGGACATTGAGAACAACCTGATCTCTGACGGCACCTCGGCAGCCTTTGGTTTCTACAACACGGACCCGGTTTGTCAGAGCAGTACGCTGGCCAATACGGGCTACCCCCTATTGCCCCCGCAGTTCATTGGCACCTCACCGGTGGGCGTTATCTTTGATCCGGTCAACGGTTCTTTCCTCGGTGCGTACACGCCCACCACCTGTGACGGGATTCAGGAACAGGTGCGTAACCAGAAGGACTACAGCTTTGAGCTGCGTCTGGCTTCAGACACGGATTCGGCGCTGCAGTGGATGGCCGGTGTGTACTACCTGGATATCGATCGCGAAGTGGGTGTGTCCCTGAACCGTGACAGCGGGGCGGCGCCGGTGCGTGGGCTCTATCAGCCTGAGCCCGGTCCGAACTCCACCGCGTCGCTGGCCTGGGATCAGTTCGATAGCGAAGTGTTTGCCATCTTTGGTCAGCTGGAATGGGACATCACCGATTCGGTGGAGCTGTCCTTCGCCCTGCGCTATGACCGCGAGAAGCGCTCCGTTTCCAGCCTGGTGGACCCGAATGCGCGCCAGTCCTATATCGATCTGAACTTCGACGGCGTGTTCAACGATCCGCTGAACCCGGGCCTGAGCCCCATTATTAACCCCGCGGGCGTTATTCCGGACAAGTCGCAGACCTACTCGGAAACGCAGCCGAAAGTTGCCGTGCGTTGGGATGTGACCGACAACACCTCGCTGTTCGGCAGCTGGGGTGTGGGCTTCAAGGCCGGTGGTTTCAATAACTCCGGTTCCGAGGCCACCGTGGACGTGTTCATCAATGGTTTCATCAACTGCGGTAATCCCTTGGGTATCTGCTTTGCCGATCAGCTCGGTGTGCCGCTGCCTGATATCAACGACGACTTCGATAAAGAGACGTCCAGTGCCTTTGAGCTGGGCTTCAACAGCCAGTTGGCCGACGGTCGCCTGCGCCTGAACGGCGCGGTCTACCAGACCACGGTGGATGACATGCAGTTCTTCGAGTTCTTCGTGGGTACCTTTGGCCTGCTGCGCGTGGTGTCCAATATCGACAAGGTGGAAATCCAGGGTGCGGAGCTGGGTGCGGATTATGTGCTGAATGAAAACTGGCGCTTCTTCGCCGGCTTCAACTGGCTGGATACGGAAATTAAGGAGAACAGCTCACGCCCGGACACGGTGGGCAACAAGGCCCCCTACACGCCGGACTATACGGCCAATGTTTCCGTTGACTTCAACCTGCCCATGAACAACGGCATGGAGTTCTTTGCCCGGGTGGACGGCCGCTGGGTGGGAGAAACCTGGTTCCACACGGTGCAGGCAGGTGATCGCCCCACGATCTTTATGCCCCTGTTTGAACTGGGCTTTGGCGCGGGCAGTGGCGGCCTGGGTATCGCAGAATACAGCGTGACCCAGCGTGATGCCTATGCGATTTTTGATCTCCGCACCGGCATTGCCTGGGACAACTGGACACTGACCGCCTTCGGCACCAACTTCACCGACGAAGACTATCTGGAAGAGGTGATTCCGGCGCCGGAATTTGGCGGCGCCTTCAACCATCCGGGGTCCGAACGCCGCTACGGACTGGAGCTGGCTTACCGTTATTAATCAACGGGTAAGGGAAGCGGAAAAACGGCCCTCCGGGGCCGTTTTTTTTGGCCTGTTCCCCGGCCGCATGCTTCTGGCACAATGGAGCCGCTTTCAATCGGGATAACGCATGCCTTTCGATGCCGACACACTGCATGATCTGGTCGTTCACTGGCTGGGTGGAGGCCGCCTGGCCTATTGGGCCGCGACGGCTGCGGTCATCCTCGTTTCCACTCTGTTTATCTGGATACTGTGGGTAATTTTTGATCGCGCTCGCAAGGGCCTGCACCGGTGGATCGACGCCAAGGATCGGGGCCTGCAAGGGCTGCGTATCCAGGACCAGCCGATCTTTACGGAACGGGAAATCGCGCGCTTTCTACACAAGGCGGTGAATTCCCTGTGGAGCCTGCTGCGCCTGGCCCTGGTGCTGTTCTGGGCCAATCTCATCTTTACCCAATTCGACTGGTCCCGAAAGGTCGCTCTCCGGGTGATCGATTTTTTTGTGGGCTTGTTGAGCCAGTTTGCCGGCGCCATCGTCGATTATCTGCCCAACCTGGCCGTGATCTTTGTGATTGTGCTGATTTCACGGCTGTTCATCCGCGTCTTGCGCGGAATTTTTGACGGTATTCGTTTGGAACGCATCGCTTTGCCCGGTTTCTATCCGGAATGGTCGGAGACCAGCTTCGGGTTGATGCGCCTCATGGTCATCGCCCTGACCGTGGTGATTGTTTTTCCCTACCTGCCCGGTTCAGACAGCCCGGCTTTTCAGGGCGTGTCCATCTTCTTCGGCGTGCTGCTGTCCCTAGGCTCCACTTCAGCCATTGCCAACATTATCGCCGGTATCGTGATCACCTATACGCGTGCCTTCAAGATTGGCGATCGGGTGCGCATTTCGGATACGGAAGGGGATGTGATCGAGCGCAGCGCTTTTGTCACCCGCATCCGCACGCCGAAAAATGTAGAGGTGGCCATCCCCAACGCCAGTGTCATGAATGATCACATTGTGAACTTCAGCGCCCAGGCCAAGAAATCCGGTGTGCTGATACACACCACGGTGACCATCGGCTATGACATTCCCTGGCCGCAGGTGCACGAACTGCTGCAGGAAGCGGCGCGCCGTACGGACCAGCTGCTGGACGAGCCAGCCCCCTTTGTATTGCAGACCTCTCTGGACGATAACTACGTCGCCTATGAGCTGAATGCTTACACGCACCGTCCCAGCGGCAAGCAGAAAATTGCCTCAGACATGCATGCCAATATTCAGGATTGCTTCCGCGAGGCCGATATTGAGATTCTGTCGCCGCATTATCGGGGCAACCGTGACGGCAGCGCGCTGACCATCCCACCGGTTCATCCGGGACAGGGCGGGGCCGATATCACGCGGGCCGGCGGCAAGTCTGAACCCCGATCAAAGCCTGAACCCGGCGCGGAGTCAAAAGCCGAATGAAGTTATCTGCCAGCGCACTGGAAGGCATTGCCGGCCCCGGTGGCCTGTTGACCGGCGCCGATGTGCGCGCCCGTGCCTCGGGCATCTGGAATCCGGCACCGATTGAGGCGGACGCCATTGTGCGCCCACGCAGCACGGAGGAAGTTGCTGCGCTGCTGCGTTTGTGCCACGAAGCGGAGCAGCCCCTGGTCACTCACGGCGGTCTCACCGGTCTGGTACACGGTGCGCAAACGGCCGCTGGTGATCTGGTCCTTTCCACTGAGCGCATGACGGCCATTGAGGCGCTGGACCCGGTGGGTCGCACCATGACGGTACAGGCGGGCGTAACCCTGCAAGCTGCCCAGGAGGCGGCGGACGAAGCCGGATTGCTGCTGGCGCTTGATCTCGGTGCACGGGGCTCCTGCACCATTGCGGGCAATCTGGCCACCAATGCCGGTGGCAACCGCGTGATCCGCTACGGCATGGCCCGCGATCAGGTACTGGGGCTGGAGGTGGTGCTGGCCAACGGCACGGTCCTGTCGTCCATGAACCGCATGCTGAAGAACAACGCGGCCTTTGATCTGAAACAACTGTTCATCGGCTCCGAAGGCACCTTGGGTGTTATTACTCGAGCCGTGCTGCGTCTGCGTGAGAAACCGTGCAGTGAGCAAACCGCACTGGTAGCGGCGGAATCCCTGTCCGACGTGATGGCACTGCTCAAGCACGCGGATGTGCGACTGGGCGGTACGCTCAGCGCCTTTGAGGTTATGTGGAACGACTTTTATCGACTGGTGACCAGTCCGCCGGCACAGGGCGCGCCCCCGCTGGCTCAGGAGCACGCCTACTATGTGCTGCTCGACAGTCTCGGAGGCGATCCGGACAGCGACAGCGCGCAGTTTGAAGCCATGCTCGGTGAGGCCCTTGAGGCGGGCATGATCGTGGATGCGGCCTTGGCCAGTTCCGGTCGGGAGCGGGATGCGCTGTGGGCCCTGCGTGATGATGTGGAGCAGACCTTCAATGAGGGGCCAGCCATTACCTTCGATGTGAGCCTGCCCATTGCGGCTATGGAGGCCTACGTCAGCACCGTGCGGCAGCGGCTGGCGCAGGCTTTCGCAGACCACCACTGCTGGATTTTTGGCCATTTGGGCGATGGTAATCTGCACCTGGTGGTGGCCGTGGGCGATGAGGAACCGGCCACGCGGCAGCGCGTTGAAGAAGCCGTTTACGGCCCGCTGCAGGCCATCGGCGGGTCCGTTTCGGCGGAGCATGGCATCGGGCTGGAAAAGAAGCCCTGGCTGCACCTGAGCCGCAGCAGGGAAGAAATTGATACCATGCGGCAGCTGAAAGCCTCGCTGGATCCCAAAGGTATTTTGAACCCCGGCAAGGTGTTTTAAACCGGCACTCCTGACAGTTCCTGCTCAGCCTGCTCCAGCGCTTCGGCGGCTTCCAGCCAGGCCCATTCCGCATCTTCAATGATGCGCTTCTGCTCGGCCTGCTCGCGCAGCAGGGTTTCCAGCTGCTTACGGTCCGCATCGGCCTGATAGAGTGCTTCGTCACCCAGTTGCTGCTCGACGCTAGCCAGCGCTGCGCGCGCCTGGGCCAGCGCCTGTTCGATGGTTTTTACCCGTTTTCTGTGCGGTGCCAGGGCCTGACGCCGCTGCGCACTGGCCTGGCGCTCGGCCTTACGATTGCCGGTCGGTGTTGGGCTGCCGGGCGTGCTGTGGCCCCCATCCTGCTCCCGCAGCCAGCTGCCATAGTGATCAAGGTCTTCCTGAAAGTGCTCGACCCGTCCGTCGTGCACGATATACAGGTCCTCACACACACTGCGCAGCAGGTGCCGGTCATGAGCGATGACCACCAGCGCGCCGCTGTAATTCATCAACGCCATACTCAGCGCTTGACGCATATCCAGGTCCAGGTGGTTGGTGGGCTCGTCAAGCAACAGCAGGTTGGGCTTTTGCAGCACCAGCAGAGCCAGGACCAGACGCGCCTTCTCACCGCCGGAAAAGGGAGCGACCGCTTCGTCTACGCGTTCCCCCTGAAAACCAAAGCGTCCCAGAAAATCGCGCAGTTCCTGCTCCTTCAGCGTCGGGTCCAATTGCTCCATATGCCAGCGCGGACTTTCCTGATCGCGGAGCTGGTCCAGTTGATGCTGGGCAAAATAGCCCAGCTGCGTATGTTTGTGCACGGTTCGCTCGCCCTCCAGCAGGGTGGCGCCGTCTGCCAGGGCTTTGACCAGGGTGGATTTGCCGGCGCCGTTAACGCCCAGCAGGCCAATGCGGTCCCCGGCGCTGATCTCCAGGCGCACCTCATCCAGTACCGTTTGTGCATAGCCCAGCCGTCCCTGATCCAGCGTCATGAGCTGCTGTGGCTGACGTTCCGGATCGAGAAAGCGAAAGCGGAACTGCGAGTCCACATGGGCCGGTGCAATTTTCTCCATGCGTTCCAGCATTTTCAGCCGGCTCTGGGCCTGCTTGGCCTTGCTGGCTTTGTAGCGAAAGCGATCAACGTAGCTCTGGATGTGTTTGATTTCTTTCTGCTGGCGCGTGAACAGTGCCTGCTGCAGGGCCAGGCGCTCGGCCCGTACCGCCTCAAACTGACTGTAGTTGCCCGTATAGTTATGCAGGCCCTGCTGTTCAATGTGTGCCATATGGGTGCACAGCGCATCCAGAAAATCCCGGTCATGAGAGATCAGGATCACCATGCCCTCATAGCGTTTCAGCCAGCGCTCCAGCCAGAGTATGGCGGGCAGGTCGAGGTGGTTGGTGGGTTCGTCCAGCAGCAGCAGATCCGAACGACACATGAGCGCCTGGGCCAGGTTCAGGCGCATGCGCCACCCACCGGAAAAGTCGGCTACCGGCCGTTTAAGATCTGCAGCGGCGAAGCCCAGGCCATGCAATAAACGACCGGCCCGCGCGCTGGCCGTATAGCCATCAATTTGCTCCAGCACCGCGTGCAGGGTTTGAAGCTGGCTGCCATCGCTATCGCCCTCGGCCTGCTCGATGGCATCCAGCGTGCGACGCAGTTCCGGATCGCCGTCAATCACGTAGTCCAGCGCACTGCGGTCGGAATCAGGCGTTTCCTGACGCACACTGGCAATCACCGTGTCAGCCGGCAGTTGCACCTCGCCTGCATCGGCTTCCAGTTCGCCACGCAGCAGGGT
>JAOZKI010000129.1 GCA_029935455.1 Lysobacterales bacterium | reverse complement strand
CCGCCGGCGCTTCAGCGGACCGATCAGCACGGTCAAATGCTTCGAGGACAACTCGCGCGTGAAAGAGGCTTTAGCGGAAGCGGGCCATGGCCGGGTACTGGTGGTGGATGGCGGCGGCTCGCAGCGCTGTGCCCTGCTGGGCGACATGCTCGCCGGAATGGGGGCAGACAACGGCTGGCAAGGCCTGGTAATTTACGGCTGCGTGCGCGATGTGGAGATCACCCGCAACATTGATCTGGGCATCCGCGCCCTGGCGCCATTCCCCATCAAGTCCCATAAGCGCGGCGAGGGGCAACGTGATATCCCGGTGCGCTTACCGGGCGGTTTGATCCGGCCCGAGAGCTATCTGTATGCGGATGAAAACGGCATCGGCATCGCACCCGCGGCTCTGCCGGTTGACTTCCACCGCTAGTCAGGCGCCGGCTGCGACCCATCCTTGTCGGCCGCCGCCATGCATTGACGCCAGCGCCTTTGAAAACGACTCACGGTCTGATCCCAGGAACGATTCAGCTGGGTTTGGTCACCGACCGGCATGGCGCGCGCAGGCTGCATGGTCTCCAGCAACTGCTTGTCCTGCTCATTAATATGTTGGGAGAACGCCAACATGGACTGTCGCTCTTCCTCAGACGCCGGCGGCCCGGCAAGATAGTCCGCAAAGGTTTCATGGGAGCGCGTGGCTGACTGGGGGCGGACGGTAATCACCTGCTGGTTGTCCGGCTCAACGAGGATGAGCGTGTTGGGAAAAATACACCACACCTCAATGGTCTCTGCACGATCCGGCGGCAAGTCCGGAAAAACGGGTGTGGAGCGCGCCTCCAGTACGGATCGTTCCCCATAGCCCTGCGGCATAATGAAGCCGAAAAGATCAGCATTCAGACGCACATCCTCCACCGCCAATAATGGCGCCATGCCACGGGTGAGTTCCGGGTGGACAAAGGGCAGATGCCAGGCATCGAGGAAATTCTCGGCCACCAGCTTCCAGTTGGCCTGAATGTCGTATTCCTTACTACCTAGCGGCTGCAGAAGCGCCGCTGACCAGGGCGCAAGACGCTTATGGAGCGGGGCAATAAACTCTTCAAAAGGTGCTGCCCGACCATCGATGTTGATAAACACAATGTCACGCCAGACTGCCGAGCGCAGGGGAATCAGACCCAGGGCCTGTTGCTGCTCCGCGTTTGGCGCCTGCGCGTCGAGACGATCAAAATGCGGCGCCTTGTAAAGCCGCCCATCCAGTCGATAACTCCAGGCGTGATAGGGGCAGGTGAGCAAACCATTGCGCTGATGACAGGGCTCCGTGACCAGCGCGGCGCCACGGTGACGGCACAGGTTATAGAACACCCGAATCTGATGCTCGCGATCCCTGACCACCAACAGGGACAAACCAGCCACGGTGCAGGGAAACACATCGCCCGGCTCCGGCACCAGCATACCGGTGGTTACGCTGACCCAGGTGCGTGGGAACAACTGCTCACATTCGCTTTCAAAACAGTCGCGTGAGCCATAAACAGCCCCCGCCAAGGGTGACGCTCCTTGCTCCGCGCGGGTCACCTATGAACACCTGATCCGGCGCTCAGGCTGAGCGCCAGCCTGGCCATGTGAGAACAGCGATTGGCTCTGACTGCTAGCCACGGGCCTGCAGCATTTTCTCAATCCGCAGCACACTGTCGCGCAGTTCGCCAAGCGCATCATCATGAGTTTCATTACCGACCTCCCTTGCATCTCTGGCCAGCAGTTGCAGTTTTTCCCGCTGCGCCAGCACGGCTTCGCGAAACGCCTCCGCTTGGACGATGCCTGTCAAACCAACCAGCGAGCCGGCCCCGGACTGGCCTGCCGTTTCCACCTTGAGCTGCATGACCCCGAACAGGCGCATCAGGGGCCCCTGAATCATGGCCATGTCCGTAATCTTGTCCAGAGGCAGTGTCTTTTCAACCCGAACCAGCAGCCCTTTCCGAACCTTCAGTGACTGCTCCGTCAGCGTGCAGGATATGCGCGCCAGGTAGGGACTGGTGAAAAGGGAGGCGAACGGCAGCCAGATCAACAGCAAAGGAATACCTACAAACGTAAAAAATAGTGCCAGCGCTACCGAGAAACGCCAGTAATTTTTAACGGCAGGA
>JAOZKI010000042.1 GCA_029935455.1 Lysobacterales bacterium | reverse complement strand
AGCATGGGCAGGAACAACCAGGCATTGAACACCAGCAGCGTACCCACCGCGGTGCCGGCACCCTTGCCGCCGCGAAAACCGTGCCACAGGGGGTAGCAGTGCCCGAGCACCGCCGCAAAACCACACAGCAATAGCACCGACGGCGCGCGCACACCCAACAGCTGCGGCACATAGCCGACGGCCAAAGCTCCTTTGCCAATATCAATGATCACCACGCCCAGGGCGAACCAGAAGCCCTGCGTGCGCAAGGCATTGGTGCCACCAGCGTTGCCGCTGCCCTGCTCGCGAATGTCGACCTGGCGCAAGCGACCCAGCACCAGGCTGCCTGACACGGAACCGAGCAGATAGGCCGCCAGTATCGCCAGCACCGACTCAAGCACTGCTTGGCCCCGGCCCCTGAAGATCCGGCAGAAAGCCGACCGCCAAACCCCGCAAGCCCAGATGTACCCCCAGGGCGGGTCCTGCATCTGCGATGTGACAGGAGTGGATCTGCGGATGACCCTCAAGAACCAGTCGCCGCAGCCGCTGGGCATCCTCTTTGTTCGCAAGATGTGAAACCAACACGCGATAGCTTTGCTGATCATCCATCGCGCGCAGCACACGCCGTGCCAGCTTGTCCGGATTCACACCATGGCCGGTATGGAAACCGGCCACCGTCAGGCGGCCATCTTTGGCCGTAAGGACCGGCATGAGGCGCAACCAGCGCGCAAGTTTGCCTACCACGGCCGGCACCCGACCGCCGCGCACGGCGGAGTGCAGCTCATCCGGCATGGCCATAATTCGCGTGGCTGGCAGCAGCTGTTGCAAATGCGCTTCAATCTGCGCCAGCGGCGCATCATTCACCGCCATTTCCGCAGCCACCAGCGCCAGCAGCCCCTGACCGGCACTGGCACTCAGGGAATCGAGCGTCTCGATCGTGATGTCAGGGCTGCGCTTGGCCGCGGATTCCCCCGCCTGAAAGGTGCCGCTGAGCTTGGATGAAAGCCCCACATAAAGCACCTGGTAGCCATGGGAACCCAGCAGCTCAAAGACCCGTCGAAAATCCTTCGGTGGTGGCTGCGAAGTCTGCGGCGCGACCTCTGCAGCGGCCAACATGGCGGGGAAATCAGCCGTCTCCAGAGTCACGCCATCGAGATAGTCGCGGTCACCGAAGCTGAGGCGCACCGGCACGACATGAACCCCCAAACGATCCACTTCGGCGGTGGGTAAATCAGCTGCCGAATCGGTCACGACTGCAACCTGTCCCGGCTGATTCAAAAGACTATGTTGCCACTGCATATCGTCTGCTTTCTGCTGCGTGATCTCACCAAATTCCTCGCAGGCCAGAAACACCTCAGCCGGGGAATTTACGTGGATATGCACACGTACCCGCTGCGTATTACCCGCCACCACCAGCGAGCTCTGGTCCAGTGTCTGCAAGCGCTGCATAACCGCCTCCCGGTCCAGACCAGAACCTTCGATCACGCACTCGGTGCAGAACTGGTGGGCACCGACGTCAAAATCTTCCAGGGGTTCCCCTTCATCGATCGCATCTACCCAGTCCGAATCCAGTTCATCCATGCGGCCCGTGGTTAGAAATGCCGCAATGCCTTCAAGCAGGTCCACAAAGCCCTGACCGCCGGCATCAACGACCCCGGCTTGTTTGAGCGCAGGCAGCAAGTTGGGGGTGTTGACCAGGGAACTGCGCGCGCCTTCCAGGCCGGAAACAAACACACGCCGCAGATCTCTGACACCCCGCTCCGCAGCCTGTTGCAGTGCGCGCGCATGGTCCTCCATCACCGTCGGCAGGGTCCCCGCGACTGGCTCGGACATGGCGCCCCAGGCTTGCTCCGCACCGCGCGAACAGGCGGCAGCAAACTGCGCTGCATTGAGCGTCGCCAGATCGGAACAAGCTTCCTGAAAACCCTGAAAATACTGCGCCATGATGGCACCTGAGTTACCGCGCGCACCATCCAGGGCAGCTTCGCTGACCGCACCGATCAACTCCGCCAAGGAGGCCTCACGCCGACGCTCAGCCACCTGCAATATGGCCTTGAAGGTGAAGGCCATATTGGTACCCGTATCGCTGTCTGGCACGGGGAAAACGTTAATGCGATTGATATAGTCGCGGCGGGTAAAAAGGTGGCGAATGCCCGCGATCAGGGCCTGGGCCAGTAGTGAACCGTCTATTTGCCTGCTGCGCTTGCGCTTGTTGATGTCATTCATGGCCAGCGAAGACTACCGGAGCCGTGGCTCGGTGGAAAGTCTCATGCCGAGGCAAACACACCGCAATCTGGCGAAAAGCGCCAACTTGAGCAGAGCTGACAGGCAATTAAAGCCAAAGTCCCGCGGTGACATGGACTTTTGGCACATTGGCACAGTTACTGCATCCACTATGCTAAACGCTAACGCTGCACAAGGATTTGATCATGGCCAAAGAAAACTTTCTGGACAATATCCGGGACAACCTGAACGGCCAACCGGGCCAGCCCATGCTCCTGGGGGTATGTAAGGTACTGGCAAAGCGCCTCGGAACCGAACCCTGGAGCGTGCGCGCCGTTTTCATCGTTCTCACGCTGCTGGCCACGGGGCCCATGCTGGTTGCCTATGTGCTCAGCGGCCTGTTACTGGACGAGACCTCCGAACGCACGCGCGGCATTTTTAAGGGCCTGTTTCAGCTACTGCGTGACACGGTTGAGAAAGTACTCAACCTGATCAGCGGCACCGTCAACGGTTCGCAACGCTAGCAATGTAGCGACGCCGCAGTTCGCTCACTCGGCGCCGATAAATGCGCGCGCCTGAGCCGCATCGAAGGGCCAGTCCAACTCGGCACCGTCACAGCTGCGCTGCAGCACCGGAACCCGCGCGCCGTAGCGATCCAGCAGGTCAATGCTGTCCTCGATATCCTGGTAGGCCATGGCCCCGTCAGCGCCCACACTTTGGAGCAACTGCTCCGCCTGATCACACAGGGGACAATCGGGCCGACTGAAGAAACGCAAGGCGGGTGTTGCAACTGATGACATAAAAAACTTCCTGACCAAGTCCATGTCCGGCCACGCCGGACGGCCCTATCATACCCGAGCCTATCGGCACCCCTCCCTGTTAGCGCGTAAAGGTGTAGCATTCGCAATCCAATAGCTTTCTTCGGTCACAGCTCAGGAACGCACCATGGCAGTCAGCGTTTTCGAACTCTTCAAGATCGGCATCGGCCCCTCCAGCTCACACACGGTCGGCCCCATGCGGGCGGCACGTACCTTTGTGCAGCGCCTGGAGCAAGATAGCCTGCTGACGCAGACTGAGCGTCTGGAAGCCGAGCTGTTCGGATCTCTGGCCCACACGGGCAGAGGTCATGGCACGGATCGGGCGATCATGCTCGGACTGCTGGGTGATGCTCCGGACCGCATCGACCCGGACACGATCGACGGCAAACTGCAGAAGGTCGCGGAACAGGGCGAAATCACTCTCGACGGCCGCCGGGCGATCACGTTTCATCCCAAGCAACACCTGCATTTCAACAAACGGAAGTCCCTGCCCTACCACCCCAACGGCATGCGCTTCCGCGCCTATGATCAGGCCGGTGCATTGCTGGTCGAGCGGGACTACTACTCGGTCGGCGGCGGCTTCGTGGTGAATCAGGACGAAGCCGCGGCAGATCGTATTGTGCAGGATGAAACGCCCCTGCCCCATCCGTTCAGTACCGCCAGCGAATTGCTGGCGCGCTGCCGGGAACGCAAGCTCTCCATCCCCCAGCTCATGTGGGAAAACGAACGCGCCTGGCGCTCCGACGAAGACATCGAGAACGGACTGCGGGCGATTCACCGCGCCATGCAGGCTTGCATAAAGCGCGGCTGTAACAGCCCAGGTGAGTTGCCGGGCGGCCTGCGCGTCAAGCGTCGCGCACCGGCCCTGCACATGGTGCTGGAGACGCAGCGGGCCACCGGTGACACGTCCCTGACAGCTCTGGACTGGGTCAACCTGTTTGCACTGGCGGTCAACGAGGAAAATGCGGCCGGTGGTCGGGTGGTAACAGCACCGACCAACGGGGCGGCGGGCATTATCCCAGCCGTGCTTGAATACTATCTGCGGTTCATACCGGGCGCGGACGAAAGGGGGGCCATGGATTTCCTTCTCACCGCTGGCGCCATTGGCATTCTCTACATGCTCAACGCCTCAATTTCCGGCGCCGAAGTGGGCTGCCAGGGAGAAGTCGGCGTGGCCTGTTCCATGGCCGCCGGTGGCCTGACTGCTGCCACCGGAGGGGGGCTGTCACAGATTGAAAACGCCGCAGAAATCGGCATGGAACACAACCTGGGACTCACCTGCGACCCGGTTGGTGGGCTGGTGCAGATACCCTGCATCGAACGCAATGCCATGGCCGCGGTGAAAGCCATCAACGCCCAACGGCTGGCCTTACAAGGTGATGGCGTGGGCGTCGTATCCCTGGACAAGGTGATCAAGACCATGGCCGAAACCGGTGCCGATATGAAAAACCGCTACAAGGAAACATCGCGCGGAGGACTCGCGGTCAACGTAATTGAATGCTGAGCCGCAGGCCCAGAGCCGTTCGGTGCTGGCCGGGCCTCCCGCTTCTCATCCTACTCGCCACCTCGCTGGCCCACGCGCAAGACATTTACAAATGGCAGGATGAAGGCGGACGCTGGCACTACGCCGACCGCCCACCGCCCGGGCGATTGCCCTTCGAAGCGATGGCCGTGGCAGACAGCGCACGCAGCCTCGTTTCTGAACGTCGCGGCGGCACTGAGCGCCGGCCACGTCATTTTTTTCGTAACCATTTCCACGGTCCCGCGGAGCTCGAGCTGAGCCTGACGGCGGCAACGAATGTCACCACCCAGCCGCCGCTTCCGGCTCGCTTTGTGTTGCCCGCAGATGATGAACGCGGGTTGCTCACGATCAGTGCGGCAGACAAGAACGCAGCTTTCAGCTATCGCGTGAGCTATCTGTCGGTGCCGGGCCGACCCATGGACAGGCTGCCGGAGCAACTGGTTTTCTATCCCCCTTTCGCCCGTGGCTCAGCGTTCCCAATTTCTCAGGGGCTGGATGACACGCATACCCACAAGGACGCTGCTAACCGCTACGCCATTGATTTTGGCATGCCAATCGGTACGCCGGTTCTCGCGGCTCGCGGAGGCGTGGTCATGGATGCCATGCAACGCTTTCCGGACCATGGCCGGGTAGATCCTGCGCTAGCGAGCAAGGCCAACTTTGTGCGCGTTCTGCATGACGATGGCAGCATGGCCGTGTACGCCCATTTGCAGCGCAACAGCCTGCGGGTCCGCCCGGGCATGCGCATTGCGGAAGGCTATTGGCTGGCCAATTCGGGCAACTCGGGCTACAGCAGCGGGCCCCATCTGCACTTTGTGGTACAGATCAATATCGGTATGGCCCTGGAGTCCCTGCCGCTGCGTTTCTACCTGCCCGACGGCGGCAGCATGGATCCCGATCGCCCCCAGCGCCTGAGTGGTGTGCTGAACCCAGGTCAGTAACAGGACGAAACCGCACCCCACCGATCGCAGCCTGCTAAAATGGCGCGCTTTGTATGACCTCTTGAGCGGTATGTCTGAACTGAGAGAACAACTGGAACGACGGCGCACCTTCGCCATCATCTCGCACCCGGATGCTGGCAAAACCACGCTGACGGAAAAGCTGCTTCTGTTTGGCGGTGCCATCAATATGGCGGGCGCCGTGAAAGCGAAAAAGGCTGCGCGGCACGCCACTTCAGACTGGATGAAGATGGAGCAGGAGCGGGGCATCTCCGTGACCAGTTCCGTTATGCAGTTTCGTTATCGCGATCGCATCGTAAATCTGCTCGATACACCCGGGCATGCGGATTTTTCCGAAGACACCTACCGCACGCTGACCGCCGTTGATTCCGCTCTCATGGTGATTGACTGTGCCAAGGGCGTGGAAGACCGCACCGTGAAGCTGATGGAAGTCTGCCGCCTGCGCCAGACGCCGATTTTTACCTTCATCAACAAGCTGGACCGGGAAGGCCGGGAGCCGATTGAGCTGTTGGATGAAGTCGAGTCCGTTCTGGGTATCGCCTGTGCACCAATTACCTGGCCCATTGGTATGGGTAAGCGCCTGAAAGGCGTCTATCACCTGCTCGACGACACGGTACATCTGTATGAGTCAGGACAAAACTACGTCACTCAGCAGGCCGAACTGATCGAGGGACTGGATAACCCGCTGCTGGATGAACGGCTGGGCAATCTGGCACAGGAATTCCGTGAGGAAATCGAGCTGGTGCAGGGGGCCAGCCATGAATTTGATCCGCAGGCCTATCTCGCCGGTGAACAGACGCCGGTATTTTTTGGGTCGGCAATCAATAATTTTGGCGTCACCCCCCTGCTCGATGCCTTCGTGCAACACGCCCCCGCTCCCGGCGCACGCACCAGTACCAGCCGAACCGTGGACAGTGATGAGGCCAAATGTACCGGCTTTGTGTTTAAGATTCAGGCCAATATGGACCCGGCCCATCGCGACCGCGTCGCCTTTGTCCGTATCTGCTCCGGGCGCTTTGAGCAGGGCATGAAGCTGCGTCATGTGCGCCTCGGAAAAGACATCAAAATCCCTAATGCCCTGACCTTCCTGGCCCAGGATCGGGACGCGGTAGAGGAAGCCTGGCCGGGCGACATTATTGGCATCCACAACCATGGCACGATTGCCATTGGCGACAGCTTCAGTCAGGGGGAAGCACTCCAGTTCACCGGCATTCCCAACTTCGCGCCAGAACTGTTTCGGCGGGCCGTGCTGCGCGACCCGCTGAAACTGAAAGCGTTACAGAAAGGGTTACTGCAGCTCTCGGAGGAAGGCGCAACGCAGTTTTTTCGGCCGCTGCTGGGTAACGAACTCATTCTTGGCGCCATCGGTGTCCTGCAGTTCGAGGTGGTCGCCTACCGTCTCAAACACGAGTACAACGTGGAAGCCACCTTCGAAAACGTGAACGTCCAAACGGCGCGCTGGGTGCGCGGCGATGATGACAAGCGGCTGCAGGAATTTCGCAATCAACTGGGCAGCAACCTGTCACTGGACGCCGCAGAACAGCTGGTTTATCTGGCCCCGACCCGGGTGAACCTGCAGCTCACGCAGGAACGCTGGCCCGAGCTGACCTTTGCCGAAACTCGGGAAACGGTCCTCTTTGCCGGGTGAGCGTGAACAACTCATGAGCGCCACTGCGCTGCTGCAACAGGCACTGCCCGACCGCAGTCGGCGCCGGCAGATTTGGTTGATCGCGCTGCCGATCATGGGCGGCATGACCTCCCAAAGCCTGCTTAATCTGGTTGATGTGGCCATGGTGGGCCGGCTCGGCGACGCGGCCCTGGCCGCGACCGGCATTGGCGGCTTCAGCAACTACCTGGCCATTGCCTTCATTATTGGCCTGTCCGCGGGCGTGCAGGCCCTGGCCGCCCGGCGCCTGGGCGAAGGCCGCGACGCGGAAACGGCCGTACCTCTTAATGGCGGGCTGATGCTGGCCCTGCTCATAGGACTGCCCCTGTGCCTGATCATGTATGCGGCCGCACCGCTGGCCTTCGACCGCCTCACGGAAGACCCGGCGGTAGCCGAACTGGGCACGCCCTATTTGCAAATCCGACTGCTGGGCATGGTCGCCGTCGGCATGAACTTCGCCTTCCGGGGTTACTGGAGTGCCGTGCATCTGACCGGCATCTACCTGCGCACGCTGCTGATCATGCACGGTACCAACGTCGTGCTGAACTACCTGCTGATTTTTGGCAAGTTCGGTGCACCGGAACTGGGCGTTTACGGCGCCGGACTGGCCACCACGCTCAGCCTCTGCCTGGGCACCGTGCTGTACTTTCTGTTCGCCTGGCGCCATGCCCAGGCGCAAGGTTTTCTGCATCGACTGCCCAGCCGCAGTACGCTCTGGGAGCAGTTCAAACTGTCCCTGCCCAGCAGCCTGCAGCAACTGTTCTTCGCCGCCGGACTGGTGACCCTTATGTGGATTATCAGCCGCATTGGCACCGCCGAGGTAGCCGCCGTCAATGTGCTAATGACCCTGCATCTGACCGCCATCCTGCCGGCTTTCGGGGTCGGCCTGGCCTGTACCACGCTGGTGGGCAACGCTCTGGGACGTAAAGACGTGGAGGACGCGGCACGCTGGGGCTGGAACTGCGCCGCCCTGTCCCTGATATACGGGCTACTCGTCAGTGTGCTGATGGTACTGCTGGCCAAGCCCTTTCTGGCCTTTTTCCTGACCACACCATCAACGCAGGCACTGGCCTACTGGCCCCTGCTCTTCTGGGCCCTGGGGTTGGGCGTAGACTGTGCCGGCATGATTCTCATGAACGCACTCATAGGCGCCGGTGACACGCGCCGGAGCCTGTGGATCTCCAGCATCAGTCAATGGGTATTTTTCCTGCCGCTGGCCTACCTGGCAGGCCCAGTGCTGGGTTTTGGCCTGCTCGGCGTATGGGTGGTGAACAGCCTGTATCGCTTCGGTCAAGCCGTGGTCTGCGCGCAGGTATGGCGCGCTCGGCGCTGGGCCAGCATCGAACTCTAGGGACCGCAATTTGCGAGTCGGCCGCCCAGGCTTTACCGTACCCATCACAACTCAGACGCACCGGGACCACTGCATGCTTGGCGATATCCTTTTTGGCATTTTCGGACTGGCCGTGTTGCTGGCACTGGCCGCGAGCCTGTCCATGAATCGACAGGCAATCAGCTGGCGCCTGGTGCTGGGCGGTATTGGTCTGCAACTGGCATTCGCCATCCTCGTTATTCTGGTACCCGGCGGGCGCGAGTTCTTCAATCTGCTGTCAGGTGTGTTCGTAAAAATCATCGGCTTTGCAGCCGTGGGGGGGCGCTTTATCTTCGGTGACCTCGCCGATGCGGAGCAGTTCGGCTTCGTTTTTGCCTTTCAGGTGCTCCCGACCATCATCTTTTTTGCCACCTTGATGAGCGTGCTCTATCACCTGGGGCTGATGCAAAAGATCGTGCAAGGCATCGCCTGGCTGATGCAGAAAGTCCTCAATGTGTCCGGTTCCGAATCCCTGGCCGTGGCCGCTAATGTATTTGTTGGTCAGACCGAGGCCCCGCTGGTGGTACGCCCTTACATCGCCCGCATGACAGAATCAGAACTGCTGACCATGATGATCGGTGGCATGGCCACGATTGCCGGTGCGGTTCTGGCCGGCTACATCGCCCTGCTGGGCGGGCCCGATCCTGAAGCCCAGCTTTTCTACGCGCGTCATCTGCTGGCCGCGAGCGTCATGGCCGCGCCGGCCACCATCGTGATTGCGAAAATCCTGCGGCCAGAAACGGAAGAATCCCTCACCCACGGCACGGTGAAACTGCACGTGGAGAAGAACGCCGTGAACGTGATCGAAGCAGCGGCCAACGGCGCCTCCGACGGTGTGCGCCTGGCCATTAATGTAGGCGGCATGCTACTGGCTTTTCTGGCTCTGATGGCGTTTATTGACTGGCCCCTGAACTGGCTCGGCCAGATCACCGGCCTCGAGGGCATGCTCGGTCAGCCCCTGTCCCTGAGCACCATCATGGGCTATCTGTTTGCCCCGCTGGCCTGGGTGATTGGCGTTCCCTGGCAGGACGTGACGGTGATCGGCGCGCTGCTGGGAGAAAAGGTAATCCTGAATGAGTTCGTGGCTTACTCGAACCTGAATGAGGTAAAAGACGCGCTGGCGCCCCAGTCGGTGCTGATTGCTACCTATGCGCTTTGCGGCTTCGCCAATTTCTCTTCCATCGCCATTCAACTCGCTGGCATCGGCGGCCTGGCGCCGGAGCGACGCAGCGATATCGCGCGGCTGGGGCTGCGGGCCGTCTTTGGCGGCACGATCGCCACCATGATGACCGCAACCATTGCCGGCGTGCTGACACAACTGGCAGGCTAGGAACCGTGAGCGAACAATCACAATTCAAGCTGTTTCGGGAACGACGCTTTATGCCGTTCTTCCTGACCCAGGCCCTGGGCGCTCTGAATGACAACATTTTCAAAAACGCGCTGGCGGCGCTGTTGGTGTTCAAGGCCAGCAGCCTCATGGGTCTGAATACGGATCAGCTGGTGAATTTCAGCGCCATGATCTTTATCCTGCCGTTTTTCCTGTTCTCAGCACTGTTCGGCCAATTTGCAGACAAGTTCGAAAAGGCGGGCCAGATACGACGTATAAAACTGTTCGAGATCGTCATCATGAGCCTGGCCACGCTGGGCTTCTGGCTCGACAGCCTGCCCCTGCTATTCAGCGTTCTGTTTCTACTCGGCCTGCAGTCCACGGTTTTCGGGCCGATCAAGTACGGCATCCTGCCCCAGGTACTGAGCCGCCGGGAACTGGTTGGCGGTAACGCCCTGATCGAAATGGGCACCTTTGTGGCCATTTTGGGCGGCACCATTGCCGGCCCCCTACTGGCCGGGGTCGAGGCCAGCTGGCCGATCTGGGTGAGTGGCGCCGCCCTGGCCGTTGCGATTCTGGGCTGGTTGACCAGTCTGGCCATTCCCACGACACCAGCGGTAGCGCCCGAGCTCAAAATCAACTGGAATATCTTCACTGAGACAACACGCAATCTGAAATTTCTGGGCCAGAACCGGGTCGTGCTTAACAGCGTACTGGGCATTTCCTGGTTCTGGTTCTTCGGCGCCACGGTACTGGTCCAGATCCCCAGCTATTCGCAAAACATTCTCGGCGGCGATGCGCAACTCATGTCGGCACTGTTGGCGCTGTTTATCGTTGGTATTTCCACCGGCTCCCTGCTGTGCGAAAAGCTGTCCGGCCACGATGTGGAAATCGGCCTGGTGCCGTTGGGCTCCATTGGCCTGACCCTGTTCGCCGTTGACCTGTTCTTCGCCAGCCCGGACCTGCCCCTGAGTGGCACCACGGTCAGCAGCTTTTTCAGCCACCCTGGCAACTGGCGCATCGTGCTTGACCTGCTCATGATCGGCATCTTTGGTGGTTTCTACATTGTTCCACTTTACGCGCTGGTCCAGCAGCGCTCGGAACCGGCCCACCGCTCCCGAGTGATCGCCGGCAACAACATCCTCAACGCTCTGTTTATGGTGGTTTCAGCGGGCTTCGCCATGCTCGCCCTCGGCAGCATGGGGCTCAGCATTCCCCAGCTCTTTCTGATCACGGGCATTCTTAACCTGCTGGTGGCTATCTACATCTACTCCCTGGTGCCGGAATTTTTGCTGCGCTTTTTAACCTGGGTTCTGATCCATACCATTTATCGGGTGCGGGTAATCGGTGCGGAGAAAATCCCAACTGAGGGCGCCGTGCTGCTGGCGGCCAATCACGTGAGCTTTGTGGACCCGCTCATCATCGGTGGCAGCGTGCGTCGCCCGATTCGCTTTGTCATGTACCAGGGTATTTACCAGATTCCCGTGCTGCGCTGGCTGTTTAAGCACAGCAAGGCCATTCCCATTGCCAGCGAGAAGGAAAATCCGGAGGTGCTGGCGCGCGCTTGGGAACGCATTGATGAGGAACTGGCACACGAAGAACCGGTTGGCATTTTTCCGGAAGGCGCCATTACCCGCGATGGTGATATCGCACCGTTCCGGCCGGGCATCGAGCACATTCTGCAGCGGCGCGCGGTGCCGGTGGTGCCCATGGCCCTTTGTTTTCTGTGGGGATCCCTGTTCAGCCGCCGAGATCCTGTGTATCGGCGCCGGCCCTACAAGCTGTGGTCGCGCATAGAGCTGCGCATTGGCGATCCCATACCAGCTGACGAAGCGAACGCTGAGGCTGTAGAAGCCGCGGTTCGCGCCCTGCGCGGTGAGGACCGCTAGCAGGTGTTCAGGACCGTTCGCCAGCGATTAAGCGCGTGGCCAGCGGTAGATCGCGCTCTTTCAGGATAAACACCATGGGCGCGACCTCGACAAATGGCAGGTCACCGACAGCGCCGGTAGAAAACTCATTTTTCATGAAGGTCTCGATACCGTTGGCCTCGAGCAGGGAACGTATCCGGCCCGCCTCCATATAATCGAACGATTCAAATACCTTTATCACGGAAAACGCTACTCCGATAAGCGGGCAAAAAGGCGTCCGGGATCCGCAAAGGCCTTGAACTCCAGCGCATTACCGGCCGGATCGAGCAGAAAAAACGTCGCCTGTTCGCCCACCTGCCCCCGGAATCGCACCCTTGGCGGAATAATGAAATCCTGGCCATGAGCCTGCAATCGATCCGCGAGCGCTTGCCACTCATCCATACGCAGGACCACGCCAAAATGAGGCACCGGCACCGCATCGCCGTCGACCGGGTTATGCACCGGTCGCGCCTGATGCGCGGAGTCCAGATGGCACACCAACTGATGGCCGAAAAAATTAAAATCCACCCAGTGCGCATCGCTGCGACCCTCGGCACAGCCAAAGCGCCCGCCGTAGAAGGCTCGTGCGGCGGCCAGATCATCCACCGGGATCGCCAGGTGAAAAGGGCCCGAGACCGTTAGTTGGCTGGATTTTTTATCATGCACCATAGGCGCTCAGCATACCGTACAATGCGGTGCCCATGGCGACCCAACAACAACGATTTTCATCGCGCCTCACCACCCTGATCAGCATGGCCGGTCTGGCCATTGGCCTGGGCAATGTGTGGCGTTTCCCCTACATGATGGGCCAGCATGGCGGCAGCGCTTTCCTGCTGGTTTATGCCGTTTTCATGCTGGCACTGGCCGCGCCCGCACTGGCGGCGGAACTGTCGCTTGGCCGGGCGACTCGGCGTGGACCGGTCGCCGCATTTCAGGCCGCTTTCGGGCCCCGTCTTGGGCGCTGGATCGGATTGCTGGCCCTGTCGGCCGCATTCATGGCCACCTGTTACTACAGCATTGTCATCGCGAATGTGTTCTACAGCGCCTGGTTCGCCGCCAGCAGTGGCTTTGCAGAAGCAACGCTAGCAAACTATGAAAATGGGTTGGGCCGTCACGGGCTGCAGTACGGTATCGCCGTGCTGGTGATACTGACTTGCACCGTGGTAGTAAGCCGCGGTCTCAAAAAGGGCATTGAATCGGCCAACAAATTCCTCATGCCCATCTTCGCACTGGCCGCCGTCTACCTGGTGGTTGCCACACTGCGATTACCGGGCGCACTCACCGAGCTCCAGCAGTTTTTACAGCCGGATTTCGGCGCGGCCGGACCGAGCATCTGGTTTGCTGCCATGGGACAGGCCTGCTTTTCTGTGGGCCTATCCGGCACGCTGGGGGTCATGTATGGCAGCTATCTGCGCTCGCAGACCGCGCTGATGCCCACCGCCATGGGTACCTGCCTGATGGACTTGGGCGCGGCCTTTATGGCGGCGCTGTTTGTGGTGCCGGCGGTTCTGGTCTTCGGCCTTGACCTCGCCGCGGGCCCTGGTCTGCTGTTTAATACGCTGCCGCGCCTGTTCTCCGCCATGCCCGGCGGCGATTTTCTGGCACCGGTTTTCCTGGCTGGCTGGGGACTGGTGGCCATGCTCACCCTGATCGCCGCGCTGGATACGGTTTCCGGCGCACTGTCTGACCTGACCAGCGTTAGCTGGAATCGCAAACGCTGGCTCTGGACAACGGCCTTGATCGCTATCCTGGTCATGCTACCCATTGGCCTGAATCCTGAGTCCATCGGCACGCTGGACCTGATCTTCGGTTCCGGTATGTTCATGCTGGGTGCGCTGCTCGCCACGCTGGCCGTTGGCTGGGGGCTGGGCAAGGCAACGGCGCTTCAGCAACTGGCCAGCGGGCTGCCGGCGGGACTCGCACGGCTTACCGTGGTCTGGGTCCGTTTCGTCGTCCCGGGCGCGCTGGCCGCTATACTGGGCGGGTTCCTAATAAGCAGCCTGCGCGGCTAGAGTGAAAGGCAAGAATTGTGACCAAGAAAATCACCAAAACCGATGCGGAGTGGCGCAGCCAGCTCACCGATGAACAATACCGCGTAACCCGCCAGGCCGGTACGGAACGGCCTTTTACCGGTGACTACACGGACCTGTTCGAGCCCGGTGTCTACCGCTGCGTTTGCTGCGGTCACGAACTGTTCGATGCGGCCAGCAAATTTCACTCTGGCTGCGGCTGGCCCAGCTTCCATGGCGAACTGGAGGCGGCTGGCATTGTGCAGAAGCGAGATTTGAGCCATGCCATGATCCGCACAGAACTGGTTTGTCAGTACTGTGATGCACATCTGGGGCATATCTTTCCCGATGGCCCACCCCCTACGGGCCTGCGCTACTGCATCAACTCTGCATCCCTGAAGTTTTGCCCGGAGTCCTCGTCATCCGAGGCCGAATGATGCCGCGACGTTTCACTGCGGCCTTCAGCCTTGGGGTAACGGGCGGATGGCCGTCCGCCGTCCGACGCATGCCGATATTCCTGCTGCTGCTAGCGCCCATGCTCGCAATACCGCGGCCGGCGCTCGCACAAGCAGCAGGCGCCTGTCCGCTGCCGGCGCTGGCCCCGCAACTGGATCAAATGCCCGATCGCACGGACGCGCCGATCATTGCCCTTGCGCAAACCCTCAACGCCGGCGCCGAGTCTGAGGCAGAATTGGCCGGCCGGGTCGAAATCAGCCGTGCGGATCAACTGCTGAGCACCAGCCTGCTGCAATATGACCCCAATACGGAACGGGCTCGCCTGCCCGCGCCCTTGCGCTACAGCGATGCGCAACTGCAACTGCAGGCATCGAATGGGCGCTACGGGTTCCTGGAACAAAGTGGCGATTTCTATGATGTGCGCTACGGTTTTACGGGGTCGAGTGCTCAGGGTGGAGCCGATACGGTGCACCTCAGTGAGGGGCGGCGGTCGGAGCTCACGGGCATCTGGTTCACCACCTGTGCCGGTGACCAGCCCGATTGGATGCTGTCGGCGCGTGAACTGGAATTGCAACATGACGAAGGTGTGGGTGTAGCACGGGGCGCCAAACTCAAGTTGGGCAGAGTGCCGGTGCTGTATCTGCCCTACATGACCTTTCCCATCGACGACCGCCGCAAGAGCGGATTCCTCTATCCCTCATTGAGCACGGCCAACGACAACGGGCTGGAAGTGGCCGTGCCCTACTACTGGAACATCGCCCCGCAACGCGATGCCACGGTCACGCCGCGTCTGTACAGTGAACGCGGGCTCATGCTGGGCCTGGAGTACCGGCAGCTCACCGCGCGCAGCTACACCACGTTGGCTGCGGATGTCTTGCCTGACGACCGTAAGCTGGACGAGCAACGTTGGCGCTACCAGGCCGACTGGCGCATGGCCATCGATCCATCCTGGCTTGCCAACGCCCAGCTCGAGCGGGTTAGTGATAACGACTACTTCACCGATTTTGGCGGTAATCTGGCCCAGACCTCGCGGCAATATCTGCGCAGTCAGGCCACACTCAGCGGCGCCGGGCGCTACTGGCTATTCACCGCCTTGCTGGACGACTTTCAGGTGCTGGACGACGACGTTGCACTGCAAAGCCAGCCTTACAAGCGTTTGCCCAGACTGGCCTTTTCACTGGATGCGCCGCTGGGGCGGCGCGGCTTCGGAACTACCGTGGAAGCGGAAGCCGTTTATTTCGAGCGCGACGTGGGCGTCACCGGCGCCCGTTTGGATCTGTTGCCCAGTCTGGTATGGAGTAGCAACCGTGCCTGGGGGTTTTTCAAGGCCGCCGCTGGCTACCGCATGACCGGCTATGAACTCGAGAATACGACGCCAGCCAGTGATACCTCGCCACGGCGCGGCACGGCCATCGTCAGCCTTGACAGTGGTCTCTACCTGGACCGGCTCACCCCTAGCGGAAGTACCCAGACCCTGGAACCCCGCATCTATTACCTCTATGTGCCCTTTGAAGACCAGTCTGAGTTGCCTGATTTCGATACCAGTGAGTTCACTTTTGGTTTTGCCCAGCTGTTCCACAGTAACCGTTTCACGGGCGCCGATCGACAGACCGACGCCAACCAACTGACGCTGGCACTGAGCACTCGCACCCTGAATCCGAGCAGCGGGAGAGAAAGCTGGAGTGTGAATCTCGGACAGATTTTTTACCTCACACCACCGCGTGTAACGCTGGATGAGGACACCGCGGTAAGGCCCAATAGCTCACCTTTTCTCGCGGAGCTGAACTGGCACCCGCTGGATCGGCTGAATACCCGCCTTGGTGTCCAGTGGGACTGGGAAAACCGCGAATTGGATGTTGGCGTGGCCGCTATCGACTATCTGACCACCGGAGGCAGTCGGCTCGGTTTTGAATACCGTTACCGGCGGGACCGCCTGGACCAGTTCGACGTGCGCTATCTTTGGCCCCTGAACGAGCGCTGGAGCCTCTACAGCCGGGTCAACTATTCGCTGGCGGATTCGGAACTTCAGGAAGGTTTGATTGGTCTTGAATATGAAAGCTGTTGCTGGGCGTTGCGTGTGGCGGCGCGGCGCTACCTCAAGGATCGCCAGGGCGGCACCCGAGATGGCCTGTTTGTTGAGCTGAGGCTGAAGGGTCTTGGCGCTTTCGGACGCCGCAGCCCGCCCTTGTTCTACACACCGGCGCCCTGATCGCGCATGGGGTAAAATAGCCGCTTTATGCATGACACCGTCGACGCCCCGCCGGCGCTCGGCCCGGAGCAGGATTTGACCATGAAAGCCACCCGTTCCCTGCTGCTTGCCAGCAGTCTCTGTTTCAGCGCCCTCTTGGGCCTCTCATCCGTAGCCAATGCGCAATACGTTGAGCGCATCGACAGCATCGTCGCGCTGGTTGAGGAAGATGTCATCACGCGTAGCGAGTTGGATATCGCGATTGATGGCATCGTCGAACGGATACGCCAAAGCGGCGGCAACCTGCCCCCCCAAAACCTGCTGGAGAAGCAGGTGCTGGAGCGTCTGGTCAGCCGCAAACTGCAGGTGCAACGCGCGCTGCGCACGGGCATTCGCGTCAGCGACTCGGATATCGATCAGGCCATGATGAGCCTGGCTCAGCGCAACAACATCAGCGTAGGCGAAATGCGTTCCGTACTGGAGGCTGATGGCGAGGACTTTAGCGAGTTCCGGCGCAGTATCGGTGAAGAAATCATGAGCGAACGGCTGCGCCAGCGCGTGGTCAGCAGCATGGAGCCGGTGAGCGATACGGAGGTCGAAATCCTGCTGGCCTCGGAGGATTTTGCCGGCGGTGAGTACGATATTTCGCACATCATGATCAATCTGCCAGACGGCTCAACCCCGCAACAGATTGAAGCGGCAGCAGCCCGCGCGGAGGACATCTACCGGCAGCTTGAAGAGGGTATGGATTTCGCTTCAGCCGCCATCAGCTTTTCCGAGAGCCAGGACGCGCTGGACGGCGGGCGTATCGGGTGGCGGGACCTGAATTCCGTGCCGCGTGAGTTCGCCGATACGATTCGCAACATCCAGCCCGGATCCTTCAGCCAACCGCTGCGCAGCCCGGGCGGATTCCACATCCTGCAAGTCAATGACTATCGCGAGAATCGCCAGATCATGGCCGAAGAGTTTCGCGCCAATCACATGCTGATCATGATGAACGAGCTGGTCAACGCGGAGCAGGCTCAGGACATCATCAATGATCTGCATGCGCAGATTGAGAACGGTGCGGATTTCGCGGAACTCGCGCGAGAATATTCCGACGACACCACCAGCGCCAATCTTGGCGGCGACCTGGGCTGGTTTCCTCCGCAGAAATTCGGTCCGCAATTCGAGACCATGTTGGAGGGCCTGGAAGACGGTGAGCTGAGCCAGCCGTTCCAGACCCAGAGTGGCTGGCACTTCTTACAGCGCGTCGGCTTCCGCGAAACCGATATTACGGAAGAAGCCATGGCCAACAAGGCCCGCCAGACCATCATGCAGCGCCGCGCCGAGTCTGAAATCGAAGGCTTCTTGCGCCAGCTGCGTGAAGAAGCTTTCGTTGAGCTGCGGCTACCCTCCTGAGTCCTATGCGCGCGCTGGCGGTGACGCCCGGAGAGCCGGCCGGCATCGGTCCGGAAATCCTTCTGCGCCACCGGCTGGCCCACCCTGACCAGCCCCTGGTGGCCGTCGGCGATCCGCAACTGCTGCGTTCACGGGCTGAGCACTTCAAGCTGCCGGTTGCCATTAGGGAGTGGCAGCCCGGCGACCAGCTTCCGAAGCATGCGCTGGCCTGCCTACCGGTGCCGCTGGAACGCCCCGCCACGCTCGGCACGCTGGACCCCGCCAACGGCATCTATGTTCTCAACACGCTCAATCAGGCCGTTGATCTGGTTCTGGAGGGTAGCGTCGCAGGCCTGGTGACGGGTCCGATCCACAAGGGTGTGATCAATGAGGGTGGCCAGCCTTTCACCGGGCATACGGAATTTCTGGCCGAGCGGGCCGGCGTTGACCAGGTGGTAATGATGCTGGCGGCGGACACACTGCGCGTGGCGCTGGTCACCACTCACCTGCCACTATCCGCCGTTCCCGCCGCGATCACGCCAGCTGCCGTGGAGGGTGCTGTGCGAATCTGCTATCAGGATCTGCGCCAGCGTTTCGGAATCGACCAGCCGGTCCTGCAGGTTTTGGGACTCAACCCCCATGCGGGTGAGGGCGGTCATCTGGGACACGAAGACGATGCCATCATTGCGCCCGTTCTTGAGCGCTGCCGGGCTGGGGGCATGCATCTGATTGGCCCGGTGCCGGCCGACGCAGCCTTTACGCCGCGAGCACTGAGTCACTGCGACGCGGTACTGGCTATGTATCACGATCAGGGGTTGCCGGTGCTGAAGCATGCCGGCTTCGGTCGCGCCATCAATATCACGCTCGGGCTACCTTTTCTGCGCACCTCCGTTGATCATGGCACGGCGCTGGATATTGCGGCTTCCGGTAGCGCCGACGCCGCCAGTCTCGGGCATGCAATTGAGCAGGCGTTCATCCTCACTGCGGATGGCCATGAAGCATAAGGCACGCAAGCGTTTTGGCCAGAACTTTTTGGTGGACGGCGCCGTCATTGCGCGGATCATCAGCGCAATCGCACCGCAGCCCGGCGAACGCCTGGTGGAAATCGGCCCGGGGCAGGAGGCCCTGACCGCACCCCTGATGGCCGCCGGCGCCAATCTACAGGTGGTGGAAATCGACCGTGATCTGGCCGCCCGACTGCAACAGCGGCACCCGCAGCTCGAGGTTATCAATGAGGATGCATTGCGGGTAGATTTTACCGCCCTTGCTGCCGGTGCCAGCTATCGCCTGGTTGGTAATCTGCCCTACAACATCTCTACGCCCCTGCTGTTTCACCTGCTGGCCCAGCAACAGCCCCCCAGCGACATGCACTTCATGCTGCAGAAAGAGGTCGTTGAGCGCATGCACGCCCTGCCGGGCAGCAAAGCCTATGGCCGCCTCAGCCTCATGTGTCAGGTCTATGCGGAGGTGACACCGCTATTTCCGGTACCGCCGACCGCCTTTGATCCGCAGCCGCGCGTGGACTCTGCCATCGTTCGGCTGGTCCCGCGAAAGGAGCCCCTGGTGCCCGTGGCACTGCTTGCGTCCTTTGACGCGGTGGTGCGCCAGGCGTTTTCCATGCGTCGTAAAACCCTGCGCAACAGCCTGCGTCAACTACTGGACGTGGAACAGATTGAGGGTGCCGGGCTGGACCCGGCAGCCCGGCCCGAGCAGGTGGATCTGGACGGCTTCTTACGCCTCGCCGGACAGCTGGCGGACAGGGCCACCGGGAGCAGCCGCTAGGCCGAGGCTTTCATTCCACGCTCAAGGCTCTATCATGGAGCTTCAGCGTGAGGAGGTGTCATGAGCGAGCCGCTTGCAGTCAAGATCGAGCCCTTTCCCCAGTATCTCGGCGAGCATGAGAACCAGTACGCGTTCGCCTACACCATTCATATTACCAACGAAAGTGCGACGACGATCCGTTTGCGCAACCGACACTGGATCATTACCCACGGCAACGGTCATCAGGAGGAGGTCGCGGGCGAGGGCGTGGTGGGAGAAACACCAGAACTTCCGCCGGGTGCCCGCTACAGCTACACCAGCGGCGCTTTCTTGCCCACGCGGACCGGTTCCATGCAGGGCTCCTATGGCTTTACCGATGCAGAGGGACGTGAGTTCCGGGTACCCATACCTGAGTTCGCGTTGCTGGTACCTGACGCCCTGAACTGAAGCAACCGGATCCGAACCCATTGGCCACCTATCTGATCGGCGATATACAGGGGTGTTTGGAGCCGCTGGAACGGCTTCTGGAAGCCATCAATTTCGATCCGGCGGCCGACCAGCTGTGGCCCTGTGGAGACTTGGTCAACCGCGGCGGCGATTCGCTCGGCGTGCTACGTCTGCTCTACAGCGTGGCGCCCTGCGTCGAGACCGTACTCGGCAACCATGACCTTCATTTGCTTGCTGAACAGGCGCGTCACCCTGAAGGTGGCAGCAACAATGATGAGTTCGAGGCCATTTTGCAGGCCCATGATCAGGAAGACCTCCTGGCCTGGCTGAATCAGATGCCGCTGGCTGCCTGGGATGAGCAAAGATCACTACTGCGGGTACATGCAGGCGTGGTGCCAAGCTGGACCTGGCAGCAAACGCTGAGCTACGCACAGGAGGTCAGTACGGTTCTCCAGGGGCCCAGGCGGAAACGCCTGTTGCGCAAAATCTACGGCGACAGGCCCCGTCGCTGGCGGCCGGCACGCACGGGCTGGCGTCGACTCAGACTGATCACCAACGTGCTGTGCCGTATCCGCTATTGCGATGCACAGGACCGTCTTTATCTGCACCGGGACCCGCCCCGGGGCAAGCAGCGTAAGCGCTACCAGCCATGGTTTAAGCACCCGAACCGCGCCACACGCGATGTGCGCGTCGCTTTCGGACACTGGGCAGCACTGGGCTTGCGCTGTCGCAAACGCTATCTGGCGCTGGACTCAGGCTGTGTCTGGGGCGGCCAGCTCAGCGCCTGGTGTCTGGAAGAGGAGCGTCTGATTCAGATTAACGCCCGCCGCTGAATGGCTAGCGGCGCATCCACTCCGCCACAGAAAAAGCAATGCCCTGCTCATCAGCCGGAAACGTTTCCGCATTGACCAACAGCCAGTCGCTGGTATCCCAGGCGGGGAACCAGGTGTCCGCCTCCGGCTCCAGCTCAACGGTGGTCAACACCAGCCGGGAGGCCAGCGGTAAAGCCTGCCGATAAAGCTCTCCACCGCCGATAATCATGACCTCGGTTCCCTCAGCCGCCTCAATGGCCTCAACCAGGGAACTCACCAGCTGGGCACCCTCCAGCTGCAGCTGTTCGTTTCGGGAGACCACCAGATTCTGGCGACCAGGC
>JAOZKI010000010.1:25103-49285 GCA_029935455.1 Lysobacterales bacterium | reverse complement strand
CCCTGTGCACGCTGGAATTTGAAGACCACCGGCCGCTCTATAACTGGTTCCTGGAAAACATCCCGGCGCCCTGTCATCCGCAGCAGATTGAGTTTGCGCGGGGCAATCTGAGCTACACGGTCATGAGTAAGCGCCGTCTGCGCGAACTGGTGGAGCAGGGCCATGTGGAGGGCTGGGACGATCCCCGCATGCCGACTCTTGCCGGTCTGCGCCGGCGTGGCTTCACGCCCACCGGCATCCGCCGCTTCTGGGAGGATCTGGGCATTTCCAAATCCGACAGCATCATTGATCTGGGCGTGCTGGAAAATGCCATTCGCAACGATCTGAACGAGACGGCGCCCCGTGCCATGGCGGTTCTGGATCCAATAAAAGTCGTGCTGAGCAACTTTCCCGAGGGTGAAACCGAGTGGCTGGAAGCGCCCGTGCACCCGCAGCAGCCTGAAATGGGAACGCGGCGGGTGCCCATTACGCGGGAGATCTGGGTGGAGTCCCACGATTTTATGGAGGAACCGCCGCGTAAGTTTTTCCGCCTCAAGCCCGGTGGGGAAGTGCGCTTGCGTAATGCGTTCATCATTCAGTGCAACGAGGTAATCAAGAACGCGGAGGGTCAGGTGACGGAACTGCACTGCAGCTTCGATCCCGATAGCCGCTCCGGCATGCCCGGCGCGGACCGACGGGTGAAGGGTACGATTCACTGGGTATCGGCTGATCATGGGCTGCCGGTTGAGGTGCGTCTCTATGACCGGCTGTTTGCGGTGGAAAACCCGCTGGCGGACAAGGACCGCAACTACCTGGAGTTTCTCAATCCGGAATCGCTTAAGATTCTGAATCGGGCGGTGGTTGAGCCTTCCGTGCTCGCGCCTGATGCCAGTGCCAACTTCCAGTTCGAGCGCAATGGCTATTTTGTGCGCGATGCGGAGCCGGGCGCGGACGGACGTCCAATATTCAACCGCACGGTAACGCTGCGCGATGGCTGGGCCAAGGCTAAAAAGCGTTGAGGACGGGCCGCAGGCGCCCATGACCTGCGGCACGGGAAGCCTGCCAAGACCTTTGCTAGACTAAACGCTGTTTCCTGAGGGGAGTATCGCTATGGGATGGCTTTTTCTGGCGCTGATCGGCGGCGCGATCTTTTTTGCAATTTCCATCTACAACCGCCTGGTCGCGTCACGTAACCAGTTCAAGAACGCCTTTGCGCAGATCGATGTGCAGCTGACCCGGCGTCATGACCTGATTCCCAATCTGGTCGAAACGGCCAAGGGCTATATGGCGCACGAGAAAGACACGCTGGAAGCCGTCATCAATGCGCGCTCTGCTGCGGTTAGCGGTCTTAAGAATGCTGCCCGCGATCCATCCGATCCCGAAGCCATGAAGGCCCTGGCACAAGCCGAACAGGGTCTGTCCGGTGCGCTGGGACGCCTGTTTGCCCTGTCCGAGTCCTATCCGGATCTGAAGGCCAACGAAAACATGATGCAGTTGTCTGAAGAGCTGACCACTACGGAAAACAAGGTCGCATTCGCACGCCAGGCTTACAACGACTCGGTCATGGGCTACAACACGCTGCGTGAATCCTTCCCCAATAACTTCTTTGCCGGTTGGTTCAATTTTGCTCCGGCCGAGCTGTTGGAAATCGAAGACGAAGCGAAGCGCGAGGTGCCCAAGGTCGAGTTCTGAGCCATTAGCTGGCCCGGACTGCTACCGTGAACTTTTTCGCCCATCAGGATCGCTCGCGCCGTCAGACGCGCTGGCTGCTGTTGATGTTTGCTCTCGCCGTGCTGGCGATAGTGATCTCTGTCAGTCTGGCCATGGGGCTGGTGCTGGGCATGCTGTCGCCGGTGGAAGGCGCTTCCTTGCTGTCTCTGTCGACGCTGCAGTCGAATAGCAACGCCCTGCTGTTTACCTCCCTGGGAACCGGAACCGTTATCGGTCTGGCCAGTCTTGGGAAAACGCTGAGCTTGCGAGGCGGTGGCGGCAAGGTGGCGCGGCAACTGGGCGGCACGCTAGTGGACGCTGACACGCGTGACCCGCTCCAGCGGCGCCTCATGAATGTGGTGGAGGAGATTGCGCTGGCTTCCGGCGTGCCCATGCCGCAGGTCTACGTGCTTGAGCAGGAGCTGGGCATTAATGCTTTTGCGGCGGGCTATTCGCCGGCAGATGCGGCGGTAGCGGTAACCCGCGGCACGCTGGAGACGCTCAACCGGGCCGAGTTGCAGGGTGTGATAGCGCACGAATTTAGCCACATTCTCAATGGTGATATGCGCCTGAATATTCGCCTCATGGGTGCACTTTTCGGGATCCTGCTGCTGGGCATCATCGGCCGCAGGATTCTCATGCACAGCCATTTGATGGGGCGCTCGCGTGATAACAGCGGATTGGTGGCCATTGCGGTAGCGCTGGTCTTGCTGGGCGTAGGCTATGTGGGACTGTTCTTCGGTCGCATGATCAAGTCGGCCGTCTCCCGGCAACGCGAGTATCTGGCCGATGCCTCGGCGGTGCAATTTACCCGCGATCCCGGTGGTATTGCCGGTGCCCTGAAGAAGATTGCCGTGGTGCAGGATCACTCCTTTTTGAATCGGGATACGGAAGAGGTGGGCCATATGCTGTTTGGTCCCGGGGGTGAGCAGAGCCTGTTTGCCACGCATCCACCACTCATGCAGCGCATTGCCCGAATCGAGCCCAATTTCCAACAGGATGACTTGAAGATTCTGGCGGATCGGCTGGCACGACAACAGGAGCGTGAGCGCGAAAAGGCAGCGCGGGAGGAGGTTCGGGCGGCGCAACCCGAGCGCAAGCGGGCGCCCTTTGATCCGCAAACCATCATCGATCAGATCGGCAACCCCGACATGGAGCGCATTCTTATGGCGGCCAGTGTGGCAGCCAGCTTGCCGGCGGCCGCGGCTGACGCTGTGCACTCCAGCGAAACCGCTCTACAGGGGCTGCTGTTAACCCTATTACATCAGGATCCGACCATCGCTGAGCGCCAGCTGGCAGTGCTTGAAAAGACCCTGGGGTCGCATGTGGCGGACCAGGTGCGAGCCCTGCAGGCGGAGACCGGTTCCCTGCCCACAGGCCAGCGCTTGCCACTGTTGGAAATTGCTCTGCCGGCGCTGCATCGGCAGCCGCCGGAAGTGCTTCAGCGCTTACTTAATGCGGCTGATCAGCTGATTCGCATTGATGGTCAGGTGGATGTTTTCGAATATCTTTTGGCTCGTATTCTGCGTCAGTATTTGTGGGAAGCGTCGAATCCGCAACGCGTGCGCGCCACCGGCCGGGCCAGCGTGCGCCGTCGTCGGCAGGAAATTCATGCGGTGCTGGCTGTGGTGGCCTGGCACGGGAATCCAACGGAGCCAGAACAAGCGCTGGCGGCCTATGCTGCGGGCTGTGCTGTGGTGCTGGGTGAGGCGCCGGAGGCCTTGCCCTCCATGGACGACTGGATGGGCACGCTGGATCATGCCTTGGATCGTCTCGATGTGCTGACGGCGGATGGCAAAGAACAATTGGTGCGGGCCCTGGCGGCCACGGTCAGTCATGACCAGCGTCTAATTGAAGCGGAGCTGGAACTGATGCGCGTGGTGTGCACTGCCTTGCATGTGCCGATCCCGGCGCTGCAGACCTTCGCTGCTGATTAGGCGTTCATCTCAGCGGCAATTTTTTCCGCAATCATGATGGTCGGGGCGTTGGTGTTGCCAGACACCAGTGCGGGCATTACCGAAGCATCCACCACGCGTAAACCCTGAACGCCGCGTACGCGCAGGCTGGCATCGACGACCGCCGCGTCATCGTCGCCCATGCGGCAGGTGCCGACCGGGTGATAGACCGTTTCTGCTTTGCGGCGCACAAACTCCAGATAGTCCGCGTCCGAGGTCGCCTCCGGTGCCGGAAAAACCCGCTCCGTAACGGTCTCTGCAAAAGCGGCCTGCTCGAAGATCTCCAGACTCAGGCGCACACATTCGATCATCATGCGGCGGTCATAGTCGCTGTCCAGGTAATTGGCTGTGATGGCCGGCGCTGCCTGCGGATCGGCGCTTTTCAGGCGGATATGGCCGCGGCTTTCAGGCCGCAGCGGACAGGCATGAAGCGTCATGCCGCTCCCGGGCAGAACATTCTTCCCGTGTTCATCCAGCTGGGCGGGGATGAAGTGCAGCTGGATATCCGGCCGATCATCAGTGGCGTACTGGCTGACAATGAAAGCGCCGCCCTCGGCAATATTGGAGGTGCAGGGGCCCGAGCGGTTAAGAATATATTTGATACCGGCCAACGTGTGATTGAGCGTGTCGTAGCTTTCCCGGGTGCCAATCTTTACCACGGTGCAGATGTCCAGATGGTCCTGCAGATTGGCACCCACCCCGGCCTGGTCCAGGCGCACGTCGATACCATGCTCACGCAGATGTTCGCCGGGGCCAATGCCAGACAGCATGAGCAGCTGTGGTGAGTTGATGGCGCCACCGGAGAGCAGGGTCTCGCCGGCTTCAAAATGTTTCTCTTCGCCCTTGTGCAGCACGGTGACGCCGCGGACCCGGTCACCATCAAACAGCAGGCGCTGTACCAGGGCACCGGTCATAACGGTCAGGTTGGGGCGTTTCATGGCCGGTCGCAGATAGCCAACAGCCGTGCTGCAGCGTTTTCCGTCGCGCTGGGTCACCTGATAGAGAGCACAGCCGCGTTGGCGCGGTCCATTAAAGTCATCGGTGCGCGGCAGGCCAGTCTGTTCGCAGGCCTGCAGGAAGCGCTCACTGAGCGGGTTGTGATAGCGCAGGTCCTGGACGGACAGGGGACCCCCCACGCCGTGATAGTCACAGGCACCGCGCTCCTGATCTTCCGACTTGATGAAGTAGGGCAGGCAGTCCTCAAAAGCCCAGCCGCTGGCGCCCTGGGCGGCCCAGTCGTCGTAGTCTTTGCGATGACCACGGCAGTAGCACATGGCATTGATGGCGCTGGAGCCCCCCAGAACCTTGCCTCGGGGCCAGTAGAGGCGGCGGCCGGCGAGGTGGGGCTCCGGTTCCGTCTCGTAATTCCAGTTCACCCGCGTATTGTCACGCAGTCGCCACAGGCCCGCTGGCATGTGAATGAAGGGATTGCGATCCTTGCCGCCAGCCTCCAGCAGCAATACGCGATGGTTGGGGTTTTCGCTGAGTCGGCGGGCCAAAACGCAGCCGGCGGAGCCTGCGCCCACAATGATGAAATCGAAGTTGGTCAAGACGATCGGGACTTTCCGTGCGGTAGCGTATGCATCATACCGTGTGCGGGGCGCCGCGCAAACTCTCCTCGCTCATTACCGGGGAGCCGGCGTGCCCGGAAGGGTCCAGCCTTGAGGCTATTTAGGCCTGCTACACTGGTCACACTGGGGCCAGATAGGCAGGAATTCATGGTTTTCAAACGGCCGCTATGGGCCGGCCGCAGCGTGTGCGGGCCCGGCTGCTATGGTTCTGATTCATGCTGGGTTGGCGGCTGTGCGCGGCGCTGAGGGAAATCGTCACGCCCTGGGGCGGTTGCTTGGTCGTGTGTTGCGCATAGAGGACCGGGAGTGGGCGCGCTTTTCCGTGGCCTTCCTGTATTTTTTCATGTTGCTGGGCAGCTATTTTATGATCCGCCCATTGCGCAACACGGTGGCTTCGCAGTTTTCCGAGCAGCTGCACTGGCTCTATACCGCGACCTTTGTGACCATGCTATTGCTGGTGCCGGTATTTGGCTGGCTGGTAGCCCGTTTTCGTCGCCGTACCCTGGTGCCCCTGATCTACGGTGTATTCCTTTGCCAGTTACTGGCCTTTGCGCTGGCTTTTCGTGGCAACGCGGCCCAGGCCCCCGTGGAAATTGCCTTCTATGTCTGGGTCAGCGTCTTCAATCTGTTTGTGGTCTCCATTTTCTGGAGCTTCATGGCCGACATCTTCCGCCCGCAGCAGGCGCAGCGGCTTTTTGGCAGCATCATGGCCGGCGGCAGTCTCGGTGCCATGGCCGGCCCTTTACTAACCGCCGCGTTGATTGACGAGTTAGGCGCGAGTGGCGTTATGACGCTGGCTGCTGCAGGTCTCATGCTGGCTACCCTGCTGGCCTGGCGGCTTGGCCAGAAGGTTCAAAGCGAGCCGGATGCGGCCCAGGACAGCGTTATTGGTGGCAGCATCCTGGCTGGCGCGCGCACGGTTTTCCAGTCACCCTATTTGCTACTGATCTGCGCCATGATGCTGGCCCATAATATGACCAGTACCTTCCTCTACAACGGGCTTGCGGTCCTTATTGACGAGCGCGGGCTGGATTTTGCGCAGCGCACGACACTCTACAGCTATCTTGATCTGGTCGTGCAAATCTGCGCTTTTACGCTCCAATTTCTATTGACGTCACGCCTGCTGAGCTGGTTGGGTATGTCGCGCACGGCCCTATTGCCTCCCGTGCTGCTGGCAGCCGGCTTTACCTTGCTGGGCAGCGCGTTCGGTCTGGTGCTGTTTGCCGCTGTGCAGGTGCTGCAGCGGGCTTTGAATTATGGCCTGCTCGGTCCGGTCAAGGAGATGCTCTTTACCGTGCTCGATCGGGAGCAGAAGTACAAGAGTAAGAATTTTATCGACACGGTGGTCTATCGGGGTAGTGATACGGCTGCCAGCTGGCTGTTTCGCGGCTATCTGGGGCTTGGCCTGAGCGTGCAGCAGGCGGTTTGGTGCTATCTGCCGGTGATGGGTTTATGGGCCCTGGCGGCCTGGCGTCTCGGGCGCCGCTTTCAAGGTCTGGCCAGTCAGTCCGGCGTGTCGGAAAAAGTCGGGTGAAAACGGGTGCCGTACGGCGTTTCTACCGCCGTAATCGGGCATTGATAGAGCCGTTCCAGTTCTTCTTCCCGTAGCAGTTCCGTGGCCGTGCCGGCCTGCCATTGCCCCTGCTCATGAAGCAGCAGTACATGGCTACAGTAGGTGGCAGCCAGATTCACATCGTGCAGGGCGGCCAGCGCCAGGCGCTGCTGCCCATAGACCTGTTCGCCCACCCGGCTCATGAGACGTACCTGATGGCGGAAATCCAGGTGGTTGGTGGGTTCGTCCAGCAGTTGCACCGCCGTGTCCTGCACCTGCAGGGCGGCAAAGGCCAGGCGCCGCGCTTCCCCGCCAGATAGTGCCGTTACACTGCGGCTTTCGAGCCGCAGCAGGTCCATGGCCGCCAGAGCCGACCGCGCCCGTTCCAGATCCTCCACCCGCTCCCGTTCAAATCGTCCCAGATGCGGGTGTCGTCCCGTGAGTGCTACCTGTAGCACGGTCGCATCAAAGACGTAGTGGGTTTGCTGCTGCAGCATGCCCAGCATTCTGGCCAGCGGGCGTCGCGGCCACTGGTGCAGAGGCTGGCCGTTTAAGGCGACGGCGCCGTGTTCTGGTTCCAGCAGGCCCGCCAAATGTCTCAATAGGGTGGTTTTACCGGCGCCATTGGCACCCAGGATGCCCCAGAATTGACCGGCCTCAAATGACAGATTCAGTTCGGCCACGACGCACAGGTCGCCAATCGTCGCCGTCAGTGCATCACACTGGAGAGTCGGTGACGCCACTATTGCGCCCCGGCCCGCAGGCGCGCCCGGTTGAGCAGCAGCAGAAACAGGGGTACGCCCAGCAGCGCGGTAATGACGCCAACCGGAAGCTGTCGCGGTGCGACCACAGTCCGGGCCAGCGTATCGGATAGCACCAGGAAAGTACCGCCGAAAAGCGCGGCTGCGGGGAGCAGTATGCGGTGGTCCGACCCCACCAGCAGGCGCATCAGATGCGGCACGATCAAGCCAACAAAACCGATGCTGCCGGCGACGGAGACGGCGGTCGCGGTGAGCAGGGAGGCCATGAAGTAAATGCCCCAGAGTAGCCCCTGGGTCGATTCCCCCAACAGTCTCGCGGTGCTCTCGCCCATACCGAGTACATTCAGACTGCGGCCCAGTGCCAGTGCGCCGCCGAGCACGGCCAGCAGAATCACCACGCCCCAGCCGGGCAGGCGCGCATAGCTCAGGTCGCCCATAAGCCAGAACAACATGCCGCGCAGGCTATTATCCGAGCCGCTGGCGAGCACCAGGCTGATCAGTGCGCCCCAGCCGGCAGCAGTCACGACACCGGTGAGTAGCAAGCGGGTGCCGCTCCAGGGGCCGGCGCCCCGGGCCAGCCCGAACACCATTAAGATCGCGATGAGAGCGCCCAGCAAAGCCAATGGCGGGATCAGACTGGCACTCAGGCCCAGCGTCATGCCGACCAGCGCGAATAAGGCAGAGCCCCCCGACACGCCCAGTATGTAGGGATCAGCCAGGGGGTTGCGCAGCAGGACCTGCATGAGGCAGCCGGCTATGGCCAGCATGGCGCCGACCAGAAACCCCGCGCCGGCGCGGGGCAGGCGCAGGCGCCAAAGCAGCTGCCCATCCAGGCTTGCGGGCTGCTGCAGGGCGGCCATGAGCCGCGTCAAAGAGAAGTTTTCAGAGCCCAGCAGGGTTGCCAGCAGGAGCGAGCCGACGGCCAGTAGGCAGAGCAGGATCAAGACGGTCCTGTGAGAGGTCTTAAGCACGTGAACTGCTCCTGTTGGGTGGGGCCGAATGGATTTGATCGGGTGGAATCGGTACCATGCGGGGCGCTGAGACCGCAAAGTAACACATGCCCAATAAACGACCAAAAAGGGCACTATGCCCGACTGTGCATCATGATTGATACCGACGGTTACCGGCCCAACGTGGCCATTGTAATTATGAATCGGCACAACCAGGTGTTTTGGGCTGAGCGCGTCAATAACGATGGCTGGCAATTCCCACAGGGTGGCATGCGCACCGATGAAACGCCCGAAGAGGCCATGTATCGGGAGTTGGCGGAAGAAACCGGCCTTCGACGTGAGCACGTGGAGTTGCTGGGATGCACGCCAGGCTGGTTGCGCTACCGTTTGCCGCGACGTTTTCAGCGGCGTACCAGCAAGCCCGTCTGCATCGGTCAGAAACAGGTCTGGTTTTTGCTGCGCATGATTTCAGATGAAAGCGAGCTCGTGCTCGATCATACCGATACGCCAGAATTTACTTCCTATCGCTGGGTGGATTTCTGGTATCCGGTGGACAATGTGATTCCCTTCAAACGGGCGGTCTACAATCAGGCCCTGGGCCTGCTAGCGCCGTTGTTGCCCGGCGGCAAACCGTAAAACCTCGCCAGTGGCGCCTGGCACTGCGGGGGGCAGCGATCAGCCCGATCACTTTCGTCCTTGCGCGGTGCCTGGCGGCATGGCGCCCGACCTGCATGCGAGACCCGAGTTTTGGCTTGTTTGATGCCTCTGCGGTCAGTCGTTTCTATCGGTATTGACAATCATTCTCATTTCTATTTAGAATTCCGGCTGCCTTTACTTTTGAGTGCCAGCGCCCGTGTACGTCTGTAGCTGTAAATCTGTCACCGATACCGATATCCGCAACGCGGTAAACGGTGGCGTCCGTACCATGCGCCAACTGGCGCGCGAGACCGGTTGCTCCAGCAATTGCGGTCGTTGCGCCGTTACTGCCGCCGAGGTGCTGGATGAGGCGACCGGTAAGCTCAGCATCATGCGGCAAGCCCAACACCCGGATCAGGCCTGACCCAGGTCAGCGCTCTGGCACCCTGAACCGACTCTAAGTGTCGGTTTCGCAAACAGTTCTCATTTCGTCACGCTAAATTTTCTTTGGTTAAACTGCAGTCATCTAGGGCGCGGTCGGTCTGCGTCCAGCCACTGCGGCAGTAACCAGGGAGCCTCTCATGAAGGGCGACGTCAAAGTCATCGAATATCTCAACACGGTGTTGCGTAACGAGCTCACCGCCATCAATCAATATTTTCTGCACGCGCGCATGCTCAAGGATCAGGGGCTGGTCGCCCTCGGCGAGCATGAGTATCACGAGTCTATTGATGAGATGAAGCACGCAGACCAGCTCATTGAGCGGATCCTGTTTCTGGAAGGGCTGCCGAATCTGCAGGATCTCGGGCGTCTGCGCATTGGCGAGAACGCGAAGGAAATGCTGGAATGCGATCTGGCCATGGAGAACGACGCGATTCCCGATCTGCGGGATGCGATAGAGCACTGCGATAGCGTCCGTGACTACGTCAGCCGCGATTTATTCAATGCCATCCTTGATTCTGAAGAAGAACATGTGGACTGGCTGGAGACCCAGCTGGGTCTTATTGAGCAAGTTGGCTTGCAGAATTACCTGCAGAGCCAGATCAGCGCCTGATCGTTTCCTTGCCGGCGTGTTCGCGCCGGCAACCGGCTTGACCGGCACCGCTTGATTCGTCAGCGCGTCGGCCCTATCTTGCTGTGCATGGTTCCAGGACCCGCACATGTATAACCAGACCAGCCAACCCTGTCAGTTTGAACGCGACTGCCTGGTCGTGATGATCCCTTCTGGTGACGAAGTCACCATGCCGGCGGGCACGGTGGGCTACATCACCCAAGCGCTGGGTGGCAGTTTTACGGTTTTCGTTGATGGCAACCTGTTCCGGGTCGCTGGTCTGGACGCGGATGCGATTGGCAAACAGCCCGTGCAGCCGCCTTCGCTACCCGCAAACGCCACCGAGGACGATGTAGAGCGCTTGATCTGGGAGCAACTCAAGACCTGCTATGACCCGGAGATCCCGGTTAATATCGTTGATCTGGGGCTTATCTACCGCTGTGATCTGGAGGCTGCCGAGGATGGCAGCCGACGCGTTGCGGTGGATATGACCTTGACGGCGCCCGGCTGTGGCATGGGGCCGGTTCTGGTTGAGGATGTGCGCGCGAAAATCACGCTGATCCCCACCATTAATCAGGTCGATGTGGAACTGGTGTTTGATCCGCCCTGGAATCACATGATGATGAGCGAAGCGGCGCGACTCGAAACAGGAATGTTCTGAGCCGCACCGCCTCTTACTTCAAGCCAGGCGCTGGGGCCTAGGCGGCATTACTTTGCGCATTGAGTTCCGGATGGCTGACGCCCAGGCGCAGCGTTTCCGTTTCAAACTCGTCCACGGCGATAATTTCCGCGACCATGGCGCGCACTTCGCGCAGATGGTCCGCTTCCGCCTTGCTAAGCAGCTCCTTACTAACCGCCATATCCAGCTGGGCGTCGGGGCTAAGGCCGTGAATCTCACCCGCCTTAAGCGCTTTCGCCAGCTTTCGCTCCAGGGGTTCGGACGCGATCACCAGGGGCAGGGCCTTCTCCATGAAGCTGACCGGGTGGTCGCTTTCCGGGTTCACGAAGACGCCATCTGTGAGGCGGCTGCGTGATTCGGACGGTGACAACAGCAGCTGCGCTACCTTGTGGCCCAGGCGATCACCCGGTGCCCGCTCACGGCGTCCCAGCGGGAACAGCACGATGGAGAGCAGGCGCCCCACCCAGCGGTTCGGAAAGTTATCAACGAAGCCTCCGAGCGCTTCCTGCACCTCGTTCATGGTGTTGTGGAAGGCCCAGGCCAGCAGCGGCTGATCGGCGACCGGGCGACCCAGTGCTTCGTAGCGATACATGAGCGCGGAGGCCATATAGAGCTGGCTGAGCACATCCCCAAGGCGCGCCGAGGTGCGTTCTTTCTGCTTGAGCTTGCCGCCGAGGGTCAGCATGGCGATGTCGGCGCTGAAGGCCAGGGCCGCTGAGTAGCGGGACATCTTGCGATAGTAGCCCGCCATGCGACGGTTGTTGCGTTCCGGAACGGTTGCCAGTTTGCCCATGCTCAAGCCCAGCAGCATGCTGCGAACCGCATTGCGGATCGTGTAGCCGATATGGGCAAAGAGCAGCTGGTCAAAGCGCTTGAGGCGCTCGCCAGCATCGCTGATGCGCGCTGCTTCCATTTCTTTCAGCACATACGGGTGGCAGCGGATTGCGCCCTGACCAAAGATCATCATGCTGCGCGTCAGGATGTTGGCGCCTTCCACGGTGATCCAGATCGGCGCACCCTGCCAGGCGCGTCCGAGGTAGTTACGCGGGCCCAGGATAATGCCCTTGCCACCATGGACGTCCATGACGTCCGCGACCACATCCCGGGCCATATCCGTGGCATGACATTTGGCGATACCGGATGCAACCGCTGGCTTTTCGCCCATATCAACAGCTGAGCAGGTCATGCGCGACAAGGCCGACATGGTGTAGGTCTTGCCGGCAATGCGCGCCATGGCTTCTTCGATGCCCTCGAAGCGACCGATGCTCATGCCAAACTGCTTGCGGATACGGGCGTAGGCGCCAGTCGCCAGCGCACCGACCTTGCTGCCGCCCGTAGAAGAGGAGGGCAGGGTGATGCCGCGACCTACGGACAGCGCTTCCACCAGCATGCGCCAGCCTTTGCCAGCCATGGCCTGGCCGCCGATGATCGCATCCATGGGAATGAATACGTCCTGGCCGCGGATCGGGCCGTTGTGGAATGGCACATTGAGCGCGAAATGGCGCTTGCCGATGTCCAGACCCTTCGTGTCCCGCGGCACCAGGGCAGCGGTGATACCCAGATCTTCTTCGCCGCCGAGCAGGCCATCCGGGTCATACATGCGGAAGGCCAGACCGATCACGGTCGCCACGGGCGCCAGCGTGATGTAGCGCTTGTCGAAGTTCAGGGAGATGCCCAGTACCTTCTTGCCCTTGATGGTGCGCTCGCAAACAATGCCGTGGTCCGTAATAGAGGTGGCATCTGACCCGGCCGTGGGGCTGGTCAACGCGAAACAGGGGATTTCTTCGCCCTTGGCAAGGCGGGGCAGGTAGTAATTTTTCTGCTCGTCCGTACCGTAGTGCAGGATCAATTCGCCCGGCCCCAGAGAGTTGGGCACGGCGATGGTGGTACAGGCTACCGCATCAACGGAAGAGACCTTCTGCAGCACAGCGCGGTGGCCCATGGCAGAGAAGCCAAGACCGCCGTATTCCTTCGGAATGATCATGCCAAAGAAGCGGTTGTCTTTGAGGTATTGCCAGACTTCCGGCGGCAGATCGGCGTCCTGGTGGGTAATGGTCCACTCGTCCAGCATGCCGCAGAGTTCTTCCACCGGACCGTCAACAAAAGCCTGCTCTTCCTTGCTCAGCGTCAGCCAGGGACGCTTACGCAGGGCTTCCCAGTCCGGGTCGCCGGAGAAGAGTTCGCCTTCCCAGCCCACGGTGCCGGCCTCCATGGCGTCTTCCTCGGTCTTGGACAGGGTCGGAAGCATTGCTTTGTACTGTTTCAAAAACGGGGCGGAGATGAACTGTTGACGCCAGCTCACCACGTTAAGCGGTGCCAGTACCGCCGCCAGTATCAGGGTGGTCACCGCGATGGCCCAGCCGGAAATCGGCGTAAACAGGGCAAAGGCCGCCAGCACGACGCCGAGGCTGATGGTGAAAGTTCGCAGGGAAATACCCTTGAAGGCGCAGACCAAAGCGGTCGTCAGCAAAGCTAAAAGCAGTAACCAGATCATAAAAATTCTCTCTGTCGTTCTGTGGGGGATTGCCGTAGCGCAGCCGGGCCGAGCGGTTTTGCGCGGCGTTAAAGCCGGCTTGCAGCGCTGGCGGAGGCGTTTAACACGCCTCGAATGGTGAAGACCATACGCCCGAGTATGGAAAAAATGGGGCGGTTTGTCAACCAAATCAAGGGTAGCCCCCGGGGCCGTTGTGCGGAACCGTGGTCGTTTTCAAGCAACCGAAATGCGTGTCAGTCGTCACTGGGTTGGCAATTGCGCCGCAACATGCTGGATAATGGCGCTCTTTCGCCGAGGATCAGCCCGTGTCTGACCTGTTAACAAACAAGCGCAGCACGCTGTCCGCTGCTGACTGGGAGCAGGAAGCACTGCATGTCATTGCAGAGCAGGGCATCGGGGCGTTGGCGGTAGAACCCCTGGCGCGGCGCATGGGCATTACCAAAGGTAGCTTTTATTGGCACTTCTCCAGCCGTGAATCGCTGCTTGAGCAGTCCTTGGAAAGCTGGGAAGGGCATGACGCTCGGAATCTGGCCTCTAGCCTGGGGGCCATTACGGACCCGCGCGAACGGCTGATTTCCTTCTTCCGCCGCGTGAGCCGTGAGGGTCTGACCCATGAGGTTTACAGCGCGCTTTGCGCCGCTGCCGATCATCCTCAGGTCAAGCCGGTGCTGGATCGGGTGGCGGAGCGACGCATGGCTCACATTGCCCAGGCGTTCGAGGAGCTCGGTATGCCGTCTGAAACGGCTGAGCACCATGCCCGCCTGACCTACTCGGTCTATCTGGGCTTCCTGCAACTGCAGCGGCAGAGCCAGGTGCCGAGCCTGAGCAGCCGGCAATTCGAAGCCTATCTCGATCACGTTATCGAGACCCTGATTCCAAGGCGCTAGGCGCGGGACGAGCGTGAGTACGGCATAAAATCAGCGTCCATCGCTTTTGAACTTTTAAACACTGTTAAACGGGTCTGGTGGCAACCAAACCCATCAATTGTTGAACGAGGTACCAACGTGACAAGCCTTAAAGAACTCCAGGATTGGGTCGACCAGGTAGCGGCCCAGACGCGCGCCGAGGAAGTGGTGTGGTGCGATGGCAGCCAGGCGGAGTATGACGCGCTGATGGGTGAGATGATGGCGGCCGGTGACATGCTGGAGCTGAATCAGGAGACCCATCCCGGCTGCTTTCTCCATCGCTCTGATCCGGACGACGTGGCGCGCGTGGAGCACTTGACCTTCGTTTGTACCGAAGTGCAGGAAGATGCGGGCGCGAACAACAACTGGATGGCGCCGGCGGAAGCGCACAGCAAGATGGACGCGCTGTTTGATGGCTGCATGGAAGGGCGCACGTTGTATGTCATTCCTTACTGCATGGGACCCATCGACTCTCCCTTGTCGCGCTGCGGCGTGGAAATCTCTGACAGCCCTTATGTGGTCGTCAATATGCGTTTGATGACGCGCATGGGTAGCGCGGCTCTGGAGCGCATTGAGCGCGAGGGCAGTTTCGTGCGCGGCTTGCACTCGGTGGGCGATTTGGACCCCGAGCAGCGCTTTATTATGCATTTTCCCGAGGAATTGCAGATCCAGTCCTTTGGGTCGGGTTACGGTGGCAACGCTCTGCTGGGTAAGAAATGCCATGCCTTGCGCATCGCCAGCCATCAAGCACGCAACGAGGGTTGGCTGGCCGAACACATGCTGATCGTTGGCATCGAAAGCCCGGAAGGCGAAGTACATTATATTGCCGGCGCCTTCCCTTCCCAGTGCGGCAAGACCAATCTGGCCATGCTGATTCCGCCGGAAACTTATCCGGGATGGAAGGTGTGGACCGTCGGCGACGACATCTGCTGGATGCGTCCTGGCGAAGATGGCCGGCTGTGGGCCATTAACCCCGAGGCGGGCTTGTTTGGCGTCGCCCCTGGCACCGGGCCCAATACCAACCCCAATGCACTGGCCATGCTCGACTCCGATACGATTTTTACCAATGTCGGCGTGACTGCTGATAACCAGCCCTGGTGGGAGGGTAAGGGCAGTGGCGAGCCAGCCCTGAATTGGAAGGGTGAAGCCTACGGGCCGGCTACGGCGCCGGCGGCGCACCCGAACTCCCGCTTTACCGCGTCCATCAAACAGTGTCCTTCCTACTCGGATGCCGCCGAGGCGCCGCGCGGTGTGCCGCTGTCGGCCATTATTTTTGGTGGTCGGCGTGCCCAGCTAATGCCGCTGGTCCTGCAGGCTGACTCCTGGGAGCACGGTGTGCTGATGGGTGCGGGCATGGCATCTGAGACCACGGCTGCCGCCACCGGTGCGGTGGGTGTGGTGCGGCGCGACCCCATGGCCATGAAGCCCTTCTGTGGCTATAACTTCGGCGATTACTGGCAGCACTGGCTGGATATGGGTCAGGCGCTGAGCCAGCCGCCGGCCATGTTCCACGTCAACTGGTTCCGTAAAGATGAAGCTGGTGATTTCCTCTGGCCCGGGTTCGGCGACAATATGCGCGTGCTGGAGTGGGTGTTGAAGCGCTGCAGCGGGTCGCTTGCGGCAAATCAGTCACCGGTTGGTGGTCTGCCGCGCGCCGGGGAGCTCAACACCGATGGTTTAAGCCTGGCGGACGGTGCCATGCGGGAACTCACAGCGGTGGACGCGGCTGCCTGGCAGCAAGAGCTGACGGACATTGAGCGCTATATCCGAAGCTTTGGTGATCGTGCGCCGGCCGGTTTGCTTGAGGAATTGGCGCGCGTCCGCGCGGGTCTGGAATCGCTCTAGCCTGTCCCACTGCCTGCGGGCCCCGAGTTGTGGGCCCGCGGCTGTTCCCCGCCCGCGCGTCGGGGCGGATGGGGTTCCTCCTCAACGGCGATCAACAGCTACAGCCCTTGACTCTGCTCCCTGCAAGCGCCGCGGAAGCGCGTTGTGCCGGCGGCAAGCTTTTCGCTTACCGAGCGACCGCCTGCCGCAGGCAGGGGTAAAGCCCGTTTCGTATAGATTTTCCCGTGCTCAGCGCATCGTTTTCGGTTTACCGCAAGTTGTCACTGATGTTTTTGGTGGCGCTTTCGGCCGCGTGATTGGCGGCCTGCTTTTTGGTCTCAGGGGCCAAATAGGCCATAAGTAACAGGTGTTTGAGCGTCAAAACGCCCACAGGGGCGTTCCCTTTAGTGCGAGTGATTTTGCGCACTGCCGGGGCATTGCTAATAAAAATAATGATTTAGTGACGTTTAACAGGTCGTTAACGAAACCTTTTCATTCTCTTGCGCTTGCGGTACGATTTGGCGGAATTGGGGTTTTGGCCCTTGCCGCCGTTGTGCATGCAGATTGACGGCGGCATGGGAAACTTCGATCGAACCACAACACACCAAAGTCAATTTGGGAGACCTTTTGAGATGAAATACAACCGTAATCCTCTGTCACAGGCAATCGGTACGACCCTGTGCACCAGCGCTGTGGCCAGTCTGGCCCTCGCGTCCGGGGTTGCCTTTGCGCAAGATGAAGCCGACGAAGAAGGCGTCGAACTTGATCGTGTGCAGGTAACCGGTTCGCGCATTAAGCGCGTTGATATTGAAGGCGCCACGCCGGTCACGGTGATTAACCGCGAAGAGATCGATCTCTCCGGTGACGTCAGCGTTTCTGAGCTGCTGCGTTCTACGCCTTTCAACAGCTTCGGCTCATTCACCGAGCAGTCTGGTTTTGCCAACGCGCAGGCCGGTACCGCAGCGGTGAGCCTGCGTGGTCTGGGTTCCCAGCGTACGCTGGTGCTGATCAATGGCCGTCGTATGAATTCCAACCCCGGTGGCGGTGCCTCCAACCAGAACATCAACCTGATTCCTCTGGACATGGTTGAGCGGGTTGAAATCCTGCGTGATGGCGCTTCCGCTATCTACGGTTCTGACGCCATTGCCGGTGTTGTGAACATCATCACCCGTCAGGACATCGACGGCGTGACCGCTACCGTGCAGTTGGAAGACTCCACCTACGCCGGTGGTGAGACCGAGCGCTACTCTGTCGCTGGTGGCGCCAGTGGCGACAACGGCAACGTGACCTTCTCTATCGAACACCTGCGTCGCTCCGCCATCTTCGACCGGGATATTCCGGAATTCGCCAACGCGGTGGCTCCGGGCCTGGATGCGATCTCCAGCTTCGGTTTCCCCGGTACGGCCATCATGTTGGGTGGTGCGCAAGCCGGTCTGAACTTTGCCGACCCGCGCTGCCCCAGCAATGTCGGAGAGTCTGAGCAGTTCCCGAACAGCTATCGTTGGGACTTCAACGATTTCTTTGCCGGTTCCGATCAGCTTTTCGATACCCGTTGCGGCTACAACTTCGCCGCCGATACCATGGCCATTCCGCGCCTTGAGCGGACCAGTGCCTACATCGATGCCAAGTTCGACGTGACCAACAACACGCAGTTCCTGGCGCGCGCGCTGCTGGTTCAGAACGAAAACGAATCCCGCTTCGCAGGCGCTCCGGTAACCTCTCCGTTCCCGGTCTACGGCGCTGACAACCCGAACAACCCGATCAACCTGTTCATTGGACAGACGATTACGGATCCGGGTCTGAACGGTGGTGAACCCTATACGTTCACGGAAGCTGACCTTGGCGATGCGCTGCTGGCCATGCGTACCGTTCCGAACGGCAACCGCGAAGGCTTCCAGACCTATGACGACAACAGCCTCTTTGCCGGCTTCCAGGGCGTTAACGACCTGTTTGGCGGTTCCGAGTGGGATCTGGGCTTTGAATACGGCCGCAGCCGTCAGGTGGGTCTGACCAAGAACCTGGCTAACAAAGTTGAGATTCAGAACGCTATCGATAGCGGTGAACTGGATTACTTCAACGTGCAGCAGCTGCCGTATGAAGAATGGCTGGCCAATACGGAAGCCACGCTGCGGAACTTCAACCACACGGCGATTTTCGAAGCGGAAACGACCCGTGTGTCTGTTGACGGCTCTTACAGCTTTGACATGTTCCAGATGGACGCAGGTCCGGTGCCGCTGGTTGTCGGTTTTGAATACTACGATCTGAGCTTCGCACAGGAGAACGATCCGGAGTCGAACCGTCTGATCATTGCCGGTACGGCTGGTGGTGACAACATCTCCGGTGTAGGCCGCGACGTGATGTCCCTGTACGCGGAGACCAACGTGCCGCTGCTGGACACGCTGGAGCTGAACCTCGCGGTTCGCTACGACGACTACTCGGACTTCGGTAACACGACCACGCCGAAAGTTGCCATTTCCTGGCGTCCCATGGACAGCCTGCTGCTGCGCGCCAGCTACGGTGAAGGTTTCCGTGCGCCGGACATGCAGGAGCTCTACGGCAACCAGTCTGAGTCCTTCCCGCCGGCCATTGATATCGTCGGCTGTAACAACGGTGTAGCCCCGTGTACTTCCACCCAGTACCGCGCCTTCTTCGGCGGTAACCCTGACCTCCAGCCGGAAGAATCCGAGTCCTGGACCGCGGGTGTGGTGTGGAACGCGACGGATGACCTCGCGTTTGATGTCAGCTACTACAACATCGAGTTCACTAACCAGATCACGACCATCTCCCTGGCACGTATGTTCCAGCTGGAGGCCGATGGCTTCGCGAACACGGTTAACCGTAACGCCGATGGCACTGTAGACTTTGTGCAGCTGACCCAGCTCAACCTGTCCGGTTCTAAAACCGACGGTGTGGATGTGGGTGTGAGCTACAACCTGGCGACCGACGGTGCTGGCGTGTTTGGCTTCCGTCTGGATTACTCGCACATCCTGAGCTACGAGCAGGAAGCGGTACCGGGTGACGGCTTTGCCGACATTCTGGATGCTCACGGCACGCCGGAAGACCGCGCCACCTGGCAGGTCAGCTGGACGCTGGGTGACTTCCTGATCGGCTACACCGGTCAGTACATTGGCGAAAACGGTGCAGCAGATGAGATCTGTACGCTGGACGGCCGTGGTTTCACGGACTGCTCAACGGAAGGCTCTACGCTGGTCACCAACGGTGCGACCACCTACCACGACCTCCAGTTCGCCTGGAATGCGCCGTGGGATGGTCAGATCGCTGTGGGCTGCCGCAACTGCGCGGATGAAAATGGCCCGATCAACGGTCTGGTCTACGGCTGGCAGCCGATCGACCGTAACCTCTACTCTGTAGAAGGTCGTATCGCCTACCTGCGTTACAAGCAGAACTTCTGAGTTAGTTCTCAGTAGCAAGGCTAAAAAACGGCTCGCCTCGGCGGGCCGTTTTTTTATGAGCGCGCAAGATTCCATGAGTGCCAGCGTTTACACTGGCCGCAGTGACACGCTGACCATGCCCAGGCCCATGCAGATACATCACCTCTACACCGTACCCCTGATCGAGTTCACGCATCCGGAGCGCGAACAGCTTTGTTCCAGCCTGCGTCCATTTTTCCTGGCCCGAGAGCAGGCGCAGTATAAAGACGATATTGAGCGCGATACGCAGCTGGGCGAGCTCTTCGAAAGTCGTTTTGACCTTTTCTATTGGAAGGATCCTGAACTGCAGCCGCTCGTGCAGTTCGTACATGCTTCGCTGGCGCGGACGGTGATGGAGCTCAATGCGTATGAGCCGGCCTTCATGGAGCGCTTGCGGTTTGATTACCACGCCTGGTTCCACATCACCCGCAGCGGTGGTTTTCAGGGGGTACATAACCATCCCAATGCCAGTTGGTCGGGTATTTTCTGCGTCGATCCCGGAGCGCCAGGCAAGGATGCGCGTGAGGGTACGGTGCGCTTCTATGATCCGCGCGCCAACGCCGACTATTACACCGACCCGGGCAATCAAAATCTGCAGGCGCCGTTTCGCAACGGCGGTACGGAAGTCCGTCATGAGCCGGGTAAATTGTGGCTATTCCCGTCCTACCTGCTGCACGAAGTCTTTCCCTATTTCGGGAATACGCCCCGCATCGTCGTCGCTTTTAATTGCTGGCTTGGAGCGGATCAGAGGCCAGGCCGGATGGCTTAGTCGGACCGGCCGCCTGGTCTGTTTTTTTGTTTGACGGCTAGCTGGCCCTGTCGCGGGCGCTGTAGGCCTGCACGTGCTCGATCAATGCGCCCAGATGCTCCGGGGGAACCTCCGGGGTGATGCCATGACCGAGATTGAAAACATGTCCCGGCCCTGAGCCAAAGCTGTCCAGCACGCGTTCGGCTTCAGAGCGAATCTGGCTGGGGGGTGCCAACAACACGGATGGATCCAGATTGCCCTGCAGGGCAACCTGGCGTCCCACCCGTTGGCGGGCTTCCTGCAGGCTGATGGTCCAGTCCACGCCGAGCGCATCAGCGCCGGTCGCCGCCAGGGCCTCCAGCTGCGTATTACACCCTTTGCTAAACAGAATCACGGGTATGCGCTGCCCGTCTTTCTCGCGCTGAAGGCCTTCAACAATCTGCGCCATATAGCGCAGGGAGAATTCCTGAAACGCTTCAAAGCCCAGCGCACCGCCCCAGGAATCGAAAATCTGCACCGCCTGGGCGCCCGCAGCAATCTGTGCGTTCAGGTAGGCCGTAACGGCTTGAGCCAGCGTATCCAGCAGTTGGTGTGCGGCGCGCGGATCCGTGTAGCAAAGGGCCTTCGTGCGCGCGAAATTACGACTCGAGCCGCCTTCAACCATGTAGGTGGCCAACGTCCAGGGACTGCCGCTAAAACCGATCAGAGGTACCTCGCCTGCCAGCGCGTGACGGATTTTGCGCACCGCCTCGGTCACATAGGACAGGCGGTCTTCCGGGTCCGGTACCGCCAGCGCGGCAATGGCCGCCGCGTCCCGTACCGGGCGCTCGAACTTCGGTCCTTCACCGGTCACAAAATACAGCCCAAGGCCCATGGCATCGGGAATGGTCAGAATGTCCGAAAAAAGAATGGCGGCATCCAGAGGAAACCGGCGTAGCGGCTGCAAAGTGACCTCGCAGGCCAATTCCGGGTTGGTGGCCAGATCCATGAAACTACCTGCTTCAGCACGTAATTTGCGATATTCCGGCAGATAGCGCCCAGCTTGCCGCATAATCCAAACCGGCGTGCGGTCCACTTCCTGCCGCAGCAGCGCTTTTAAAAAGCGATCGTTTTTCAGCGTATTCACAAGCCTTTCCTCTAGCGGGTTTCGTCGATAGCCTGGCGAATCTGCTCATCGCGGCTATCGCTATCAATGCAGGCGCGACCCAGGGCTTCCAGTAAGATCAGGCGCCGCGTGCCGGTCATATTCTTCTTGTCCAGACCCATGCATTCGAGCAGATCGTCCGTGTCCAGGTCCGCGGGCATGGTGACCGGTAAGTTCAGTTGCTGCAAGAGCTGTGACAGGCGCCCGGCAGCACCGGCTGCGCATAGGCCACGCTGCTCACTCAGGTGGCTTGCCGCCACCATGCCGATGGCAACTGCTTCGCCATGAAGAAAGCGCGTGTAGTCTGTCAGCGCCTCGATCGCATGCCCGAAGCTGTGGCCAAAGTTCAGGGTTGCGCGCACGCCGGCCTCGCGCTCATCCTCCGCCACCACGCTGGCTTTGTGTTCCACCGAGCGGCTGACCAGATCAATCAGCAGCGCTGCATCACGCTGGTGTAGCGCGGTCACTTGTTGCTCCATAAGCTCGATCAGTTCCGGATCGCGAATGGCACCGTATTTCAGCACCTCTGCGAGGCCGGCGCGGTACTCGCGCTCATCCAGCGTTTTCAGTGTATCCACGTCCGCGACCACGAGACTGGGCTGGTGGAAAGCACCCACCAGATTCTTGCCCGCGGGCAGATTGATTGCGGTCTTGCCACCGACGCTGGCATCTACCTGCGCCAACAGGGTGGTTGGGAACTGCACAAAGCGTATGCCGCGCATCCAGCTGGCAGCCACGAAGCCGCAGAGATCGCCGATCACGCCCCCTCCCAGGGCCAGCAGACAGGCGTCGCGGCGAATGCCTTTCTGGGCCAAAAACTCCAGTGCGCCCTGATAGTTGGCGAAGGACTTTTCCGCCTCACCATCCGGCAAAATGAAGGTGTGTACCTCGCGTCCTGTCAGGGCGCCCCTAAGCGTTTCCAGATACAGGGGCGCCACACGCTCGTTGGTAAAAATTACCAGCGGCACAGGGGGGATCAGAGGCAGCCAGTGCTGCGCCTGATCAAGCAATGAGGCGCCGACCAGTACCGGATAGCTGCGTTGCCCAAGAGCGATCTCAATCCTGTTCATGATTGGATACCTTTGTTTGTGTTGCTAGCGCGTCGGCCAGTGCCTGTGCGCCCTGGGCCAGGCTTCGCCGCCCCGCCCGAAATTCCAAATCGGCAACCTCCGCATACAGCGGGTCCCGGGCGGCTGCCAGCTCTTCCAGCCGGCGCCGGCGATCTCCCGTTTGCAGCAGTGGCCGCTTGCGGTCCTGCGCCAGCCTGCGCAGCTGCTGGGCGACACTGGTTTGTAGCCAGACCACTGTGCCTGCCTGCTTTAGCAGTCGACGGTTCGCGGCTACCGTTACCACGCCACCCCCGGTCGCGATCAGAACCCGGTTACGCTGCAGGAGCTGTTCCAGCATACGCGTTTCGCGTTCCCGAAAGCCCCGCTCGCCCTCAATATCGAAGATACGGCTCACTTCCACACCGGTCTGCTTTTCCAGCGCTTCATCACAGTCGATGAATTGCAATCCCAGCTGCTCGGCTACGCGGCGGCCCAGGGTGGTCTTACCGGAGCCCATGGGTCCAACCAGGATAAGCTGTTGCTGAGGAGAATCCGCCATGGCTCAGTGCTGAACCTGCCGTTCAGATGCGCGTTCACGACGGCTCAGGTACCATACAGATCGATTCGCCCATAGAGTGTCTTCGCCTTCCATGCTGCGGTTTTTTGTCATTTTCTCGGTGCTTTTGGTCGGTCTGTTTACCCTGGAAATTCTACAGCCGACAGAAAAGTACGTCATCATGCCCTTTACCAGTCTGGTTGCGGACGTAAGCGTCTGGCTGGTGACGCTGTTTGACGATAACGTCATCGCTACGGGTAACGTGATCCGAGATCAGGTCAGCGGTTTCGGCGTTCGCATCGAACGGGGCTGTAATGGACTGGAAGCGGTGATCATTCTATTCGCGGCCATGTTCGCTTTTCCAGCGCCTCTGAACTACAAGTTGTTGGGCTTTGCCATCGGTTTTATCGCCATACAGGCGCTGAATCTGGTGCGTATTATCAGCCTCTTCTATATGGGCCAATGGAGCTACGCTGTCTTTGAGTGGTTCCATCTCTACCTGTGGCAGGCCTTGATCATTCTGGATGCGCTGGTGGTGTGGCTGATCTGGTTGCGCAAGCTGCCCCGGCCTCAGGTGGACGATGAGGCGGGGCCAGCGGCGCCGGCGGCTGCATGAGTGCGGTTCTGCCCGCGGCGGTGCTGGCGCTCTTTAATGAACGCATGGCTGCCGCTGCCGCAGCGGGTGAGCATGAGCCCAACGCCATGTGCCTCTCGACCCTCAAGGGCCGTGGCGTGTCCTCGCGGATGGTGCTGCTGAAGGGCTGGGATGAGCGCGGGTTTGTGTTTTATACCAACCTCGAAAGCGATAAAGGCCAGCAGTTGCAGGAACGGCCCATGGCGGCACTGAACTTCCACTGGAAGAGTGTCGAGCAGCAGATACGTGTAGAAGGGCGCGTGGTTGCGGTCAGTGCGACTGAAGCGGACACCTATTTCGCTTCCCGACCTCGTGGTAGCCAGTTGGGGGCCTGGGCATCTGATCAATCGCGGCCCCTGAGTGAACGGCAGGAATTGCTGGATCGGGTGGCAGCGGTGGAGGCCAAGTATGGCTCGGGCCCGGTGCCCCGGCCACCACACTGGTCAGGCTACCGCGTCCTGCCCACCATGATCGAGTTTTGGCTGGGTGGCTCCAGTCGCCTGCACGATCGCGATCGATATACCTTTGATGGGGAGCGCTGGCAGCGCTCACGAC
>JAOZKI010000010.1:12469-25093 GCA_029935455.1 Lysobacterales bacterium | reverse complement strand
CACGACTGTTCCCCTGATAGCGACCCCGCCGGGTCTATTCCGTATAGAACTGCTGGCGAAATTTGAGTTCCAGCGGTTCGGCCCGGTCATCGACGTTGGCGGTCACAGTAAAGTCGAAGGTTTCCATATTGTTCACCCGGAACTGCCCGATATAGTAAATGGCCTCATCTGACTCGTTGATTTCCTGCAGGTCGATGGAGCGCGTTTGCCCCGTCAGGTTCCGTGCTGAGGCGGTAATGGCTTTGGCTTTGACCGGTCGTTTACTGTCGCCCGTACCATCGAGGATCGTGATGTTGAGCAAGGCTCGGCTTGAGGAACGTTGAATACCGTAGCTGGTGGCCACCTGGGGTGGTAGTTGGCTGGTGTTGATAGCGCTGAAATGAACGGTGTAGTGGTCGATCTCGGTGGCCTGCTGGGCCATAACAGGTGGGGTCAGGGCCAGAACCAGGGTCATAGCCAGGGCTAGCATGCGCATAATCGCTCCTCCGTCGCTTGCATGGTTACCGTCAGCGTGCGCGTTGTTGTTAACGTCGAATGCCGCTGTCTTACCTTGACTTTAGCAGACCATTCAACGATTGCCTGTCAGCAGAATAATCAGAAACTGGATGGCGATAAGCGCAAACAATGGCGCCAGATCAAAGCCCCCGACGGGTGGCAGGAAACGTCTGAACGGTGCCAGTACCGGACGGGTCAGCTGCACCATGAGAGGAATGATGGGATGACGCAGCCCGGTGCCGACCCAGCTGATAATGACCAGCGCGATGATCAGAAAGAAATAGATCCACAGCAGGGTGAGTAATAGCTTGCTGAAGGCCAGTAGCACCATCTCCGCTGGTGCCAGTGGTCCGCCGGCGAGGTAATTGACGGTGGCCACGCTAATCAGCTCCAGAGCGACCATAAGGGCGACCGAGGCCGTGTCCAGCTGGCCAAATGATGGTATGACGCGCCGGAGTGGAATCAGTAGCGGATTCGTCACTACCAGTAGAAACTGGCAAATGGGATTGTAGAAATCTGCGCGTACCCACTGCAGCAGCAAGCGCAGCATGACTGCGGTTATGTACAGATCCAGCAGCGTGCTGATCAGATAGCCGAATGCGCCGCTAAAGTTCATGCCTCGCCCCCTGCAGCCAGTTCCCGCCCCCGGTCGCGTGCCGCTCTTGCGGCCCGCTCAATTAAATCCTGGAAACCACCTGCCTCCAGGGCCTTGATGCCGGCGGCCGTGGTACCGCCGGGGGAGGTGACTTGGGCTCGCAACGTGGCGGGGTCCGTATCCGCCCGGGCAGCCATGGCGCCGGCACCGCGGGCGGTCTGAATGGCCAGGCTGGTGGCCGTCTCGCGCGTCAGTCCGAGCTGCTCACCGGCATCACGCAAGGCCTCAATCATAAGGTAGAAGTAGGCTGGACCCGAGCCGGAAAGGGCGGTCACGGCATTAATTTCGTCTTCCTCATGCACCCAGACCGTGGCGCCCACCGCTCCCATGATCTGCTCCGCGGCTGTGCGTTCCTGCGGGCCGCAGGCGGCGCTGGCAAAAAGTCCGGTGATCCCATAGCCCAGCAGCGCAGGGGTATTTGGCATGCAGCGGACAATTGGCTGTGAGCGTTGCAGCGCGCTTTCCATGGCCGCAATGGAAAAGCCGGCGGCGACTGACAGCAGGCAGGTTTTTGGCGCAATGGCGGGCGCCAGTTCGTGTAGAACGCTGGTCAGGACCTGGGGCTTTACCGCCAGGACCACCACATCGCTGTGCGCCAGTTCCGGTGGGGGATTGCTGTAGACCTTGAGGTCGCTAAAGGCCTGCAGAGCAGTGCGCGCTTCCGGGCTCGGGTCTACCGCACTCAGTTGATGGTCTCCGCTGGCCTGTAGTCCGCCGATCAGGGCGCGCGCCATATTTCCGCCGCCAATAAAAGTGATATTCATAGCTGAGTTCCCGCCTGGGTTCTTGGTGGACGAGGGCCAAACAGATCGGTGCCGACCCGTACCATGGTACTGCCTTCCATTACCGCCAACTCGAGATCGCCAGACATGCCCATGGACAGGGTGTCCAGGCAGTGCCCCTGCTCCTTGAGCATCTCTTGCAGCGCCACCATGCGCTGGAAACTGGTGGCTGTGGCCTGCGCATCTGCGCCGGCGGTGGGAATGCACATGAGTCCTCGCAGCCTCACACGCTCCAAGGACTGGGCCAGCGCGGCCAACTCGGCAAGCTGCTCCGGGTTGATGCCGGCTTTTTGCGGCTCCTGATCAATATTGACCTGCAGGCACAGTTGAAGGGGCGCCAGCCCATCCGGGCGATAGGCATCGAGTTTGCGCAGTATCTTGGCCCGATCCACAGACTGGACCCAGTCGAAGTGTCGTGCAATATCCCGGGTCTTGTTCGATTGAATCGGCCCAATAAAGTGCCACTCGATGGGCAGTTCCGAGAGCGCTGCCATCTTGCCTATGGCTTCCTGTGCCCGGTTTTCTCCGAAAGCAACTTGCCCAAGCGCGTGTAACGCACGAATCGCCTCCGCAGAATGCTGCTTGCTGACGGCGAGCAGGCGCACCTTGGCCCGTTCTCTGGCAGCTGCACTACAGGCCTCGTCAATGCGGGTGCCGACGGCGTTAAAGCGTTGTTCCACAGGGTTCATGTTGGAATTTACCGTGTAATGTTCTATGGTTACGGGCACAAATTAACAGCAAAGCAACGCGCTTTGCGGGTTCGGCGCTCAAAAACCAGGGCGCGGGACATTGTAGCCGTTCAAGGGTCCAGATCAGGAGGGGAACATGGACATCTCGGAACTTCTGGCCTATTCCGTCAAGAATAAGGCCTCCGACCTGCATTTATCCGCAGGTCTGCCACCCATGGTACGTGTTGACGGCGAGCTCAAGCGTCTTAACGTACCGGCCATGGACAACACGCAGCTGCAGGAGCTGCTCTACAGCACCATGAACGACTTTCAGCGCCGAGATTTTGAGGCCAATCTGGAGGTTGATTACAGCTACGCGGTTCCCGGCCTGGCCCGCTTCCGTGTGAACTGTTATCACATGGATCGTGGTGTGGCTGGAGCCTTCCGAACGATTCCTGAAGCGGTGTGGACGCTGGAAGACATCGGTGCGCCGCCCACCTTTAAGGAGATTGTTAACGTGCCGCGCGGCCTGGTGCTGGTTACGGGCCCTACCGGTTCCGGTAAATCAACCACGCTGGCGGCCATGGTGGACTACCTCAATGCCAACGTGGCGGGGCATATCCTCACCATCGAGGACCCGATCGAATTTGTCCACAACTCTCAGAAATGTCTGATCAGTCAGCGCGAGGTTCATCGCGATACGCATGGTTTCGCGGAAGCGCTGCGTTCGGCGCTGCGAGAGGACCCGGACATCATTCTGGTGGGTGAGATGCGTGATATTGAGACCATTCGCCTGGCGCTCAGTGCGGCGGAGACGGGGCACCTGGTGTTTGGTACCTTGCACACCAGTTCTGCAGCCAAAACCATCGACCGTATCGTGGATGTGTTCCCAGCTGGCGAGAAGGCCATGGTTCGCTCCATGCTGTCTGAATCCCTGCGCGCGGTGATCGCCCAGACGCTGCTCAAGCGCTACGGTGGGGGTCGTGTGGCAGCGCATGAAATCATGATTGCGACGCCCGCTATCCGCAACCTGATTCGTGAGGACAAGGTAGCGCAGATGTACTCGGCTATTCAGACCGGACAGGCTCAGGGTATGCATACGCTTGATCAGTATCTGGAGGAGTTGGTGGGACGCGGCATCATCTCCAAACATGATGCCGCACGCAAAGCGGTGGATAAGAAACTGTTTGCTTAAGGGGGAAACAGCTCATGATGAAGTCAATGGAAGGCTGGTTGCGGCAACTCCACGATGAGCGTGGATCGGATCTGTTTGTAACAGCTGATGCGCCGCCCTGTCTCAAGGTAAATGGCAAGATTCGCGGGATCACCGATGAGGTGCTGCTGCCGGAAGAGGTGGAAGAACTGGTGCTGAGCTGCATGAACGAGCGTCAGCGCGAGGAATTTGAGACCACGCAGGAATGCCAGTTCGCGCTGGCGGTGGACGGGGACCTGCGCTTTCGTGTGAGCGCCTTTTTCCAGCAGGGTCTGGTCGGCATGGTGGCACGCCGTATCGAAACCAAGATTCCAACCATCGACGAGCTGCACCTGCCGGAAATCTTGAATGACCTGTCGCTGGAGAAGCGCGGCATCGTGCTTTTTGTTGGCGCCACCGGCTCGGGTAAATCCACCTCGCTGGCGGCCATGATGGGTTACCGGAACAGTCATATCAGCGGTCATATCGTCACCATCGAGGACCCCATTGAGTACGTTCATTTCCATGACAAAAGCCTGATTACCCAGCGCGAAGTGGGCGTGGATACGGAGTCTTTCGAGGTGGCGTTGAAAAACACCCTGCGTCAGGCACCGGATGTGATCATGATCGGTGAGATCCGTACCCGGGAAACCATGGAGCTGGCCATTGCCTTCGCGGAAACGGGCCACCTGGTGCTGTGTACGCTGCACGCGAACAACGCCAACCAGGCGCTGGACCGCATCCTCAACTTCTTCCCGGAAGATCTGCGCGAGCAGGTGTTGATGGATCTGTCCTTTAATATGAAAGCGATTTGCGCCCAGCAGTTGATTCCCTCGGTGGATGGTACCCGGCGCTGGGCGGCGGTTGAGGTATTGCTGTCCACACCGCTGGTGAAAGACACGATTCGGAAAGGAGAAATTGCCGAGCTCAAGGACATCATGAAGCAGTCGGGACACCATGGCATGGTGACCTTCGATCAGGCGCTCTATGTGATGTACAAGGAGGGCAAGATCGGCTACGACGATGCGCTGCGCTATGCGGACTCCTCTAACGAAGTGCGTCTTGCCGTGAAACTGTCCGAGGGCGGCGACGCCAATACGCTGGCAGCCAATCTTTCGGATGTGGAGTTGATAGATTAGGGCGCCGTTTGCGGCATGGGTTAACATAAAAACCGCGTCACCTTTAACGTAGGTTTAACCCGCGCGACCGTACACTGCCTGTGGGCCGAAGCCATGACACTCCTGGATTGCGACGATCGCGATCCGACCCATGGACAGCCTGGGGCACAGGCCCAAGCGGGATATCCGGCTTGGGCCTTTCTTTTTTGGTGCGCCCGGGACCGCTGCCAAACCGCAGGCGGTTGTTAGCAAATCAACAGGCTGAGTAGCGAGACTAGCGCTTATGCACATTCTGATTGTTGAAGATAACCCCGACATCGCCGCCAATCTCGGTGATTATCTCGAGGATCGGGGGCATCTTGTCGACTTTGCCGGCGACGGTGTTACCGGACTGCATCTCGCGGTTGTTAACGAGTTCGACGCCATCGTGCTGGATCTTCAGCTTCCGGGCATGGATGGGCTCGAGGTTTGTCGCAAACTACGGGGTGAAGCTGGTAAGGATACGCCGGTGTTGATGCTCACCGCCCGTGACCGACTGGAAGACAAGCTCGCCGGTTTTGAAAAAGGGGCTGACGACTATCTGGTCAAGCCTTTCGCCTTACAGGAAGTCGAGGCGCGACTGGATGTGCTCTCCCGTCGCGGTCGCCATCGCAGCAGCCGTATGCTGCAGGTGGGTGACCTCAAGTTCAATCAGGACACGCTGACCGTGCACCGGGCCGGCCATGAGATTGAGCTGAATCCGATCGGTTTGAAACTGCTGCGCTGCCTGATGGACGCCTCGCCGAACGTGGTGACGCGCAGTGAGCTTGAGAAGCAGGTATGGGGTGAGGAGATGCCGGACAGTGACAGTCTCCGGGTGCATATCCACTCCTTACGCGCCCAGTTGGACAAGCCTTTCGGTAGCAAGATGATCCAGACCCGACATGGGATCGGCTATCGGCTGATGGAGTCTGATGCGGTTTCGTCGTAGGCTTCGCAGCCGCATTATCCTGTCCTTTTTGCTGCTGGGTACCTTGCTCAGTGGTCTGCTCGCGATCAGCGTGCTGACGCTGCAGAACTATCTGGAAGACCAGCTGATCGGAGCCACGCTGGAGCAGGAACTCGACGACTACGTGGCGCAGCTACGTGACGACCCCAGCGTGGTGGAACCTTTCTATACCCGCATTCAGGGCTATGTGACGCGCCCTGGTGACCCGAACCGTAGTGTCGCTGCACAGGTCCGTTCGCTGGAAACCGGCGTGCATGACGTGACCATTGGTGGCGTGGCGTTCAAGGCGGCCGTGCGTAAAGACGATGACCTATGGGCGTTTCTGACCTATGACGTATCCGACAACAGCCGACTGACAAAACAGTTGATCTGGGCCCTGCTCGGCGTGGTTCTGCTGTTTTCCCTGCTGTCACTTGCCATTGGTCTATGGTCATCCAGTCGGGTGATGAAGCCGGTTACGGAATTGGCCGGTCGTTTGGAGCATTTGGAGCAACACACTCCCAATCAGCGTCTCGCTGAACGCTTTGCGGATGACGAGGTGGGGCAGTTGGCGGCCGCGCTGGATTCCTACGCGGAACGCATGGTGCATCTGGTTGAGCGCGATCGAGAGTTCAACGCCGATGTCAGTCACGAGCTCAGAACGCCCCTGGCCGTGATTAGCGGGGCAACGGAATTGCTGTTGGCTCAGGAAGACCTCCCCAGTCGCACGCGCCATCGTCTGCTGCGTATTGCCCGGGCTGCGCGTCAGTCAACGGATATCACGACCGCTTTGCTGCACCTGGTTCGCTCCGAGCGCGGAACCCACGAGGACAGTCGGTCCTATGATGTGGCGCGCGTGGCTGAGGATGTGATGCAAATGCATCGCCCCCTGCTGGAAAACCGTCCCTTGGATCTGCGCCTGCTGGAGCAGGCCAAGCTCAGCGTGATCGCGCCTGAATCGGTGCTTGCGGTGACCATTGGCAACCTGGTCAGTAACGCTGTGCGCTACACCGCAGAAGGGGAGGTTGTGGTCACCATCAGCGATGGTCAGCTGACCGTTGAAGATACCGGACCGGGTATTCCGGAGGAGGAACTGGCGCGGGTCATGGATCGTCATTTCCGTGGCGCGCGCGCCGAGGGCAAGGGGTCCGGCTTGGGCTTGGCCATTGTGAAGCGCCTGTGCCGACTCTACGGTTGGCAGATTCATTTTGCCAACCGGCAGCAGGGCGGTCTTCGTGCCACGCTGCATTTCTTCGGTAAGGCTTCGGGCTGACGCCGGCTTATGGCCGTGATACCTTTTGCCGTCTTCTGCGCAGGAAACACGTCGTGATCATCAACTGCCCGAGCTGCCGTAAGCCCATGTCGAGTAAAGCAACTGTTTGCCCGAACTGTGGCGCTGAGCGCGGTGAATTAACGGATGAGCAATTGTCAGAACTGTCCCGTCGGCGTCTTCGGGATCGCATTTACCGCTTAAAAATGGCCAGCTATGCGGCCATCTCGGTGCTATTGGCTGCGGCCGGGTGGTATTTCTATGAGGCTTCGGATCTGGACTTGACCCCGTCCACCGGTCCGCTGCTACTGGTAGCGATTGGTTCGGTTGCCTATGTGGTCGTACGGGCTTTTCTGTTTTCGGCAAAACGCGCCTTGAAGACGCATTAAAGGCGGCCGGAGGCGGTCTATTCGACCCGGCGAACGCGGACGGTCTTGTTGTAGCCATCGACCCGCAAGCGCCAGGAATTGAAGACCCCTTTCTCAATGACGACCACCGCATCGGTGGTGGGTGAAATGTAGAAGGTGCTGTCTTCCGCCTGCTCCCAAATCATGCCATTGTCCAACTCGAACACCGTGTCACCGGTCCAGCCCGAGAAATTGCCTTTCACCCGGGCCATAACGTCGGAGCTGTTAAGGCCAGCCATGGTCTGGTTTTCAAACCCGCGCGTATCCGTGTAGGTACGGTTTTCATTCTCCAGCGTCGCTACAGAACGTGCGCGCAACCACTCGTTGAGCGCGCTGAGCTCTTCGTCGGAGAGCTTGTCCAGGCCAGCGGCCGTAAACTCTTTGCCGGTCATGCGCTCTTCGATGGTGGAGAAGCCCTGCTGGGCATTGGCGAAAACGGCTGCGCTCAGCACAGCGATGGCGAACAGGGCAATGGACGTCTTCATGTTAGCTTGATTTTCCTTGCTGGCACGGCCCCTAACCGGGGCGGATGGCTCTATTATCCCATGAGCAGGGTCTGTGGGTGAAGCTACTGCCAAGTGGTCGGATAACCCAGCCTGTCGGCCCAGCTATCGAGTTTGTCTTGCACCGGAGCGAGTTCTTCCCGGTAGTGCTGCCAACGACCTATGGAACGCTGATAGATCGGCTCGCTGACCTGTTGGTAGCTGGGCGTGTTGATGACGGTGCTCTTCTGGTGCTCGCGATAGGCCAGCATGGCGGGGTCCCAGTCAAGGCCCAGAAATTCGGTGATCCGGCGTGTCTCGTGTTCAAGGTTGCCCACCACATCCTCATAGCGCACCGTGAGGTGTGCGAGAGGAAGCGCGTCCAGAGCTTCCTGTGCTTGTTGCATCACCGCGGCATAGAAAGCCGCCGTGGTATCAAGCTGCAGGAAGTAGGGCATGGCACCTACCAGTTCAAAGGTCTGGAAAAAGCAGCTCAGGCAGACGTCGCGTGGGTCACGCTGCGCAAAGATCACCCGGGCCTCCGGGAACAATCGGTGGATCAACGGCAGGTACATACTGTTCAGGGGCAACTTGTCGACCAGCAGTTGTGCATCAGTATCGCGACAGGCATCGGCTCTGGCGGCACGGTAGATGCGGCGTGCCTGCGCGATATCCTTTGCGCTCATGTGCTGAAAGTTCGGGAACGTCTCGCGCGACATCCAGCGCCGTCGAATCTCCAGAAACAGTTCCCGCTCTTCAATAACCGCCAGGCGCGGATGGGCCGTGAGTACGCGGTCAAGTAAGGTGGTCCCTGAGCGGGGAAATCCCAACAGGAAAACGGGCGCTGTCCGCTCATCAGCGGGCGTGGGTGACCAGTCAGCCGGTGGGTGGCTGCGCAGCCAGTCGCGCAAAAAATCAGCCATGGCCAGCCCGTAGGGTCCCGTATGGTCCAATCCATAGGCTGGATCATGCGCCTGCTGTAGCGCATTAGCGCGGCTGAATAGCGCAAAGGCTTCTGGATAGCGCTGCAGCCGGTCCATACATTGGGCCAATTGACTGGTGGCAATGATCTCGCTTATGGGCGGCATGGATTCGGTCAGCATGGCCTGTAAGAATCCGGCGGCTTCTTCCAGATGCCCGAGTCTGCGCAGGCAGGCGGCTCGGGTCAGCTGGGCGGAACGGTTGGCCGGCGCTATGCGCAGCGCATGATCGGCCCAGGCCAGCGCGTCATCCAGCGCGTTGGTCTTTTCCAGTAACGCGGCCAGATTGGCGGCCGCGTCAGCGTGCTGAGGCTGCTCCTGCAACAGCGTGTGATAGTGCGCGATCGCTGCTGACGCGCGCCCAAGGCTGCGGTTGGCGCGTGCTGCTTCAAACAGCGCGTGAGGCCGCAACTGCGCGTGCTGTAGCAGCGCTTGCAGTTGTAGCAAAGCCGCTTCCTGCTGACCGCTCTTGCGCAGGGCCTGAGCCAACGCCAGCCGCGCGTGCGCTTGCTCCTGATCCCGCTCCAGGACGAAAACCAGGTCATCGATGGTTCGCTCCAGGGCGCCAAGTTGGTTGCTGGCGAGACCGCGCAGCAGGTGTGCCTGCAGGCTGACAGCATCGCGACCTAGGTGCGTATTACAAAGACTCACGCAGCGCTCAAAGTCACCCTGGGACAGCGCCTGTTCGGCTTCGGCGAGCGGATTCGTAGCGGTCCTTGTGGTCATGATGGGTGCGGTTCGCGGCTTGCCTCATGCCGTTGGCGCCCAGCCACGACGCCTGGCCGGTGGTTCACGATCATGATCATAGGATCGGTGGCGACGCGGTTCAGAGGTCTTGCTTATAGCGCACGTAGGGAATGCGCCCGTAGATGGATTCGAAGGGATCTACGTTTAAATTCGCTTCACTGCCGGCGCTCTCTTGCTTGCTGGCGCCGAGCACGTTGCTGGCTCCAACTGACACGCTGGCATTCCAGGGCGCGCGCCAGGTGAAGTGGACGTCGAAGCTGGCGCTGCTGTCGATGGCCGGTTGGTCAAGGAAGCTGATCGGTGAGCGATAATAGCTGTCAATGCCAGCGGCGAAGCTCCCCAACTGCCAGCCCAGACTCAGTCGGGCCGCGTCATAGGGTTCCGCAATGGTCCAGTTGCGCACGCCAGGGGTGGTATAGAAAACGCCTTCAACACCGCTGTCCAGAACGCGTGTGAGTTGCAGGCCGAGCACCAGATCGCCGGCCTGATCGGTGGAAAAGCCAACCTGAAATTCCAAATCAACGCCGATCCGCTCGGTTTGTGCATTTTGCAATCCCAGGCTTACGGGATTGAGTTCGCCGAAGATTCGGTTGCCCGGCAGGGCCGCCGCGCCGCGTCGAGGGTCCAGCAAGGCAGAGGCTTGCGCCGGATCCAACCGATTGCCGGGCTGCTGGCTGATGGTGCTGCGTTCCTGGTAGAGGTTCAGGGCGGCCCGTGCATCCTCTCCCAGTTGATAGCTGCCACCGAGACTAACCGTGCTGCCGCTCGCGCTCGCGGGCCCATCAATGAAATAGCACTGGGAGGCGCGGTAGGAGACCGCATCCAGGGTGCCATTGATGCACTGAATGCTGCCCAGTGACTGGAAGTCGCCGGCCTGCTGCAAATCAATGGCGGCGCCGAAGCTCAGACCCTCGTTGGCGTCATAATTCATGGCCGACGCCCGGCGCAGCAGGGAGCTGTTGGGCCCCACCTGGTTGCTGCCCAGCAGTTGCTGGCTAAGCGGGGTGGTCACTGGCATGGGGCGCGCGAGGTCCCGGGTATCTGGCTCGGGAAGCAGAGAGAACAGCGCAGGTTCAGAGCTGAGTGCCAACAGGTCACCGCGCTCGGTGGCGTTAGCGCTTTGTGCAGATGACAGCGTTGGCCAGATAAGCGCGCACAGCGCCGCGGCCTTTACGGCGCGGACTCCTGTTGCTGCGATGCTGGAACGCAGGTCATGCATGGCGGCGGTGTTTCCCTCTTCCCAATGGTCGATGCGGTACTTCCACCCATTAAGTCTAGCAAACTGTGGTGAAATGCGCGCGCTGTGGCAGGCCACAGGAGACCATCTGGCGCAAAATCGCCCGGGCCGGTGGCACCGGTCGCAAACGCGCGGCTGAATCTTGGGCTAGACTAGCGCGCTGACACGTAAGGGAGAGAGGCATGCAACCGGTCTATCTAGTGGGTGTGGACGGCAGTCCTTGCGCCGAGCGAGCCCTGGACTATGCGCTGGCACGAGCGCAATCGAATCAGGGTCGGATTCTGGCGGTTTTTGTTATTGAATGGTCGCCCTTTTCTTTCAGTACCGCGGAAGAAAACGAGCGGCGGCATGCGCGGCGTGAGCAGGAAATGGCGCGCGCCCAGGAGCAGGTGATTGAGCCGGTATTGGCCCGTTTGCAAGCCGCTGGGGTAGCGGCGGAAGGTTTGGTGCGTCACGGCAATGTGGCTCAGACCCTGGACCGCCTCGCGCGTAAGCATGAGGTGACCTGTCTGGTTATCGGCCGCCGCGGATCAACCCGCTTGTCCCAGCTTTTTGGCAGTGTTGCCAGCCACGTGGTGCAGCTGGTTGATCGTCCTGTCACCGTGGTGCCCTAGCAAGGAATTCAATGAGCATGAAAAACCATAAAACTGTTTGCACGGCACTGCTTGCCTGGCTGCTGGTGACACCAGCAATGGCTCAACAGAGCCTCGATGAGCGTATCAACGCGGCCGTCCAGCCGGCTGCTGATTGGGTAACGGCCATTATTTTTTCCACCTTTCCCGTGGCGGGGGTGAACATCCCCTTCGTGCTGGCCTGGTTGATTGTGGCGGCCACCATCTTCACCTTCTACTTCCGGTTCATCAATCTGCGCGCCATGAAACACGGCTTCCAGTTGGTGCGTGGCGATTTTAACGATCCAGAGGCGGCCGGAGAGGTGACGCACTTTCAGGCGCTGGCCACCGCCCTGTCGGGGACCGTTGGGCTGGGTAACATTGCCGGAGTTGCCATCGCCGTCTCTCTGGGCGGACCCGGGGCGACTTTCTGGATGATCCTGGCCGGTCTGCTGGGCATGTCATCCAAGTTCACCGAATGCACGCTGGGGGTGAAGTACCGGAACGAGTATCCGGATGGCACGGTCTCCGGCGGTCCCATGTATTACCTGTCCAAGGGTTTGGCGGAACGGGGACCGAACTTCGCGCGCTTCGGCAAGGTGCTGGCCGTGCTGTTTGCCATCTTCTGTATCGGCGGTTCATTTGGCGGCGGCAATATGTTTCAGGCCAACCAGAGCTTTGCGCAGCTGGTGAATGTCACCGGTGGCGAGGCCAGCTGGCTGGCCGGCAAAGGCTGGTTGTTTGGCATCGTGGTGGCGGCCGCGGTCGGCATGGTGATTATTGGCGGTATCAAGGGGATTGCTCGCGTAACCTCCCGCATCGTGCCGTTAATGGCGGTGGTCTATGTGTCGGCCGGTGTCATCATCATCCTGGCGAACATCACTGCCGTGCCGGCCGCCTTCGCGGCGATTTTTGCCGGAGCCTTCAGCCCGGAGGGCATTGCCGGTGGTTTTATCGGGGTGCTGTTGCAGGGCTTTCAGCGGGCCGCGTTTTCGAACGAGGCCGGGGTGGGT
>JAOZKI010000010.1:0-12459 GCA_029935455.1 Lysobacterales bacterium | reverse complement strand
GTGGGGTCCCCCGCTATTGCGCTTAGCGCCGTGCAAACCAAACGACCGGTAACGGAAGGCATCGTGGCGCTCTATGAGCCCTTTGTGGATACGGTGGTGGTGTGCACCATTACGGCGCTGGTCATCATTATTACCGGCACCTGGGATCCTAGCGTTGACCCCTCGGCCGGCGTACAACTCACCTCCGCAGCCTTCGAGTCTTCCATCAGCTGGTTCCCCTGGATATTGACCGTCGCGGTGGTGCTGTTTGCTTTCTCTACCATGATCAGCTGGTCCTACTATGGTTTGAAGTGCTGGACCTATTTGTTTGGGGAAAGCCGTGCCGCTGACTACACCTATAAGTTCCTTTTCCTGGCCTTTGTGGTGATCGGTTCCAGCATGCAGCTGGGGGCTGTGATCGGATTCTCGGATGCCATGATTTTCGCCATGGCCTTCCCGAACCTGCTCGGCTGTTATTTCCTCTTGCCGGTGGTTAAGCGGGAGCTGGACCGCTACTGGGCAGACCTTAAAGCCGGCCGTCTAGAACGCACGCGTGCCTGACGGTACGACGCTTCCAGGGCCGTTGTTGGTCGGGGTATCGCTTTGATACCCCGGCATAGGACTCGACAGCTGGTCTTAATTGCGGGCTTCAGCTCTTGCCCCGCGGCCGTCAACACGCGAAAATTCCCTTTTATTTCGGGTATGCAAAAGCCCGACCGAATGAGTGCACAATCCCATGCCTACCCGTAAAGATCTGGCCAACGCGATTCGCGCCTTGTCCATGGACGCTGTTCAGCGCGCCAATTCCGGACACCCCGGTATGCCTTTGGGCATGGCCGACATCGCTGAAGTTCTCTGGAACGACCACCTGAAACACAATCCGGCCAATCCGGCCTGGTGGGACCGAGACCGTTTTGTGTTGTCCAACGGTCACGGCTCCATGCTGCTTTATTCCCTGCTGCATTTAAGTGGCTACGATATTTCCCGCGACGATTTGAAAGACTTTCGCCAGTTGCATTCGAAAACGCCCGGGCACCCGGAATATGGTGAGGCACCGGGTGTTGAGACCACCACCGGTCCATTAGGGCAGGGTATTGCTAACGCGGTGGGCATGGCGCTGGCGGAGAAAGTGCTGGCCACGCGTTTTAACCGGGACGGCCATGACATCGTTGATCACCGCACCTGGGTGTTTCTCGGTGACGGCTGTCTGATGGAAGGGGTGTCGCACGAAGCCTGTTCATTAGCTGGCACGCTGGGGCTGGGCAAGCTGATTGCTTTCTGGGATGACAATGGCATTTCCATCGATGGTGAAGTGACGGGCTGGTTCAGTGATGACACGCCAGCGCGCTTTGAGGCTTATGGCTGGCAGGTGATTCGTCACGTGGACGGGCACGATCCTGAAGAAATCCAGCAGGCTATTGAAACGGCCAAGGCGGAGACGGAACGCCCCACGCTCATCTGCTGCCGTACGGTCATTGGTTTTGGTTCTCCCAATAAGCAGGGCAAAGCCTCCTCCCACGGTGCGCCCCTGGGTGATGAAGAAATTGCCCTGACGCGGGCGGCATTGGGCTGGGACCACGAGCCCTTTCAAATACCGCAGGACCACATGGAGGCCTGGGACGCAAAGGCGGCTGGTGCCGCTGCGGACTCGGCCTGGTGTGAGGCCATGGACGTCTACCGCAGCGCCTATCCGGAAGAAGCGGCTGAATTCGAGCGCCGCATGAACGGTGATCTGCCGGCCGACTGGGCCGAGCACACGGACGCGGTCATTGCCGAGTTGCAGGCGGCCGGTGATGATGTGGCCACGCGCAAGTCCTCCCAGCTGGCGCTGGATGCCTTCGGCCCTCTGCTGCCCGAGTTGATTGGTGGTTCCGCAGACCTGGCCGGCTCCAATAACACGATCTGGAAGGGCAGTGTGGACGTCATGGACGGCACGCGTGACGGCAACTACGTTTATTTCGGCGTGCGCGAATTTGGCATGACGGCCATCTGTAACGGTCTTGGCCTGCACGGAGGGTTCGTACCCTACAACGCAACGTTTCTGGTGTTCTCTGACTATGCGCGCAACGGCGTGCGCATGTCGGCATTAATCCCGGCCCACAATATCCATGTTTACACCCATGATTCCATTGGCCTCGGCGAAGATGGGCCGACGCATCAACCGGTTGAGCACGTGGCGAGTCTGCGGCTGATTCCCAACCTGTCCGTCTGGCGTCCCTGTGACTCCGTGGAAACGGCGGTGGCCTGGAAGGTCGCTCTGGAAGAGCGCACGGCCCCCCATGCGCTGGTGTTGACCCGTCAGGGTTTGCCCAAGCAGGCCCGCGATACGGCGACCGTGGGCGAGATTCAGCGCGGTGCCTACATTCTGCGCGGCACGGACAGTACGCCCGATGCGGTGATCATTGCTACCGGCTCGGAGGTCAAGCTGGCCATGGAGGCGGCTGAGCGGCTGGAGTCCGAGGGCACGTCCGTGCGGGTGGTTTCCATGCCCAACACGGGGCGTTTTCTGGCCCAGGATGAGGAATACCGGAATTATATTCTGCCGCCGGCGATCCCGGCCCGGGTGGCTGTGGAAGCGGGTGTCACGTCCTACTGGCGTGGTTTCGTTGGCGATCGCGGTAAGGTGATCGGCGTGGATCAATTTGGCGCATCGGCACCGGCCGGCGTGCTGTTCAAACACTACGGGCTGACCGTGGACGCTGTCTGTGACGCCGTTCGCGACACCCTGAATTCTGACTAACAGAGGAGCAAGACCATGGCAGTGAAAGTCGCCATCAACGGCTACGGCCGCATCGGCCGCAACATCATGCGTGCTGTGTACGAATATGGCCGTACCGACGAGATCCAGATTGTTGCGATCAACGACCTGGGTGATGCGGAAACCAACGCACATCTGACCCAGTACGACACGGCGCATGGCAAGTTCCCCGGCGAGGTGTCGGTCGATGGTGGCGATCTGATCGTCAACGGCGACCGCATCAAGGTCTACGCGGAGCGTGATCCGGCCAAGCTGCCCTGGGCTGAACTCGGCGTTGAAGTGGTGCACGAATGCACCGGCTTTTTCCGCAGCAAGGAAACGGCGGGCGCACACCTGGCTGCTGGTGCCAAGAAGGTGATCGTGTCCGCACCGGGCCAGAACGTGGACAACACCGTGGTCTTTGGTGTCAACGACAGCTCGCTGCGTGCCAGCGATGAGGTGATCTCCAACGCCTCCTGCACCACCAACTGTCTGGCACCGCTGGCCAAGGTCTTGCACGACGCGATCGGCATCGAGAAGGGCCTGATGACCACGATTCATGCCTACACCAATGATCAGGTGCTGACCGACGTGTTCCACAGCGATCTGCGCCGCGCCCGTTCTGCAACCGGCAGTCAAATCCCCACCAAGACGGGTGCTGCTGCGGCCGTGGGCCTGGTGCTGCCAGAGCTGAATGGCAAGCTGGACGGTTTCTCCATGCGCGTGCCAACCATCAACGTGTCGGTGGTTGATTTGAGCTTTGTGGCCAGCCGTGACACCACGGTGGAAGAGGTCAACAGTGTGGTGAAGGCCGCCGCTGAGGGTGAACTCAAGGGTGTGCTCGGCTACAACGCCAAGCCCCTGGTCTCTATCGACTTCAACCACGATCCTCATTCTTCCGTCTTCGATGCCGGCCTGACCCGCGTGATGGAAGGAAATCTGGTCAAAGTCCTGAGCTGGTACGACAATGAGTGGGGCTTCAGCAACCGCATGCTGGACACCACGCTGGCTCTGGTTAAGGCCTGATTCCAAGCCGCCCCGGCTGCATGCCGGGGCATTTCCGCCATCGGAGACGCACCATGTACTGCCTGCATATGACCGATCTAGACCTGTCGCACAAGCGGGTTCTTATGCGTGAAGACCTGAACGTGCCGATTCGTGACGGCGCGATCACCTCTGATGCGCGCATCCGCGCTGCGGTACCTTCCATCCTGCAGGTGCTGGAGCAGCCGGGGGCTTCCGTATTGCTCATGTCCCACCTCGGGCGTCCGACGGAGGGAGAGTTTGAATCGCAATTTTCCCTGGCGCCGGTAGCCGAGCGCCTGGCAGAGCTGCTGCAGCGACCCGTGCGGCTGGAGCGGGATTGGCTGGATGGCGTTGAGATGGAAGCGGGCGCTGTGGTTCTGTGTGAAAACGTTCGCTTCAATCCCGGCGAGAAAGCCAACGATGCGGAACTGAGTAAAAAAATGGCGGCCCTGTGCGATGTGTTCGTGATGGATGCCTTCGGCACCGCGCATCGGGCCCAGGCCTCCACCGAGGGCGTTGCACGCTATGCACCCGAGGCCTGTGCCGGACCGCTGCTGGTGCGGGAAATTGAGACCTTGAAGGCGGCTCTGGAAGCGCCGGAAAAACCGCTGCTGGCGATTGTTGGCGGGTCCAAGGTGTCTTCCAAGCTAACGGTGATCGAGGCCTTGCTGCAGCGCTGCGATCAATTGATTGTCGGTGGGGGCATTGCCAACACCTTTATTGCTGCGGCGGGCCATGAGGTGGGGCAATCGCTTTATGAACCGGATCTGATTCCGGAAGCGCAGCGGCTGATTCGTCTGGCCCATGAGCAGGGCGGGCACATTCCCATTCCCAAGGACGTGCGCGTGGCAAAATCCTTCAGCGCGGAAGCGCCGGCGCTGGTGCGTCGCCTCGATGAGGTGCAGCCGGATGAGATGATTCTGGATATCGGTCCGCTGGCGGCCGCGGACTACGCGGACATCATCTGGGGCGCCGGCACCGTGATCTGGAATGGTCCCGTGGGCGTGTTTGAGTTCGATGCGTTCCGGCCCGGCACCCAGGCCGTGTCCGAGGCCATTGCCGATTCCAACTGCTTCAGCATCGCCGGCGGTGGTGACACCCTGGCAGCGATTGGCCTGTTTAATATTGCGGACCAGGTGAGCTACATATCTACCGGTGGCGGGGCCTTTCTGGAATATGTGGAAGGCAAGACCCTGCCCGCCGTCGCGATTCTTGAGGAGCGGGCCAAGGGCTAGCTCACGCGTTAGCGGCGGCCGATGTTGGTACTGCCAAGTAGCGCGCCCAGGCGCAGGAAAATCAGGCCGCTGCGCTCATCATTCCAGCCCCAGCCCAGATAAAGCGGGCCCAGGGGTGTGTCGTAGGCGAAGTAGACACTGCCATTCAGAATGCCGTCATCAAACAGATCCCCGCGCCGATCTGCCGCGCGCCCATATTCAATGGAGCCTCCCAGGTAGCCGGGCAGATAGCCGCTGTCCAGGACCTGATAGCGGTAGCCCAGACCGACCATGCCGTAGTGCTGCCCCACCAGTTCATTAGGCTCGAAGCCTGACATGTTCAGGAAGCCACCACCGGTAAACAGGGCATAGAGCGGCGCCCGTTTGTCCGTGGTGGTGTTGTAGCGGCCAAAGGCAAGCACGTTGTGTCGTCCCAGGGTTTTGCTGGTGAACAGCTGGGAACGAAACTGCGAGAACTCCGTATCGGCTCCCAGTGCGTCGTCGGAAATGGCGTACTCCAGCCGCAGCAGGGAACCGCTGCGGGGCAGGTAGAGATCGTCCAGCCGGTCCAGGAGCAGGCTGGCCTGCCATTCACCGCCGCGAAAGGGCTCCTTCAAGCGCTCCGGACCCACGACAACTTTCGTATCGCCGCGGAAGGTCTCCGCACCCAGACTGATGTTGGCGTAGCGCCCGATATCCCAGCCGAGAAAAAACCCGATGCCGTAGTCACTGACCTCCGCAGTGGCCAGCGAGCGGCCGTTCTGGTCATAGACGATCACATCCCGTCGTGAGGCGGAGATGACCGGGTTCAAACTCCAGCGCTGCCCATCGTCCAGGTATTTGTAAACGTCAGCAAGCAGGCCAAGATCATTGCCCACCTGCACGGCGGTCCTGAATTCAGAGCCGCGACCGTCCAGATCGGTCTTCAGATAGCCCGCCTGCAGGTTGATGGAGGTGCCGCGGCTGTCGCCGGAAAGGGTCAGTCCTGTCTCGATAAAGTCGGCGCCGCGATCATCCTGCTCGACGGTGATTTCCAGTCCGATTTCCGGACCATCTTCCACCACGTCGTAGCGCGCCACGCGCAGGAATCCGAGACCATAGATGCGTCGTAAATCATCTTCCAGCTGGGCAATGTCCAGCTGTTGCCCCGGTTGAATGCTGATGTAGTTCTTGAGCACCGCATCATCGAAGCGCGAGCGGTTGTTCAAGCGCACGAAATCTACTCGAGGTGGCCCGCTGACACAGCGTTCGACCGCAGCGCGATAGGCGCGGTAGTCGGCCTCGCTCAGCGCCAGCGGCGCCAGTTGCTCTGCCTGCGCCATGGTGGCCTCGTAGCCGAGTGGTATGGCGACGTCGAAGCGGTCAAAGCTGGACGAGGTCACTTCATTGCCAAGCGCAGGTCGCAACAGGATATCTCCGGGCAGCATGTCTTCTATCTGCTGCTGCGTATTTTGCACAATGGCCAGGCTGGTCATCTGCTCCAGCACGTTCAACACATTGGTGATATTGGGCGCATCCCGTAGCGGTGTGCCCACATCGACCGCAATGACCTTGTCCGCGCCCATGGCACGCACCACATCAATGGGCAGGTTGCGCACCAGGCCACCATCCACCAGCAGACGGTCATCACTGAGCACCGGATCAAACGCCCCGGGCACGGACATGCTGGCGCGCATGGCGTCGGACAGGGAGCCGCTAGCCATCAGCACCATCTCACCGTTGACGATGTTGGTGGTCACGGCCTTGAAAGGGATGGGGAGTTGGTCAAAGCGATCGACGTGGACGCGCTGAGAGGTGAGGTTCTCCATCAGCAGGAGAATTTTCTGCCCACCGACAAAGCCGGAGGGAAGGAGCTTGTTGTCCCGGCCTACGCCCAGCTTGGGTCCATAGAGGCCGATGGCATCGACCCGCTTGCGCCGCGCAGGCTGGTCTTTGCGATCGGTCTCGTCGTCAAAGACATCGTCCCAGTCGATTTTCTCCACCACGTCGCGGATTTCTGCGGGGTTCATGCCGGTCGCCGTCAGGCCACCGATGATTGACCCCATACTGGTACCGGCGACCAGGTCCACAGGCACACGCAATTCCTCCAGGGCCTGCAGCGCACCGATGTGGGCGTAGCCGCGAGCGCCGCCACCGCCCAGGGCAAGGCCCACGACGGGGCGTTCGAGTTCCTGCAGCGGGCGGCAACTGTCGGCACCTTGTGCCGCTGCGAAAGGCAAGCCAAGCAGCAGCAAACCATGGCAAAGACGGACGCGAAGGGAGCAGGGCTGGGGCATGGCATGACGTCCACGGGACCAGTTTCGATGGTAACAGCCATGCTAAACTCGCGCACACAAAACCCGGCCTTGAATGCGCCGCCGGCGCCTCCTTCGCCACTGTCGCGCCGGCGCCTATTCGAATCAGGTTAATTGCATGCAAAGCCCTCTGATTGTCACCATGGAACTGTCCCTGTATCCGCTTGCGGACCCCGGCGCCGAGGTGCTCGAAGCACCGATCATCGAATTCATACAGGCCCTGCAGCGCTTTGAAGCACTTGAGCTGCGGGTCAACGCCATGAGCACACAGTTGCGCGGACCCTATGATCAGGTCATGGCCGCGCTCACTGATACGGGCCGGACCTTGCTGGCCAGAGAGCAACCCTTCGTTCTGGTCAGCAAGTTGATCAATCGTCCCCTGGCGATTGAGGAGGCGCCGCGCCTTGGGTGATCTGCTGGCAACGCTGGGTGACGGTTGGCGGGCCATGTCCGGCTGGGAGTTGCTGGCTGTGGTGCTGGCGCTGGTCTATCTGCTGGCGGCGATTCGCCAGCGGGTCTGGTGTTGGCCGGCGGCCATTGCCAGCGCGGCCATCTATCTGGTGCTGATGTTTGAGGCGCGGCTTTACATGCAGTCCGTGCTGCAGCTTTTTTACATGGCCATGGCGATTTACGGCTGGCGAAACTGGCGGCGTGGCTCGACCACCGGTGAGCTGGCCGTAAGCTCCTGGCGTCTGCGCCAGCATCTGCAGGCCCTGCTGTTCATCGGCCTGACGGGAGTGGCCGGCGGTGCCTTGCTGGCTGCTTACAGTGACGCCGCCTTTCCCTATTTGGATGCGCTGGTCGCCACAGGCGCCATCGTCACCACCTGGATGGTGGCACGCAAGATCCTGCAGAACTGGCACTACTGGTTCGTGATAGATGCCGTGTCCATTTATCTTTATGCGGCGCAGGGTCTCGCGCTGACCGCTGCGCTCTTCGTGCTGTATCTGGTGCTGGTGGTGATTGGCTATGGCCAGTGGCGCGCCAGCATGGTCGCAAATGACTGAAGCAGCGGCGCTGATCAATGAGCTGCCGGAGCTGGCCGGGGCCACTCTCGGCGCCCGGCTGGGGCGGGGACCCAGTAGTGATAGTTGGCGTCTGGATCGGGACGCGCAGTCGCTGGTACTGCGCATTGATCGTGCCCTGGTCAGGGCGCTTGGCCTGAGCCGCGCCAATGAAGTTCGCTGTCAGCGGCGCGCGGCACAGCAGCAGCTGGCACCGCAGGTGGTGTTTGCCGATCCGGCGCGCGGGATTCTCGTGAGCCACTATGTGCCAGAGCAAGTAACTCCTGCGGAAGCGCGACGTGCGCCGGTCCATGTAAAGGCAGTCGGCAAGTTGCTGGCGGCGGTGCATGCGATCACGGATGTCGACCTTCCAGTCATGGATTTGCCCGCCATACTGAATCGCTATGCCTCCTGTGTGGGGACGCATGCGGCGCACGGCCGTGCGCAATCGCTGAGCGATCAGGCCCGGGATCTCTATCAGGATGCCCCCTGGTGTTTGTGTCATCACGATCCGCACCTGCTGAATGTCCGGGCCGCTCAATGTCTGATTGACTGGGAATATGCGGCGCTGGGAGATCCCCTGTTTGATCTGGCTGCGCTGTTGACACAGGAGTCACTGACTAACGAGGCCCGTGAGGCCCTGTTCGAAGGGTGGGGTCAGCCTATTGACGGCCCTCGTCTGGCTGAGTTTTCAGTGCTCTATCAGGCTGTGGCAGAGCTCTGGGAAGCTGCCGTTTCCGCCGCCAGTTGAACGCTTAGCAAGATGATTCGGCGGCGATGCCCATTGGCCTTGCATGCAAACCTGCCTATGATGCATGACCCACGCAACGGGATATTACCGACCATGAAAAAATTTCTGATCTGCCTGCTCCTGCTGCCGCTGCTGGCGACCGCTGCCGAACTGAAGTATCCGCTGGAAGTGACGGCAGACGGCATGGTGCTGACCATCCATCGCCCGGTGATTGATCGCTGGACAGATAGCGCGGTGGTCGAAGGTTGGATTCCCGTTGAGGTGACGCGCGGCGAGCAGCTGTGGGTTGGGGCCGTGCGCGGCCGCGCCAACAGCACCATTGATCATGATCGGCGTCATGTGACCCTGACCGATCAAGAGGTGCTGGCCAGCAACTTTTCCGTCCCCCATGTGCCCGCCGAAGTCGAGGCCCTGGCCCGCCGCGCGGTGCGCGAGGAACCCCAGCAGGTACTGCTGGACGAGCTGCTGCAATTGCTGGCTGAGGATTTTACGCTGCCGGAATCCGACCGCTGGGGCGATGCCTTTCGTAACGAGCCGCCGCGGATCGTGGTCAGTGAGCAACCGCAGAAACTGCTGCTGATTGATCAGCAACCCCTTTTGGCGCCCATTAGCGGCACCGGGCTCAAGCGAGTGGTTAATACGGACTGGATGCTGTTCTACGATGACTTCTCGCGCGCCTACTTTGTGCTCAATGGATCCACCTGGCAGCGCAGCACGCTGCTGGCCTCCGGTGCCTGGCAAACGGTGACGGATCTGCCTGACGGCTTTGCGGCCCTGGCGGCCTGGCCTGAACTGCAGGACGTCCTGCCGGCACGGGCACCGCTGGCACAGCCCGCGTCCCTGCTGGTCAGTCTCGAGGCGACCGAGCTGATCCAGTTAGATGGGCCGCCGCGCCTGCAGGAAATTGAGGCTACCGGTGGACTGAAAGTGGTGAGCAACAGCGAGAGTGATTTGTTCCGTTGGCAGGACCACTGGTATTTCCTAACCGCCGGGCGCTGGTTTTCTGCGGCCGATTTTGAGGGTCCCTGGCGCTATGTGCGGACGCTGCCAGAGGCTTTCTCCCTGATTCCAGCCAGTGATGGCCGGGCGCATGTGCGCCAGGCAGTAGCCGGTACCAGCGAGCATCGGGCGGCCTATCTGGAAGCGACCTTGCCGCGCAGTCAGCGTGTCGCGGTTGATAGCCGGCTGGCCGGAACGGTGGGTTTCGTTGGTGCGCCCCGCTTTGAACCGATTGCCGGTACCGAACTGGAGCGCGCGGTCAATACGCCTTTTGCCGTGCTACGGCACAACAATTTTTATTACCTGGCCTACGAGGCTGCCTGGTACCGTGCGTCCACGCTGGCCGGGCCCTGGCAGGTGGCGCTGTCGGTTCCCGAGGCCCTGTTTGCTATTCCACCCAGTGATCCGCTCCACTACGTGACCTATCTCCGTCCGGCGGGTCAGGAAGCAGACAGTGGAGAGGCGCGTTTTTCCTACACGGCGGGCTACGATGGCATGTATGTCAGTGATCAGCGCGTTGTTTGGGGCACGGGTTGGTCCTATCCGTCATGGATGGGCTATCCCGGTGGCAGTCCCGTCTACTGGCGCTGGCCCTGGACCTATGGGCCGGCAGCCTGGGCCAACCCCTATTTTTACGGCCCCGCTTACTTTCCGCCGCAAACCCTGGAATTGAGTTCCGCACCGCAAACCGTCGGCGGTGGCAGAGCGGTAGCGCCAGCGAACACAGCGCGGGCCGGCTACGATTACGCGCCACTGCACGCGACCGCGGCTGCCCGCCAGGAGGCCGCCCGTCAGCAAGCCGCCAAGGACCTCTATGCGGGGCCCGATGGGGTGGTCTATCGCCGTGAGGTTGAGGGCTGGGCGCGTCATGAGGATGGCGCATGGGACACCATGGCAGAACTGCAGCGCCAGTATGGCGTCGAGGTGCCGAAGACCGGTCAGCCTGAAGGACGCCAACGGCAGGCTTACCGACAAAACGAGGACGATATCAAGCGCATGGAGCGCTACTATGAGCGTCGTGCCCGTAGCTACGGCATCTATGGCAATGTCTACGTACGTCAATAGTAGCGGCCGTGCTTAGCGGGCCCGCAGGCGATGATGAATCCCGGCTGGTACGGTTCCCGGGGGCGCGCGATGCATTAATCGGTCCGTTTTTTTTGTATAGTTAAGACAGCCCGATAGGCCGCTGCGAACCAACGCGCCGTGTGGTGGTCTGAACTTCAATCTGCGGGGCGCTTACGCCAAGTCAGCCCCAGTGGCACAACCTGCTCTCGGAGTCACTCTATGAAACGCCTTTATTCTGCTTTGATCGCCAGCGCGCTGATGCTCCTGCTCACCGCTTGTGCTTCCGGTCCGACCATCAAGTCCGACTACGATCCCAGTGTGGATTTCAGCCAGTACCGAACCTATAACTTCTTTAAACCCATGGGCATTGAGAATCCAAATTACTCCAGCCTGCTGGGACAAATGTTTCGCCAGGCCATCTCGCGTGAGATGGAAGCGCGAGGCTACACGCTTTCACCCGATCCCGATCTGCTCATGAACGTGTCGGCGCAGATGCAGGACAAAACCCGTGTGACCACCTATAACGACCCCTTCTATGGTGGTTATTACGGTTATCGGGCAGGTTTCTATGACCCCTGGTACGGCTATGGCGGCGGCACCACCACGCAGGTAAGTCAGTACACGGAGGGTACCGTTAATATCGATATGGTTGATGCCCAGGAAAAACGCATGGTGTGGGAAGGTGTGGCTATCGGCCGGGTCGATGGCAGCCGGAGCAATGATGAACTGCGCACGGCGATTGACCAGGGGGTGGCGGATATGTTCGCTAACTATCCCTTCCGCGCCAGTCCCTGAGGCTGCGACTCAGGCAAAAAAAAAGCCCGCGCTCGCGGGCTTTTTTTATGGCGGCTTTGCCGCGCGCTTGCGCGGCCGTCGCGGCTCTCGGTTTAGGGGGCTCCCACTGGCTCCTCCAAAGTTTCCATCACTTGTTGCAGGGAGAAACTCGCTGCCTTCTGACGTGGGGGATAGTCTTTGAAAGTGCGCAGGAAGTTGCCCACATAGGCCTGCGCGGGCAGCAGTAAATACACCCGGTCGATCAGCCAGTCATAGTAGGTATTGGAGGTCAGCTGGGCCCGTTCGAAAGGATCGCGTCGCAGGTTAAAGATCAGCGGTACGCGCAGAGGCACGAAGGGCTCGGCCCAGATCTGTAAGGTGCCCTCCACCCGCTGCTCCATGAAAATGATCTTCCAGTCTTCATAGCGCAGGGCGGTCAGATCACCATCGTCGGAGAAGTAGAAAATCTCCCGCCGCTCCGAGCGTTCCTCATCACCGGTGAGCAATGGCAGGATGTTGTAACCGTCCAGATGCACCTTATAGCGTCGGCCGAGGGCGGAAGAGCGGTAGCCGTCCAGCAGATCTGCCTTGATATCGTCCTTGCCCTTGAACAGCT
>JAOZKI010000106.1 GCA_029935455.1 Lysobacterales bacterium | reverse complement strand
AGGCGCTGGTGAAAGATGCTTTCGAGGATGAAGCGCTGCGCTCACGCATCGGTCTCAACTCGGCCAATTCCATTAATGTGGCCCGCCTGCTGGCGCAGGTTTGCTATTACTTTGAATCGGCGGCACGCCTGCCGGGTCAGACGCCGGTGTTCTGTGTACCCAGCGGAAATTTTGGCAATGTTACCGCCTGCGGTATCGCCCGGGCCCTCGGTCTGCCCATGGGGCGCATACTGGCGGCTACCAATGTGAATGATACGGTGCCGCGCTATCTCGCCGACGGCCACTGGGCGCCCGAGGCCACCGTGGCAACGGTCACCAATGCCATGGACATTTCCCGGCCTAATAATTTCCCACGGGTGGAAGCGTTGGCCCGGCGGGCAGGCATGCCAATCTCAGACTATCTGCATGCGGTGGCAGTGAGCGATGAAAACACGCTGGACGCGCTACGGGCTCTGGACGCGACCGGTTATCTGGCGGATCCGCACAGCGCCCTGGGCTGGCAGGCGCTGCAGGGCCAATTGGCGCCCGGCGAACAGGGCGTATTTCTGTGCACTGCGCATCCGGCCAAGTTCGCGGAAGTCATTGAGGAAGCGCTGTCGCGCTCTGTGCCGCTGCCGCCCCCGCTGGCCGCGGTGCGTAATAAGACCGTGCTCTCTGCGCGCATTCCCGCCGATTATTCTGCGCTGCTGGCGGAGCTGGGCTGAACAGCCAGCCACCCGGTCTGCAACTTTTTTGCCGCTGCGGCGTATTACTAGGTACACATCCTCTTTGAGTTGTGTTTCATCTCTTGCTGACCCGGCTGAACGCCGGGTCTTTTTTATGCCGCACCGCCCACGAACTGGCGGATGACAAACAGTCCGACCATGATGAAGGCAATGGCCAGTTTGGCGGCGGCACCGAGCGCCGTGCCGATCCAGGCACCCAGCCCGGCGCGGCCGGCGTCCGAGAGCCCGCGTCCGCCGCTGAGCTCGGCCGTGACGGCGCCGATAAATGGTCCCAAAATGATCCCTGGGAGACCAAAGAACAGGCCGCCAATGGCTCCAAGCATGGCGCCCCAGAAGGCACGTGGGCTGGCCCCAAGCTGTTTTGCGCCCAACGCAGCAGCGAGAAAGTCCAGCAGCCAGGCCAGCGCCGTCAGCATGCTCAGCACCGCGATGGTGCCGATGCCCACCGGCTCGAAGTCTGTGATCCAGGCGGCCAGTAGCAGGCCGGCGAATACCATCGGTACGCCGGGCATGGCCGGTAGAATCGTTCCGGCCAGGCCGCCGATCACAAGCGCGGTAGCGAGCAGCCACCAGAGCAGATCCAGTTCCATGGATAGTCACTCCAACGAATTCAGGCACAGTATCCCATGTTCTGACCTATCGGGAATGGGCCCTTGGTTGGGTGCAAAGAACGGGGATAAAAAAAACCCCGGTGCGGTGTCAGTGAGAAAGGAGGAGGAAACCACTGCAAGTGCACCGGGGTTATAGACGTCGCCACCCGCAGGTGGAGCTGGCTGCGTTTGCTGCAGACCGTCGTTGTAGACCCCGCTTATTACGCTGCGAGGCTTTGCTGAGCAGCACAGCTACTTGCTGCTCAGCGGGCAGGCCCTGTCAGGGGACCGACAGGGCGCTTCCGGGCAGGGCGCAGGGCCCTACGCATGGGGTCCGATGATGCCCGTTCGGATCATCGGTGTGCCCAGAGTTGCTGGCTCTGCGCTACCTTATGGTGGCCCCGAAGCAAATTCAGTGTCGGGGGGGAAGCTTCACTGAATGTGTGCTCGCCTCGGGGCCATAAACCGTTGCCCATGTTTAAAAGAAGCCCCGGTGCCCTCCAATGCTTTGGGGGGGGGATCAAAATCACTGGAGTATGGGCACCGGGGCAAAACAGTCGGCAGAGGGCGTTTCCTGCCTATCCCCCAAACTCCTGAACATCGTTTAAATCATGGAATGGAAATGCATTCCCAGCGCCACCAGTGAGGCAATCACAATGAAGCGCGCGATGTTTTTCATTTCCGCAATCGTTTTCATATCAGTGCTCCTGGGCTGCTGCGGGGCCAAGCGACGTTTGCATGGAATCCTGGTGCGGCTCCAGCAGCAGCAGCTTTCGCTCTGCCAGGGCCAGCGCCTGATGCATGCGCTCCAGCGCGGCATCTGACCGGTGTTCAGCCGGGTGCTTGATCAGCTCCCGCCAGAATTCGATCTCGGCGACCAAGTGGTGTTCCTGCGCAAACATTTGTTACGGCCCGTGTCATCAATCAACGAGGGGCAGTTTAGGCATGAGGGCGGAGCGCGGCTTGTCTCTAGTGGACAATGATTTGACCCCATGGCCGACCCGCCGACACAATAGGAGTGGTACACGCGACGGGCGGCAAACCGGGGGAAACACTATGTCCGTACTGGCACCCTCTGTGGGAGTCCTTTGGCGCATTATTGAGTCCTACCAACTGGACCCGGATGCGTTTTTTCGTGAAGCAGGTCTCGAGGTCGAATGGCCAATCGAACCGGGTACCCGTATCTCTTATGAGCAGCTGGACCAGGTTCGTGCCGCCGCCGCCGCAGCGACCGGCGACCCAGCTTTTGGCCTGCGTGCCGCGCAGGTGGTGCATCCTTCCCAGATCGGCGCCTTGGGCTATGCCTGGCTGGCCAGCAGTACCTTGCGCACAGCGATGACGCGCATGCACCGCTTCGTGCGCGTTCTGAATGATCGCGGCACCTTAAATCTGGTGGAAGATCATGGCCATTTCCTGGCCCAGATATCGGTGGCCGAGGAATCGCTCAATCTGCGCGTCCGCGATGATGCGCAACTGGCTTATCTGGTGACGCTCTGCCGCATGAATGGCGGTCCGGACCTGAATCCGGAGTTTGTGAGTTTTTGCCACGAGGAGCCGGAAGATTTGCGCCCCTATGAGGCTTTGTTTCGCTGTCCGGTTTATTTCTCCAGGGCGCACAACGAACTGGCGCTCAGCAGCCGCGACCTGGATCGTCCGCTACCTTCGGCCAATCATGTGCTGGCGCAGATGAATGACCGCATAGTTGTGCAGCGGCTGGCCAAATTGGATCAGGACGATATTCCCAACCGGGTACGTGCTGCCATCATGGAGCAATTGCCCTGCGGCAACATCAGTGACGAATCGGTAGCCGATGCCTTGCATATGACCTCTCGCACCATGCACCGTAAACTCAAACAGGAAGGCGAAAGTTTCCGCACCCTGCTCAAGGCTGTGCGCCAGGATTTGGCGGAACAGTACATGGCGGACAACTCGCTGACGCTGACCGAGATCACCTTCCTGCTCGGGTTTTCCGAAATGAGCTCATTTTCCCGAGCGTATAAGAAATGGAATGGTGTATCGCCCAGCGCGGCGCGCGCTGGCGATTAGCCTAAGCCTTCCAGCCTCCGGGCCGTGGTGCCCCGGCGACGGTATGAGTCAGCAGGCCGAAGCGGTATTTCGGGGGGCTAAAGCGCACTTTAGACCCTTTTTTGATCAAAACTGTCCACAGCTTTCAAAAAATCAATAACTTAGGGAGTGCCTGCTGCGGCTTAATGCCTAAAAAGCGTACTTTTTTCATGAAACATGCGGGCTTAGGGGCCAAAAGCCCCTTCTAAGCCTATGAATCACGGGGTTTGCATGGCTAAAAACCGATGCAGGCTAGATTTCAACCCTGCTGGCAGCGAGGCGAATGGCCGGCCAGGCGCGCAAGGCTTCGGAGAATTCACGCCAGAATGTGCGCCACCACGTGGTGAGCGCCTCACCTTCCAGCCCGGAAGGATCGCCCCGGAGCGTGCGCCCTGCCGGGTCTTCAACCAGTTCCTGGTTCAAACGTGACAGTGCTTCGCTAAGGAATGCACGCCACTCCTCTGGCGCATCGTCACCCGCCGCGGTCAGTGCCTCGCGAAGGGTGCTGTAGATTCGTGCCTTGGCGCCCAGGCTTTCTGACTCATGCTGATTGACTAACTGCTCATGACTCCGGTCAGCCAGGTCGTCATACAAGCGAGCCAGGTGGCTGAGTCGCTTGAGGGGCTCCTTTGCGCTGGAACTGCCCTGATGATGCTCCACCAGTGACTTGGCAAAGCTCGGGAAGGGCTGACTGCTATCGTAATGTCGTTCAGATGCTTTCCATTGCCTGGCTGGCAAGGGCAGATGAGGAATGCTCCAGGACTGGTCAATCACGACGTCGTCTGGATACATAAACTCCACCATGTCGCCAAACAACCGGTCCTCGCCTCTCAGGATGGGAATATAAGGTGGCAGCATGACACGATGATCCAGACCGGTAAGCTGCGACATATTGGCCCTTGGTAGCACATGGCTGATGCGGCGCCCGTGCCAGGCATTGCGTTCGCGTAGCGCAGTGGCCAGGGTGTCAGGGTCTTTGATCAGGCGCGCCAAGGACTCCCCGCGAAGCTCTGTCAGCCAGTTGAGGTTGGGCGTGCCCGCATCGCCCACGGAACCGCATTCGGTAATCAAAACCCGGGAATCGGGCCGCAAACGTTCCACGACGGTCGCTTCGGCATTTTTGAAGACCGCACTATCGAACTGACTCACGCCGAGCGCGCCCAGGGCATCTTGGAGTTCGGAGCCCAGGATGCTTAGGTGTCGCAGGAAAGGATCGGTTCCGGATTGGGCTCGCTGTCCTTGCCAGGCTTCCGGGTCCGTGTAGAAGTCGGCGTTACGCATCACGTCTCCAAATGCGACACCCGGCTCACGTTCCGGCTCCAGTACTTCACAGAGTACATCGTCATCCAGCACCAGCAGCCGGCGGCCCACGGATAGCAGCAGGGCCATGGTCCGGGCCAGGCCACTGGTCCAGTAGTCATCCCAGCGTTCCCGATCAATCAAAAAGCGCACCTGGTTTTCCAACTGCGGTAGCTGGCGCACGATGGCCTCCAGAAACCCTTTCTGCTCCGGTGCTCCCATAAACAGCACCGGCACCTCAACACGCTCGGCAAAAGCGCTGACCGAGGCGCGGTTTTGCTGTTGTATGTCGGCTGATCGGCTGTCGTCTATCACAAGCAGGCGCTCAAGGTTGTTGAGGTCCACATGTTCCTCGATAGAGGCCAGTACACGCAGCAGGGCTTCCGGGCGCTCCCAGGTGATAACCGCCGCGACCGGTTTATCAACGTTGATGTTTGGATGTGCGCGCGGCTTCAAGGTGGTGGCATACACGGCCGCCGAAATGAGCAGCCCATCGCTGCGGACCGAGTCCAAAACCTGCCGTACGGCGGCCTGTTGTCCCTGCAGTGCCGGAAAGGTTCTGGCGATGCGCGCCGCGTGTTCGTCCAGCGTTTGAAAGCGGGTACAGGTGGCCAGCGCCGCATGGACATCAGGGGTCAGAATGGCGTGTCGTCCGCTACGCGCATTACGCACCAGCACGCGGTTATCCGGCAAAGGCCAGGCGCCGCAGTCATCAAAAGCGAAGTGCATGTTGGCATCGGTCATGGATCTAACTTCCTGTTGCGATAGAACAAGCGCTCCGGGCCCCGTCCCTTGGTCCGGACCGACGCGAAGCTGCCAGGCCGCAGTTTACGGTATTGGCCACCCATGAACGAGTCCGAGCGTGATCTATCGACGGCGCCAGCACGTGCGCGGGCAGAGTTTTGCCGGGTGTTGGCTCTGTCAGTGCACAACCCTGTTCAAGCTCTAGGGCCTGAGACATGAATCATGTGAAGGTGGTCTCCCGGTCTGGTTTGCTATGCTACGCGCCGTCGCCGTTGTGGTGACTTCCTGAATTTCAGCCAGAGAACCCTAGCCATGATTCAATTTGTACGCTTTCTGTCTGCGGCCCTGCTTGCGGTGCTGCTTTCCCCGCACGCTGTTGCTGACGATGCTGCCAAAGCTGAGAAAGCTGATCAGCCCAAAACCATTGCCGAACTGACGGCAGAGTCGGAACGTGTTGAGGGGCTATTCAATTTATTCCGCGATCCGAAAACGGGCGACTTGCACATGTTGATCAAGGGTGAGCAGGTTGATCAGGAGTTTATCTATTTCGCGCAGGCGGCCAATGGTGTCGTTGAAGCCGGTTATTTTACCGGCGCCTATCTGGCCAATGCCGTGATTTCTGTCCGCCGCCATTACAACCGCATTGAACTGGTCGCAGAAAACGTGTCTTTTTACTTCGATCCGGACAGCGCGTTGGCTCGCGCCGCCGATGCCAATATTTCCGACGCGATTCTAGCGGTGGAAACGATCGTGGCGGAAGATCCGGCCAGTGGCGACATTCTGATCAAGGCTGACAAGATTTTCCTCGGTGAAAACCTGCTACAGATTAAGTATCCCCTGCCCGAGGGCGCTGACGCCAATAGCACCTTCACCCTGGGCAAGCTGAGCGACAAAAAGAGCAAAATTCTGGCCACGCGCAACTATCCCCTGAACACCGATGTGGAGGTTGAGTACGTCTATAACAATCCAGCGCCACGAGCCTACGGCAGCAGCGATGTCACGGACTCACGCAACGTGTCGATCAAGGTGCTGCACAGCCTGATCGCCATGCCCGACAACGACTACAGGCCACGCTATGCGGACCCGCGCGTGGGCACCTTTGATGTGCAGGTTACGGACCTGACCTCCCTGTCGCCGACGCCCTATCGTGATCTCGTGAATCGTTGGAATCTGGTTAAGAAAGACCCGTCAGCGGAAATTTCAGACCCGGTTGAGCCGATCACATGGTGGATTGAAAACACCACGCCGCTGGCCTGGCGAGATCTGATTCGTGATGCGGCGCTGGAGTGGAACAAGGCTTTCGAAAAGGCCGGTTTTTCCAACGCCATGGTGATCAAGGTACAGCCTGACGATGCGGACTGGGACTACGGCGACATCCGCTATAACGTGCTGCGATGGACGGCTTCACCGCAACCACCATTTGGTGGCTACGGCCCCAGCTTCGTAAATCCCCGCACCGGCGAGATTATCGGCGCTGATGTGATGCTGGAGGCGTCGTTTCTGAACCGGCAAGCGCGTGCCAAGTGGTTGCTGGACGATGGCTTTGATGCGGTGGCCCACAACCCGAACCTGATGCATCGGCATTGCACGCTGGCCCAGGGCCTGAAATCCAATCTGCTGGCGGCCCGAACCTTCGGTCGTTTTGCGCCAGATTACGGCCACTATGGTGATGAGATGGATGCGCAGCTGACCCATGATGCGATGCATTATCTGATCCTGCATGAGATCGGTCATACGCTGGGCATGAACCACAATATGAAGGCCACACAACTGCTCACGCCGGAGGAGGCTTTCGACGCGGAGGTGGTTGCAGCCAAGGGGCTCGCTGGCTCGGTGATGGACTATCCCAGCGTGAACT
>JAOZKI010000105.1 GCA_029935455.1 Lysobacterales bacterium | reverse complement strand
GCTGCGGCCGGGCGGAACCCAGCCAGGGCTGCAAACGGTTCTGAATCAGCTCCGCAAAGGGCGACCGGGGCACCAGCACATCGGCACTGACACGGAATGGCAGACCACAAAACCACGCTTCGCCCAGCAGATAGGCCAGCGGTTGGCGGCTGCTGATGCGTTTTTCCAGCAGGGCCTGCACCTGCTCGGCCTCCCTGCTGTTCAGGGCACGGCCCCAGTCGCTGAAGCTGCCATCCAGCGGCGCTTGCAGCACATGCAGGACCAACCAGACCGCCTCATCAAGCGCATTGTCCGTACCGTGTCCGAAATAAAGACCGGCCTCCTCCATTCGGGCTGCACTGTGGCGAACCCAGCTTTCTGCGCTGTCCATGAACATCCCGCTAGCGATAAAGCGGCAGTATAATTGAGCCTCGCCCCATACGTATCGCCCGCATGCCAGCCATTCTCGAAAAGACCCTCTGTACCGTGCAGGGATTACTGCCCCAGCACCTGCTTACCCGACTCGTACACTGGCTTATGCGGGTGGAAACCGCCTGGGTGAAGAACACGCTGATTCGCACCATCGGCACCCTGGCCGGCATCAACTTCGAGGAAGCGGCTGATCCCGATCCGCGCAACTACAAGCACTTCAACGCTTTTTTCACGCGGGAACTCAAGCCCGGCGCGCGACCGCTGGATGCGGATCCAAACGCCCTCCTCTCGCCCTGCGATGGGCATATCAGTGAGTGGGGAGCCATCAAAGCGGATCGCATCTATCAGGCCAAGGGCCACGATTACACGCTGCAGGCGTTGCTGGCCGATGATCCGGCCTGCAGTGCCCTGGCCAATGGCACCTTCTGGACCATCTACCTGTCGCCTCGCGACTATCACCGCGTCCACATGCCCGTGGCCGGCGACCTGCTGCGCATGAGCTATGTGCCGGGCGATCTCTACAGCGTAGCCCCCTACACGGTGCGGCAGGTGCCTGGGCTTTTTGCCCGCAATGAGCGGGTTGTGTCCCTGTTCGATACGGCCCTGGGCCCGGTGGCCCTGGTGCTGGTGGGCGCCATGCTGGTGGGTAGCATGAGTACCGTCTGGGCCGGCATGATCACACCGGCCAAGCGGCGGGAACTGACCCGCAGTGACTATGCGCCAGGTCAGGTGTCACTGGCACGCGGTGCAGAAATGGGACGCTTCAACATGGGCTCCACCATTGTCATGGCACTGCCCCCGGGCGCGCTCCTGAGCTCCCAGCAGGACCTGCCCGGTGCGGGCGAGGCAGTACGTATGGGCCAGCGTCTGGCCCTGCTAAGCCCTCCGGGAGCCGCCTAGTCATGCCAAGCCTTCAAAGTCCTACGCCCACATCTCCAACGCCTCGCCCCCGGCTCAAGCAACGCTGGCACCTGCGTCTGCTGGCCCTGCTACTGACCGGAATCTATCTGCTGCCCGCCCAGGCCCAGCGGCCACTGCCCATGGTGCCTGAACCGGAAGCACGCCTGCCGGCGGTTGCGCTCAGCACGCTCACGGAACGTGCCTCACTGGTGGCCCTGGTGCAGGTGCTGGATGTGGATTACGAATACACACGCGATTTCCCCACCGGCGGCACGGCCTTCCTGAAGCCCTTGATCGTGTACAAAACCGCCGCGGCAGTCCCGGGCGTTATCGATGTCTATGAAGAGGGGCTGCACGTGCATGAATGCTATTTCCCGAATCCATCGGTGATCGAGGAAGGTCAGCGCTTTCTGGTCTTCCTGCGACCCAATCCCCAGGTCTCAGGCCAGTGGCTGGGCATGCCGGAAGGTTGCCGGCTGAGCGTACTGGTGACGGATCAGAACCGCTACGCGCTACGCTATCCCCTGAAGGGCATTGATATCCTTCCGTCCGCGGAACTGGACGGCGCCGCTGAGCCCCTGACCTTTGCGGACGCCCATGCGGTGCTGAGTCTGGACGACCTGACCGTGGCAGAGCGTGACGAGCTGCTGGCCGGCGGCTACCTGCAGGCGCTGGACGACGGCAACTTCAGACTGACCCACGGCATCGATCTCACCCGCTTCCGGCAGCTGCTCGGCGAACCACTCACCAGCGAGCGCAGTCTGCGACGCACACCGATCGAGTAGACGCTAGCGCACTACCTCGTAGCAGGGCTCATAGGCCACACCGGGCAGTTTCATGCGGTGCTGAGCCACAAAAGACGACAGCAGCGCGTCCAGAGCCTCCATCAGTTCCGCCTCGCCGGATATCTGGAATTTGCCATGACGGCGTATGGCCTTGAGCGTGCGCGGCTTTACGTTACCCGCCACGATGCCGGAAAAGGCCCGCCGCAGATTGGCCGCCAGTTCATGCACCGGCAGGGAGCGATCCAGTGCCAGATCGGCCATACGCTCATGGGTGGGTTCGAACGGCTGCTGAAACGGCAGATCAATGCGCAGGCGCCAGTTGTAATACCAGGCATCCTGACAGGTTGAACGGTAGTCGCGTACGTGCTGCAAGCCCGTTTGCATAGCCAGCGCCACGGCCTCCGGATCATCAATAATGATTTCGTAGCGCTGCGCCGCCTCCGGCCCCAGGGTCAGGCGAATAAAACGGTCAATCTGCGCAAAGTAATCAGCAGCACTGGCCGGACCGGTGAACACCAGAGGAAACGGCATGTCTGCATTGTCCGGGTGCAGCAGAATCCCCAGCAGATAGAGGATTTCCTCCGCCGTGCCCGCACCGCCGGGAAACACCACAAAACCGTGCCCGAGGCGCACGAACGCTTCCAGACGTTTTTCAATATCCGGCAGAATCACCAAACGGTTGACGATGGGGTTGGGCGATTCGGCCGCAATGATGCCCGGCTCGGAAAGACCGATGTAGCGCCCCTGTTTCACGCGCTGCTTCGCATGGCCGATGGTGGCGCCCTTCATGGGCCCCTTCATGGCGCCGGGTCCACAGCCCGTACAGACGTTGAGACGCCTCAGACCCAGTTCATAGCCGACCTGCTTGGTGTACTCATACTCCTCCCGGGCAATGGAATGACCGCCCCAGCAGACCACCAGATGCGGTTCCACACCGGGCTGAATCACATCCGCATTGCGCAGGATGTCCAACACCGCGTGGGACAGCTGGGCGCCGGTTTCCAGCGCATAGTCCGGGTTATTCCCGATTTCCGTATCGTAGTAGACCAGATCCCGTATCACCGCTGACAACAGCTCCCGGATCCCTTCGATAATGTCGCCGTCCACAAAGGCCACGGCCGGGGCATTCTTCAGGTCCAGGCGGATGCCGCGATTAAACTGCGCCAGCACCAGATCAAAATCCTGAAACTGCGCCAGCAAGGCCTCCGCGTCGTCCGACTCGTTGCCACTGTTGAGTACCGCCAGAGCGCAGCGTCGCAAGAACTTGTATAGGTCCCCACGACTGGCATCGTGGAGGCGCTCCACTTCCAGGCGGCTCAGGGACGTCAGCATACCGGCCGGATACAGGCTGGCGTTTACCGTTTCATGATTCATGGCTCGTCCTCCTACTTTAATTCTGCTCTTTTCTCTCTTGTTACGGTCATACCGCGGGCGGCCCGTGCCGGCCTGCGCATACAAGAAAGGCCGGCAAAGGCCGGCCTTTCCCGCAGGGTTCTGATCGCAATCAGAAGTCGTAGCGCAAGCCAATGCGGATTTCGTAGAGCGAAGGATCAGCACGAACCGTCTCCCCGCCGCCCGGCGTGAAGAACTCGTACAGATACTGATCGCCTTCGATTTCCATATCTACCACGGCCTGACGACGGGGGAAGCTCACTTCCTTGAGCTGGCACCAGTCGCTGTTGAGCATGTTGCAGAAGTTGCGCACCACGACGAAGGCCGCAAAACGGTGATCGTCGCGGAAACCGGGCAGCTCCTGCTCGATACGAATATCAAAGGAACCCCACCAGCTGCTGTTGAAGGCATTACGCGGTGCGATCTGCCCCGAATAGGCACTCAAACCCGTCTCGTCCAGGAACTCGAAGAAGGACGCCGTATTGAACTCCGGACCATAGGTCACCAGCGGGTCATCCATGCCTGTGGGCACGTAGAGCAGATGCCGGTTATCAATAAAGTCACCGAAAGCATCCCCGTCGTCGCCGGCAAAGGTGTAGCTGTAGGGCCGGCCTTCATTGGCCTGGGCAAACAGGGTGAACTTGGTGCGGTTATCGTTCCACCAGTAGGCCTCGTAGCCCAGGGTGGCGGTAAAGCGATGGGGGATCTCGTAGTTTGCCGTCGCGCGACCCGGATCATTGAAATCGGAAACCGCGATGTTGGCAAAGTTGGAGAAGGCCACGCTGGAGGTCATGGGGCTGACTTCTTCCGCGTCCGTGTAGGCATAGGCCAGAGTCCAGTCGAAGCCGTTGTCATAGTCCGCCGCAATACCGATACCAAAGTTTAGCGACTTGCCATCAGCACCCTTGACGTTGGTAAGGATGAAATCAGAGTTGAAGCGACGCGATTCCGTGTAGATGGGCCGGCCGTCCGGCGCCGTTCCCGTCTGCTCCGCCGTGCCGTTGATGACGATAGCCGAGTCTTCGAAGGTGGCGTACAGCAGATCAGCGGTCAGCGTGTAGTAATCACCGAAGTCCCAGGTGGCACCAATGGAGTACTTCCAGGATGAGGGGATCTTAAAGTTGGGATCCAGTGCATTGACGCCCGAATCCGCCTGGCTGTTGGCCACGGCCTCAAAGAAGTCCGTGGGCACATCATAGCCGGGCAGCCCGTTGCCATCCGGACCCAACGGAATATCGAAGAGAGAGAAATCGACGCCGTAGATCGGTTCCAGCACGGCGGATTCGCGCAATTGAATCTGCGTAATGCCATCGTTGGAGAAGTTGTTGGACAGCCACACGTTCGGGTTACCACCACTGAACAGACCGACGCCTGCGCGCAGCGACAGGTCACCGTTCACGTCCCAGGTGAGACCCAGTCGGGGCTGCAGCAGATCTTCGCCATCAAAGTTCAAGGCATTGGAAAAGCCCTGACGTTCCACGAAGTTGGGGTTTTCCGTGGGCCGGTCGCTGGAGCTGTACCAGTCATAGCGCAGACCGGCGACCACCGTCACGGTACCGTTAGCGAGGATCATTTCATCCTGCAGATAGAGCGTATTGATGTCATAGCCCCAATCAGCCGCCACGTCGTTCGGGTTGTTATTGGGCGCAGCGTTGCCATAGTAAACATCATCAGGGCGCCCTTCCAGGAAAGCACGGATACAGCCATCCGGATCAGACGGGCCGCACTCTTCATCAAAGCGGTTTTCCGTATACACGTGCTGCAGGAAGAGGTTGAAGATGTCCAGACGATCCAGCTCATAGCCGAAGGTCAGGGTCTGGTTGTCCAGCGCGTAGGAGCCGGCCAGCTTCAGATTGGTGGTCTCATAGCTCAGCTTGTTGGCCTGGCGCGAGTCATCCGTGCCGGCGTAGACCACGGCCCGGTTCCAGTCACCGTCGACCTGATTCCAGGTTTCGATCTGGAATTCGCCAAAGGTGTTGCCCCCACGGCTGATCTGGCGGTTGTCGAGGTCCAGGAAGGAAATACGCGCTTCCGTGGAGAAGCGGTCGGTCCAGTCCGAGAACAACGCGGCGGTCGTCGCTTTCAGCGTGGCGCCACGCTCGTAGTAGTGGTTGGAAAATTCCAGCTCATCAGAATCGCCATCGGACTCAGTGATGTTGTAACCGTCATTGTAGTTGTAGGTCAGGTTGGCCCGGTGCCGGTCATTGATGTCCCAGTCCAGCTTGACCGTGTACTTCTCGTCCTCATTGGGCAGCGAGGCCGGCAAGCCGCCTGGCTCATAGCCATACAGGTTAATCAGGCCATCGCGAATCGTGTTGTACTGCGCCTCGGTGACGCCCAGAACGTCAACGGGGCGACCGGAACCGACGAAGCCCCGATCAAACAGATTGGCGCCTTCCAGCTTTTCCGCCGCCACGAAGAAAAACAGTTTGTCCTTGATGATGGGGCCGCCCAGCGAGACGCCGTAGCGTTTTTCACTGAAATCACCCAGATCCACCTTGTCGTCTCCCAGCTTGTCACCGCGCATGGAATCGTTGGTGTAGTCATAGAAGAGCGAGCCAAAGAACTCGTTCGAGCCGGATTTCGTGACCGAGTTGATATTACAAGCGGTAAAGCCTCCGTACTGCACATCGTAGGGTGCCAGCTCAACCGCAACCTGTTCCAGCGAGTCATAGGGGAAGGGCTGCCGCTCCGTGGGATAGCCGTTGCGATTCAGACCGAAGTTGTCGTTAAAGCGAACGCCGTCCACGGTCAGGCTGTTGAACCGGGGGTTCGCGCCAGCGCACTGAATGTTGCCCTGATCGGCCACATCCTGATAGATGCGCGGGTCGACCCGAATAATGTCGCGGATATCGCGGTTAATAGCCGGCAGATCCTGCAGTTCTTTCAGCCCGAAGGTAGAGGCCGGGCCCAGGGCCAGCTGCTGGGTTTGCACCTGGGTTGCGGTAACGATCACTTCCTCAACAGCGCTCCCACCGAGACTCAGCGGCAGCAGGTAGGTATCACCCAAGCGGAGAAACACATCCGTCACCGTTTGCTTGCCGAAATCGGCTGCCGAGGTCGTTACCGTGTAGGGACCACCTACACGCAGACCGGAAAAGGTGACGGTGCCGGACTCACCAGAGCCGCTGGTGCGGCTGGAGCCGGTACGCGTATCGGTAACGGTCACGGCCACATTCGTGGCTGGCAGACCCTCACCCGTGTAGGTATCGACACGCAGCGAAGAAGTGGTTTCCTGAGCCAGCGTGGCGAGTGGAAACAGCAGTAGCATAAAAGCGAAAAGGTGCTTCGCGAGATTCTTGGTAGTCACAAGTTTGCTCCCCAGTTCTTGTAAGACCGCGATTGTTGCAACAACGGATGACAAACCGGTGACAGCACTGCCGTGCATTAATGCGCCCCCGCCTATGCCATGCCTCCCCCACTCAAAAGAGCGGCCTTGTCACTATAGCAAAATTGCCTGCCTGTACGCGAAGAATTCCGGCGCCGAAAAGCAACCGAAGCTGCCCTGCCCGGCCAAGGCCTGGCAAGCCGCGTTTTGGCCGCGATGGGAGGCCATAAAACAGCACGAAATCATGCTGACAGGTCGCTGCCAACCCCCAAAAAAACTCGGCGCCGCTGCTTCCCAAAAGCACCGGGCTTCTATAAACTACGCGGCCTAATTCGGGGTGTAGCTCAGCCTGGTAGAGCACCACGTTCGGGACGTGGGGGTCGTAGGTTCAAATCCTGTCACCCCGACCAATCATGCAACGGCCTGCGATTTTCCCGACGCAGGCCGTTTCTTTTTCCAAGCCTGCCTAGCC
>JAOZKI010000104.1 GCA_029935455.1 Lysobacterales bacterium | reverse complement strand
GCCGGCGGGTGCTGCCTGAAGTTTAGTAAACATCGGCTGGCGCGGCGGGATATACCGGCGGCAAATCGGTCCTGGGCGGGACCGGCTCGGGCCTATCTTTCAGGGATAAGCAGCTGATGGTGATGCCCGCTTCCTGAATGATCGAAGCGCCGGTTTCATCCACGAGAATACAGGCTGCCTCCGTATCCTCCACGATCAGTTGTAATCGTTTACGGGGCAATGCCGGTTCTAATGGAACGAAGGCCGCTCCGGCCCTGAGAACGGCAAAAACGGCGGTCACCAACTCTAGGGACCGACGCGCACAGATACCGACCAAGGAACCAACGCCAACACCCCGCTGTGCTAGCACTTGCGCCAGCGCCTCAGAACGCTGCCGCAGCAGCGCATAGCTGACCATGACGCCCTCGGACTCCAGTGCTGGCGCCTCGGGTTGCCTCGCCACCTGCTCATCGAAGAGCGAGATGACCGTTGGTAAACCCGCAAGACTACTGGGCACCGGCTCGGTACGATCAAGAATGCTCGCATCATCCTCACCCGCGAGTGGCACCGCGCCAATGGGCGCATTGCAGTCTTCCAGTAAAGCATCCAGCACGCGCAGAAAATGCGCCGGTATGCGCTCACACAGATGCGCATCAAAGCGGTCCGTGTTCACATCAAGACTCAGTACAAAGCAACCGGAATTAGCAAAGTCATGTATGTTAAAACGCAGCGCGTGGGCGGGATCCATGGCGCCGTTATCCAGCCAGCGAACCTGGGTTTCATGACCATGAAACGCCCCAAACCCCATGTGCAAATAGTTAAGAATGACGTTAAACGCCCGCGCGGAAGCGGGCGTGCTGGCACCTGGGAGACCGTAAAACAGCAGCGCGCTGGACTCTTCTGAAAGAGCGCGATACAGGTCCAGGTAGCTCGCAGTAAGATCCACCTCCGCCACCAGGGGAAAAAGCTCTACGAACAGTCCGATCGTACGTTGCTCGTCAGCGCCCAGACGGTTGCTGGTTGTGGCACCAAAAGTGACCGACTCGCTATCCGCCACCCGGGACAAATAGGCCGCCAAAGCGGTCGCAAAGAGGGTGAAGAGTGCTTGGTCCTCACTGAGCAAGCGCAAATCCGAGCGTTGCGCCAGAGCGCGCAGACGATCACAGCGTTGTTGACCAAGGGCAACGGTCAGTCGACGCGCTTGACCGTCCGAATTGCCTGGGGGGTGACCATAAAGCGAGAGATGGCTGCGCTGTTCCCTATGCTGCCAGTGAGCTCGGGCTTGTAACAGGCGCCGGGAATCCTGGGCTGCCGTTTCCCGCTGAAGATGTGACGCAAAAAGCGGCCACTGCTCCGTCGCAGCTGGCACCTCTGCTGATTGACACAGCTGCCGATAATAAAGAGCCACGCGGGCATAGATGAGGCTTGCTGACCAGGCATCTGTACTAATGTGGTGCTGATTCAGCAGCCAGACCGAGTGCGATTCATCGAGCAATAGCAGGGTGCTTGAAAGGCTGCCAGTCGATAGATCAAACGGGCGCCGGACGCGCTGCTGAATCCACGCTTCCGCCTGCCTTTTCGGTGCCTCCACAGCGCGTAAATCAATCGTCTCATGCACGTCCGCAAGCGCATCTAAAACACGTGCCTGCAATGCGCCACCGGCATCGGAGAACACCGTTCTTAGCGCATCACTCTCAGCCACTACCCGTTCGACGGCGGCAGCAAACGCTCGCTCATTGAGCTCCTGATACAGATCGATCCGGAACGCCATATTGTATAGCGGTGAAGAAGGCGACAGGCGCGCTCCGGCCCAGAACAGGGCCTGACTACCTGAAACTGGTATGTTTTCTGCCCCTGCCATGCCTAGCTCACCATCCGCTGCGCTGGCTAGCCCAGCCCAGTCGAATCGGGCGATGCGGCCGCAGCTTCGGTGAGCATCACGGCGAGCTGGCGGCGGTCCACCTTGCCTGTTGGGGTACGCGGTAAGCTCTGCAATGAGATCAGACTTGCTGGCACCGCATGACGTGGTAGCAGGCGACCCACCGCGACCAACAACTCCCTCACGTCCGTGCGCGAAGCTGGATCCAGCACCACGACCGCAGAAACTTGCTGGCTGTCCTCGTCATCCGCCTGCGTCAGGGCCACCGCCTCCAGCACCGAATCCTGAGCCATAAGCGCATGCTCAACCTCGTCGAGTTCGACACGATGACCCCGGATTTTGACCTGTCGATCTTCCCGCCCACCAAAAGCCAGGGTACCGTCTGGCAGCTGCAGCACACGATCTCCGGTGCGATACCATCGTTCGCTCAAGCCACCAGCAGCGGGGCGCTCCAGCAGCACCTGGCGGTTACGTTCCGGGTCGCCCCAGTATCCACTCATCAGCGTCGAGCCTTGCACCAGCAACTCGCCCGACTCACCCGCTGCAACAGGCCTGCCGGACGGGTCTACCACCAGTGCCCGGGTATTACTGCAAGGCACACCAATGGGCAGTGGGTCGGGCAGTTGTGGCTCCTCGGGAAGATGATAGTAGCTACAGACATTGACCTCTGTAGAACCATAAACATGGCTGAATCGTGCCCGCGGGAGCTGTTTCATCAACGACCGTAAATGTTTTTCAGGGAATCGCTCACCCGCAAACAAGACCCAGCGCAAGGCATCCAACTGACGCTCCTGTAGCGTGCCGCGCAGCAGCAATTGCACCAGAGCCGTGGGCACGGAATACCAGATGGAAACCCGTTCGCTTTCCAGCAAGGCGGACAGCGTGGGGGGCATCATCATGGCGGCCGGCGTCAGCACCACCGTGGTCGCTCCGGCGCGAGCCGCAGCATAGTAATCAAAGGTAGCAAAGCAGGTATGGTGCGAAGAATGATTACTAAGGCGATCTTGCGCATGGATGCCGTATGCAGATACGGCCCACTCCACGAATGCCAAAGCGCTGGCATGCGTATGCCGAATCAATTTGGGCTCGCCGGTGGAACCCGAGGTGTGTTGAATGTAGGACGTATCCAGTCCGCCCACGGGAATATCAGGCGCACAGTCAGAGGCCATTGCGTGCACCGCCGCCCAAGGGGTGACCGCTACCGGCAGGCTCTCATCCACATCATCGGCAATCACATGCCGCAGCTCAGGACAGTTGGCCAGCAAACCGGAAAGATCGGTTTGCATGCGCCCCCCCATGATTAGCTGGGTAGCGCCAGTCGCCCGGAGTACTCGCTGGAGCTGTTCTGCCGGTGCCTTGGGATCAAGCGGCACCAGGGCACCACCAGCAGCAGAAACGCCATAAAAGGCCGCGGCCACCTGTAAGGATTTGGGCAGCAGCACCGCAACCCGATCACCGCGGTCGAGCCCGGCATCTCGTAGCACGTAAGCCAGACCGTTGCTCTGGCGTACCAACTCTGACCAGCTTATCCCCTCGCCATCGCAACGCACGGCGCAGGCATCCGGCCGCGACATGGCGGCCTCCATAGGCAGTTGATGCAGGGCTACAGGCATGGCGGCAAGTGTTGGTTCAAGTTCACGAAAGAATCGAGTTCACCGTTGATCTCGCCATGTCCCCGACTGAGACATCCAGCGAGCGCTCCGCGACCCAGATCATTGACAGAACAATCAGCAGCACCGCACCGACTGGCATGATCACGCGCCGATACACCAGCAGCTTGCGTAGCGCGAATAGCAGCGGGAACAGGAGGGCAACAATCACGATCTGGCCCAGCTCTACACCCAAGTTGAATGCCAGCAACGGCAGCCAGAGATGCTCACCGAACACGCCCATCTCAGACAGGGCGCCAGCAAAACCAAACCCATGGAATAAACCAAAACCGAGCACCACCAACCAGACCCGACCGCGGAAAATTGGCACCAGAATATCGGCGGCCGCAATGGCAATAGACGCGGCGATGACGACTTCCACCAGACGACCGGGCAATTCGATGATGCCAAGCGCGGCCAGGCTCAGTGTCACGCTATGTGCCACGGTAAAAGCGGTAACAATTTTGACCACATTCAGCAACGCTGGCCCAAACCGATCAATGGGTTGCCAGCGACCATCTTCGCGTCGCATGACCGCAGGCAGGAGCAACGCAAGCAGGAACAGGATGTGATCGATCCCTTCCCAAATATGCTCCATACCTAACCAGACAACAGCGATAAACCCGCGCCAGCGATCACGGCTTGTAAGGGAGATGCTGTCCACTCTTTGATCAGGACTGAATGCCAGAGAAATTCCGTCCTCATTGGCAAATGTTCCCGTCGCCCAGTTGCTCTCAATCAGCAAGAACCCGCGGTGATCCGGATCTTCATCGAAAAGCACGTCATAGGTAATGTCGAGGGTATCTGGCACGGTTTCAGCACCGGTAATGTCAAAAGACAGGGTGACATATTGCGATTTGGTGCCGAGGTAACCGGCCCTCGTGTAGTCAATCGTCAGAGGCTTTCCATCAGCAGACAAAGCAACATGATCGCGAAAATAGTCCTGCAGGAACTGGACGTGATCGCGATAGTTCTCCGGGGTGATTTCCTGCGCTGTGCCACTGAGGCCCAGGGCAGGATTCAGATTAACCAGGGCAATCTCAAAGCGCCCGGACAGTGAGTTCTCGAAAACCTGCAGGTAGAAGTAACTTTGACCCACCGTATGCGCTTCTGCGCTGCGGATTCCGGGCAGCAGGGCAGCGATGAGACACAGGGTTGCCGCCAGCGTGCGGAACAGGCCTCTGCTGGAGCCCCGGGATTGCTGTGTTTTCTTATTCATTTTAGTCCTCGAAGGCCCGCAATTAGGTTGCGTTGAATTTCAGATGTTCCCACATAGAGCGGCGTTGCCAGCGCATCCCGAAGTTCGCGCTCCAGCCCGTATTCTACGGTGTAACCATAACCGCCAAAAACCTGCATGGCCGTTCGGCAGGCACGCACATAAGCTTCGCTTACGGCCAGTTTGGCCAGCGCAGATTCGCGCGTGGCCGTCGACTGACGCATCGCGGCCCAGGCGGCGCGATAGAGCAGCAATCGGGACTGCTCGAGATCAAGCTCCATATTGGCAATTGCATGAGCGATGGCCTGATGCGAAGCCAGAGTTCCATTGCCCGTATTGCGTTCGCGGGCATGCGCAGTGCACCGTTCCAGCAGACGCGTCATTACGCCCACGGCCGGCGCCATGACCAGCAACCGTTCCACATCCATGGTCTGGTTGAAGATCATGCTGCCCGAGCCCACGCTGCCCAACACCGCGTCTGCTGGCAGCCGGCATTCATCCAGAAACACTTCTGCCATAGGGCTGGTGCGCAAACCCATTTTGCTAATGGGCTGGCCCACACGGAGACCCGGCGTATCCGCCGCCACCAAAAAAGCTGTAAGGCCCGCCAACTTACCGGGAGCCGTGCGCGCATAGATGAGAAACAGGTCGGCAATCGGTGCATTGCTCACAAAGGTCTTGGCACCATTCAGCCGCCAACCCGCTCCATCGCGCTCGGCGCGGGTCGTCAGTCCCAGCGCATTGGACCCGGTACCCGGTTCCGTAACGCCGGCTGCGCCAATGGCGGCACCGGAGGCCAGCCGCGGCAGCCACTGTTGTTGCTGCGGCGCTGTCCCATAATCCACGATAGGGCCCGCCACTGAAGCAGCATGCGCGGCCAGGGAAAACACCATGCCGTTGTCTTCAGCGCCTTCACCGAGGCCCTCCATGACGGCAACGGCGGTCAAGACATCATGTCCCAGGCCGCCGAACGACTCGGGCACGACCAGCCCAGGCAGACCGAAAGCAGCACACTCGGACCACAGCTCATGCGCGAACTCGGCCGCCCGCTCACGCGCTTCCACGCCCTCAGTGAGCCTACGTGCACCGAACGCCCGGGCTGCTGCTCGCAGCGCCTGTTGATCCTCATTCCAGGAAAAATCCATCCCAAAGCTTCCTCAGGCCAACACCCCGTCAGCAGCCGCTGACCGGTCTGCTGCTTGCAATGGGCATTGCGGAGCGGTGCCCGGCACCGGCTTGCATCTCGCCACCGGACAAAGGGGTTTCTTGAATCTTATGGTGCCGGCACCAGGAGTCGAACCCGGGACCTACTGATTACAAATCAGTTGCTCTACCAGCTGAGCTATACCGGCGCAGCGCATAGTTTATCGCAGGCGGGTGAAATTCGTCACCTGAGGATTTACTGTCAAGCCATCAGCCTGTGCAGCTGATGGCGCGCTCTCCGGCCTGCAACGGGTCTGACCGCATACCTGCCGCGTAGGCATAATCGAGCCAGTAGCGCGGCTGGGTTTCGCGCTGTAATTCCGTTTCCGCGGTAAAGCCGAGCGCGCGAGCGGCATCGCGGCGCTGGCGCGCATTCGCCTCTTCTAGAAAGTAGCCCAGGGACACACGAAACGCACCGCTGCGATCACCGACCACGGCCACGTCATGAAGTCCGGCTCCATCAACTTCCTGCATGACCGCATGGGCAGCAGCGAAATCGGTGGCCGCCGGTAGTGATACCCAGTACCCCAGCTCCACCAGCGCTTCCGATTCGCGCTCGGTCAGCGCCAGGGCGCCGGGTGGCAGAGCCTCACGCGCCGCCACCAGGGCCGGAATGGTCTCAAACGGACCGGCTGAAAAGCACTGCCGTTGAGGCACGGGCTGCGGCGGCGTGGGCAATTCGCTGATCAGCTGCAAGGGCTGGGCCCCGGCGGGCGCCTGCCAGACCGATGCACGCGGCGACGAGGTCGCTGATGAGGCGTCAGACACATGCAAGCCCAGCAGCAACAGATTGGCAGCAACCAGTAAAATGACCGTTATTCGTAGCATGCTGATCCTTCAGTCAGGCATTTATTGTTCCGCCCGGGCGAGTATAGCGCGATAACACCACCCGCCGACGCCCGGCGCGCCTTACACACCGCGCACACTGACCTCACCCGCCAGGCATTCCTGCTCGCCCTCAGCGAAGCGCACCAGCAGACCGCCTCGGACGCCCAGACCCTGCGCCACACCGGAACGCTTACTGCCGTCCTCTGCAGCCACCACTACCGCGCGACCCTGCAGTCCGTCCCAGCGCTTCCAGGCGCTCTCAAAGGGCGTGAACCCAGCCTCGGCATATTGTTGGATGGCGCCAGTCAGGCGGGCCAGCAACACGCCGGCGACCTGGTTACGTGAAAAATTACAGCCCTGCTGGCGGAGATCGGTCCAGGGCTGGTCGATTGACGCAGCAGTCGCATGGTCCAGGGCCACATTCAGGCCCACACCCAGCACCGCCAGGCACGGCCCGCTGACGTCCCCCCGCACCTCCAGCAAACAGCCTGCCAGCTTGTCAGAACCCACCACAATATCGTTGGGCCACTTGATTCTGTGGTCCGTTAAACCGAGCGCTTCCAGTGCTTCAGCCACGGCAATG
>JAOZKI010000041.1 GCA_029935455.1 Lysobacterales bacterium | reverse complement strand
TCGCCGGAACAGTAATCGACCTCGCGCACCGCCTGATATTCAGGTCGGTCTGGTTGGTCACCCCGGCCGTAATTCCAGCCAGAACCGTCGTTAAAGACCATGCCGCCACATTCTTGCAAGGTCCCGTCCGGGTAAACGAGCCGCGCGCCGACCAGGCCGGCCTCCGGATACTGTTCAAAGGTAGCCAGCAGCGTATCCAGCCAGCCCGCTTGGACCTGCGTGTCGTTGTTCAAAAACAGCACGTACTCGCCGCGCGCCTCCGCTGCGCCGCGATTGCAACTGCGAATAAAGCCCTGGTTCTGTTCGTTACGCAGAAACCGCAGCCCTTCAAGCTCAGAAAGCATCGCCGCTGTCTCATCACGGGATTCATCATCGACCACAATGACTTCGAAAGCGGTGTCACAGGGGCTGTCCGCAATGCTTTTCAGGCAGGCTGCCGTGTAGGCCAGTTCGTTATAGGCCGGGATGATAATGCTGACCCGTGGCGACGGGGAGCACGGCAGTGCTGCCGGTAGGTCCGGTGCTTCCCGGCTCGGTGCTTCCGTAACGATTACGGCTTCGCTGGGACCATTTTGCGGCGGCTGACTGCGCTGCAGACGATAGGCCACACCCCGCCAACCCACGGTCTTTACGCTTCGTACCAGTTGCGAAAATAGGACGGGCCAGCGCAGAGGGTTCCAAACCTGTAGTCGCCGCATTTGTCCGGGCATGCGCCGAGCCACTCGCAGGGGACGGGTCAGACGCCAGGAGCGACTATGGATCACCTGCTGATGCTGCGATTGCAAACGCGCATAGCGGCTTGCTTGCGTTGCAAATAGCTGCGCCTGTTCGCGGAGTTTCCGCTCCGCGGTTTCTCGCGCGTCAGTCATCGCCTGTATTTTTGTGTTCTGTGCTTCAATATGCGCCGCACGTTCCTTCAGTTCGGTCTCCAGCTGTTGACCCTGCGCCATAAGCGCAGAGCGTTCCTTGCGAGCGCTGGCCAGCGCTTTCTTCTCGCTCTCCGCCCAGCGGGTGCGCTGCTCCACCAGTGCATTCAGTTCAAGGGCTTCCGAAGTTAACTGGATCAACTGCAGCTGACGGTCCAGCGCCCGGCCCGCGGCGGCGGTGGCATCAGCCTGACTCAAGCCCAGGTCGTGGGCTCTTGGATGCCCAGGGTGAACAGCCCGCAGAGGGCAGAGTGCCTCATAGGCTTCCCGCATGGTGACCAGCGTCTGCGGCTGCAGGCCTTTTAGACTTTCGCGCAGGGGCTTCAGGGTCTCAGGCGCCGCAGCGAGTGCAGCGATCTTTGCGCATAGCGCCGTGCTGTCAGGCTCAATCAGCCAGCCGTTGATACCGTCCTCGATCCGCTCCGTGAAACTGCCTACGCGGGTGGCAAGCACCGGAATGTGCAAGGCCTGAAGTTCCGATAAAGCGTAGGAAAACGTCTCTGGTACCAGTGATAGCAGGGCCGCGCAGTGGGGGCCGATTTGCGCCAGCAGGGCCGGCAGCTCATCGCGCTGATAATTGACGATGACATTGACGTCATTCAGGCCAAAAAATTGCTCACCGTCAGCGCCGGTTCCCACCAGCGTCACCTGCGCATGGCGGGTAAGCTCCGGCAGGGCTTCGGCCAGCAAGCTGGCGCCTTTGCCAGCCTGCAAACGCCCCAGTATCACCAGCCTCAAGCGGCCGTCGCTACGCTCCCGCGGCCTTACCTCGGGGCCGGTCAGCGGCGCCATTCCGTGCCGGATGACCGGCGTTGAGTCCTTGTCCAGGCTGCTATCGAGCCGGGCCTGCACATCGCGCGCTGAGGCGGATGGGGCCACGCGGATTATGTGGCGCGCGGCGTCCTGATACAGCTCTTTTATACGCCGCCAATCCTCCAGTGACTGGCCTTGGAAATGGGCGGGTAAACCCTGTTCCCGACAGGCTGCGGTCAAATCAAAGTCGTAGCGCTGTGGGTGCACATCAAGCAGCGGCCAGACGGGAAAATGATCATGCAGAATTTGCAGTGTCGGCAGTTCCGTGCGGAGCGCATCCAGGCTGTGCCCGATGAGGGACGACACCAGCAGGCGCCCGATGCCATAGCGCTCGCAAATATCTTCCAGCATTTCACGGTACTGGCCGTTAACCGTGTCCACCGCTTCGATTGGTGGTTGCATCCACCAGCGGTCCAGCGGCGTGTGCAGTTCCGTGCCAAGGTAGAGTGCCAGACGCTGACCGGCACCATCGCCGGACTGGGGGCCTTCCGAACGCAGCTGAAAGTGCGTATGCGCCGGATCAGAATCGATGTAATTGTTGACCCAGGTAGCCACGCCGCCACCCCAGGAGTGGGTAATGTGTAGCGTCGCTGGTGTCTGCGGCGCGGCGGGCAGACGCGCCAGGCGCCCAGGCGCCGCATGCGATGCTTCGAGCCAGCTGGCGAGCCGCTCTGAAAGCTCCGCCCAGGGCCGGGGGCGTGCAGTTTCGAAACCCGCCAGCGCCGCTGCGCGATGGGGTGGGTTCGCGGGGTCTTCCAGCCACAGCCAGTCGGGGATCTCCACCTGTACGCGACGGTCGCGAAGGCGGCCAGCCGCGGCCGACAGGGGCAAATCCCCGTCCGCCAGCGCTTCCAGCGCAGCAGCGGTCAATGCCAGAAAGTGACTGGGCCACTGGTCCAGCAGGTACAAGCGATTACTGCCCAGCCAGCGCAGCAGGCGTCTGCGGCTCTGCGGATCGGCTGGGTAGGGCAGCCCGGCAAATGGATTATGCGCCGGGCTGGCATTGCTAAATAACGTGTAAACGCCAACACCGGGCGCTCTGGCGAGCAATGCGCTCATTGCCTGCAGCAGTTCAGCGTTTATCTCCAGGCCAGCGCGCAGGACCAGCAGGGCCTGCCCCGGTGCCTTGTCCGCGATTTCCGCACACAGTGCGCCAAACTGATGCAGCGTGGCCTCGGTTTTCTCAACGCCTTCGATTTCGCGATGACTGAAGCATCGCAGGCCCAGTGACGCTACCTGTTCCAGCCAACCGGCGCTCGCCGCAGCTGTGCCGTCACCGTGAAAAAACAACACGGGCGGGTTAGGGCTTGCTGAACTGGAACGGCGCGCTGTAGCCATCTTCTTATTCTAGTCTCGAAGCGATTGGTCGGTTGTGACTGGCAGCCGGGGTGTGGGGCTGGCTAGAATGCCTATTGTCTCATTAAAGCGGATTCAATCGGTGCGTTTATTCTGCACGGCTTCCTACTCGCCGGCCATTATGGGGATTTGCCCGTGTGATGTCACCCAGTGGCGGGGTCGCGGCGCATGAGCGCAAATCGTCGCGCCGGCAGCAAGAAAAAGCCCGCCAGTAAAGCTCGCGCCAGCGGCACCAAAGGCGCGCGCTCGAGGGCGGCTCGCAAGGGCGCCTCGGGCGCCAAGAGCAAGCGCGCCAGCACGCGCGACCCCAAGGCATCCCTGTTCAGTCGCTTGCTGCGGCTGGTGCTGTTGTTGGCGGGCCTCGGTCTCGGCCTATTGGTGCCCTGGACGCTGTGGCTGAATCACCTGATCACCACGGAGTTCGAGGGTCGTAAGTGGGATCTGCCCAGTCGCGTGTTTGCCCGTCCCCTCAGTTTGTTCGCGCAAATGCCACTCACGGCTAGCCAGTTGGAGCGTGAGCTGGAGGCGGCTGGCTATCGGCGAGCGGACGATGCCGGGCAGCCGGGCAGCTGGTCGCGCAGCGGCGCTACTTTTGACATCCATCGTCGCGGCTTCCGCTTTGATGACGGATTCCAGGAAGCGCTGCGCTTTCGCCTCACGCTGGCTGACGGGCGCATCGTAAGTGTGCGCGATGCGGTGGGCACATCACTGGGTCTCATGCGTCTTGATCCGGCCGAAATCGCGTCGATCTATCCGCTGCATGAGGAAGATCGGACGCTGATCACGATTGATCAGGCTCCGGATCTTCTTGTGCAGGGTCTGCAGGCAGTTGAGGACCGCAATTTCAAACATCACCATGGGCTCGATCCGCGTGGCATAGCGCGTGCGGCGGCAGCCAATCTGAAAGCGGGCCGTACCGTGCAGGGGGGCAGCACGCTTACCCAGCAGTTGGTAAAAAATTACTACCTGGAGAATGACCGCACCCTGCCGCGCAAGGTCAATGAGGCCTTGATGTCCTTGCTGCTGGAGTGGCACTACAGCAAGGCAGAAATTCTTGAGGCCTACCTCAACGAAGTGTTTCTGGGCCAGCAGGGCAATCAGGCCATCCACGGTTTTGGCCGTGCCAGCGAGCACTACTTCGGGCAACCCGTTGAGCGTTTGCAAGCGCATCAGGTGGCTTTGCTGGTAGGCATGGTCAAGGGTGCTTCGCTCTATCACCCGCGCCGCAATCCGGAGCGGGCGCGTGAGCGGCGCGATCTGGTGCTCGCCAGCTTTGAAGAGACCGGTTTGCTGGCACCTGGTGAGGCGGCGACATGGCAGGCGCGTCCGCTCGACGTGGTGGCTGCCGGCGCGCGCAGTTCGAATCGCTACCCGGCCTTTCTGGAGCTGGTCCGTGATCAGTTGCAGCGCGATTATCGGGAGGCTGATCTGCGCACCGAGGGGCTGCGGATTTTTACCACGCTGGCGCCCTTCGAACAGCAGGCGGCGGAGGCCGCTGTGACCCATGGTTTAAAGCAGCTGGCAGAGCGTGGCCTGGATCCGGAGCTGCAGGCGGCGCTGGTACTGGCCGACAGTGATGCGGGTGAAATTCGGGCCCTGGTGGGGGACCGGAATCCCCGGCGCCGGGGTTTCAACCGGGCCCTGAACGCACGGCGCCAGGTGGGTTCGGTGATTAAGCCGTTCATTTACCTGCTGGCGCTGGAGCATCCGCAGCGCTACAGCTGGTTGACCCGTCTGGAAGACGAACCGATTACCCTTACCCAGGCCGATGGACAGCGCTGGGCGCCTGCGAACTATGACGGACAGTCGCATGGCTCCGTGAGCCTGCTCGAGGCGCTGGTGCGCAGCTATAACCAGGCCACGGTGCGTCTGGGCATGAACATTGGCCTCAATGAACTGTTGCGCAAATTGCAATCGCTGGGTGTAACCCGGGCCCTGCCCGAGCTACCGTCGACCCTGCTGGGGGCGGCTGAAATGACGCCTCTGGATGTCACCCAGGCCTACCAACCGCTGGCGTCGGGAGGCTTTGCCATAGCTTTGCGCGCAGTAACCGCCGTCCAGACCGCTGATGGAGCGTCGCTGCGTCGCTACCCCTTACGCCTGGATCCGGTGCCCCAGCGCGAGGCTATCGCCGTACTGAACTATGGTCTGACCCAGGTGGTCGAACAGGGCACGGCCAAAGCTTTGCCCGGTCTGTTGGGTCAGTCCGTGACCGTGGCCGGTAAAACCGGCACCACCAATGAGCGTCGGGACAGCTGGTTTGTCGGCTATACTCGTGACCGCCTGGGCGTGGTCTGGGTGGGGCTGGATGACAACCGTCCTGCGCGCGTTACGGGCAGCAATGCGGCCATGCCCCTGTGGGCCGGTCTGTTCCGCCAATTGCCCCTGCAGTCAGTCAGCCTGGACTTGCCGGAAGGGGCGTCCTGGCGCTGGGTTGATCCGCTCACGGCAACGCTCAGCCAGGCAGATTGCCCGGGTGCCAGCCAGATGCCCTTCGTGACGGGCTCGGAACCGTCCACACGCAGTAACTGCCTGGAACAGCAGGAGCAGGACGCCGATTCGTTTTGGAGAAGATGGTTTGATCGTGATTGAGTTAAGACGGGGTACCGTCAATGGCCTGCTATGCCTGTTGCTGGTCACGCTGGTAGGCTGCGCGGGGCGCAGCGCCGCACCGGTGCAGGAGCAGGAAATGGAGCAGCGCGTGCGAGCCCCGGCCCGGGAAGATGCCGCCGGCATTCAGGTGTATCCGCTCAAGAATCCGGCCGCACTGGAGCTGGCTGCTCAGGCGGGTGAGGCTGAGATGCAGGGTCAGCATGACCAGGCAGCCGTGTTGCTGGAGCGTGCCCTGCGAATCCAGCCACGGGATCCGGAGTTGTTGCAACAAATGGCGGAAGTGCAATTGCAGCGTGGACAGTTTCAGCAGGCACTGGCCTTCGCCACCCGTTCCCATGATGTGGGGCCGCGCGTTGGTGAGCTCTGCGCCCGTAACTGGCGCACCATGGGCCTTGCGCATGAGCGCCTGGGACAGACTTCCGCATCCCGCAAGGCTGAGGATCGGGCCGAGCGATGTATGGTGGTGAGGCCGCAAGGCCTGTAAGTTCATGACCGCAGACGCTGCCGCATTGCTGGGGGATGCGAGCCCTCTGAAGGAGGTGCTATCGGGCTTCCGGCCGCGCGCGGAGCAACAGGAACTGGCCGAAGCCGTTGCGGAGACGCTGGCCAGCGGTGATCTGTTGGTGGCAGAAGCCGGAACCGGTACCGGGAAAACGCTCGCCTATCTTGTTCCGGTCCTCGCCGCAGGGCGCCGCACGATTATTTCTACCGGCACCAAGACCTTGCAGGATCAGCTGTTCTTTCGTGATCTGCCTTTGGTGATGCAAGCGCTGGACAGCGCCGCTGAAGTGGCCTTGCTCAAGGGTCGTGCCAATTATTTGTGCCTGCACCGCATGGAACAGGCGCGTCGCGAAGGCGAATTTCCCACGCGGGCAGCAATCAGCGAGCTGGAAGCGGTGCATGCCTGGTCCGCGCGTACCCGTGATGGCGATCTGTCCGTGGCCAATGTGATCCCTGACGACAGTGCACTGTGGCCCATGGTGACCTCCAGTAATGACAATTGCCTGGGCTCAAAATGTCCCAGCTATGAGGACTGCCATGTGTTACATGCCCGTCGCCGGGCCCAGGAGGCCGATGTGGTGGTGGTCAATCACCATTTGCTGTTCGCGGACATGGCCATCAAACAGCGCGGTTTTGGTGAGGTGTTACCGGGGGCGGAGGCCTTTGTGCTGGACGAAGCGCATCAGGCCCCGGAGCTGGCCTCGCAGTTCTTTAGCGCCAGCCTGACCCGTCGGCGCATCAGTGATCTGATGCGCGACATCCTGGCGGAAGCGGGCGAACTGGCCGGCGGCCTGGGCACCGTGCGCGCCGAGGTAGACGCCACGCGGCAGGCTCTCCAGGTGCTGCAGGCAGCCATGAGTGAGCATCTGGGAGATCGCGGCACCTGGCAGCAGCTGATGACCTACGAGCCGGTCCGTCAGGGGCTGCAGGGTCTGGATCAGGCGGTGGCCGATCTGGGCCCGGTGCTCAAGGGTCTGGAAGGGGCCAGCCGTGGAATGGATGCCTGCCTGGAACGCCAGCAGGAGTTGCAGGCGCTTTTTGATCTCCTGGACAGCGCCTCGGGAGCGGGCACGGTGCGCTGGTTTGAGCGGCGCGGTCGCGGCTTCGGCCTGCATATCACGCCCCTGGATGTTTCCGAGGTGTTTCGTCAGTACCGCGAGGAATTGGATGCAGCCTGGATCTTCACCTCCGCTACCCTCTCGGTGGGTGGTGATTTCAGTCACTACACGCGGCAAATGGGTCTCGAGGAGGCCCGTACCCTGTGTCTCGACTCACCCTTCAACTATTCTCAAAATGCCTTGTTGTGGCTCCCGCAGTTGCGTCGTGAGCCGCGCGATCCCGATTACATCGATGTGTTGATGCAGGCGCTGGAGCCCGTGCTGTTGGCCAGTGAGGGACGGGCGTTTCTTCTGTTTACCTCCCATCGTGCACTGCAGCAGGCTGCGGACTGGTTGCGGGAGCGGTCGGACTATCCCCTGCTGGTGCAGGGCAGCGCGCCGCGCAGTCTTTTGCTGGAGCAGTTTCGGGACTCAGGCAATGGCATTTTGCTCGGCACTGCCAGTTTCTGGGAAGGCGTGGATGTGATCGGAGACGCCTTATCTCTGGTCGTGATCGACAAACTACCCTTTGCCGCGCCCGATGATCCGGTTATGGAAGCACACGGAGACCGCCTGCGGTCCGAGGGGGGGAATCCCTTTATGGATCTGGCACTGCCGCAGGCGGTGATATCGCTCAAGCAAGGGGCCGGGCGACTGATTCGTGATGTAGAGGACCGGGGGGTACTGGTGCTGTGCGACCCGCGCCTGCACACGCGCCGTTACGGCCAGATTTTTATCGACAGTCTGCCGCCCATGCAGCAAACCCAAGAGCGCGAGGATGCGGTGGCCTTTTTCCATCACCCCGTGACTACCCAGAGCGGCTGACGGTCTGCATAATGGGCGCGCCATGAAACTGCTAGCCATCGATACCGCCTTCGAAACCTGTTCCGTTGCCTTATGGCAGGACGGTGACGTGCTGGAGCGCTATGAGCACGCCCCCCGAGGCCACGCGCAACTGCTGCTGCCGTGGGTGGAAGCCTTGCTGGCGGAAGCGGATCAGACGCTGGCGGCACTGGATGCCATTGCATTCAGTCGTGGTCCCGGCAGTTTTACCAGCCTGCGCATCGGTATCGGGGTGGTACAGGGGCTGGCTTTTGGCGCTGATGTGCCCGTCTTGCCGGTCTCCTCGCTGCGTACCACAGCGCAGCAAGCCAGTACCCAGGGTGTCAGCCGCGCTTGCGTGCTCATGGATGCGCGCATGGACGAGGTCTACACGGGCTGCTTTGAGCTGCGCGATGCGGTCATGATGCCGGTGGGCGAAGAGCGGGTCTGTGCACCGCAAAAGGCTTTGCCCGCGCAGCCACAACAGTGGCATGCGGTGGGCAATGGCTGTGAGCGTTTTGAGCGATTGGCACAGGCGGATTTTGCCGCACAGCTGCCTGCGATTTGGCCCCGGGCCAGTACCCTGGCAAGCCTCGCTGCTGCGGATTTTTCTCCGCAGGCCCTGCTAGCGGCGGAACAGGCCCAGCCGGTCTATCTGCGCGATAAAGTGGCGGAGAAAAGCGCTGGGCGCGGCTAGTCGCGCAGCCGTGAGCATCTAGCCCGCCAGCAGCAGATAGGTCGCCAAACCCACGAAGGCGAGAATGCCAATCACGTCCGTGACCGTTGTCAGGATCACGCCGCCGGCCAGGGCCGGATCAATATGTAAGCGCCGGAGCAACACGGGTATGAGGAATCCGGCCAGCGCACCGGCCAGCAGATTCACCAGAATGGCTGCCGCCATGACCATGCCCAGTTCCGTATTACCGTACCAGTACCAGGTTACGAGTCCGATCAGGAGCGAGAAAACCAGCCCGTTCAGCAGCCCCACGGCCAGTTCCTTGCGAAACATGAGGGCCGTATTGCGCGCGTTGACCTGACCGGTGGCCATGCCGCGAATCATCAGCGTCAGGGTTTGGGTACCGGCGATACCGCCCATACTCATAACCACGGGAAACAGAACCGCCGTGGCCACCAGTTGCTCCAGCGTCGGCTCGAAGGTCGACAGCACCATGGCCGCCAGCAGTGCCGTGATCAGATTGACGCCCAGCCAGATCCAGCGGCGTTTGGCCGAGCGGGCCACCGGCGCAAAAATATCGTCTTCTTCGTCCAGGCCAGCCAGCGTCAGGACCGAATGTTCCGCCTCATCACGGATCACATCGACCACGTCGTCGATGGTGATGCGCCCCAGCAGCCGTCGTTGCGCATCGATCACCGGTGCGGAAACCAGGTCATGATGTTCGAATTCGGTCGCTACCTGACTGGCGCCCATGGTGACGGGAATCACGGCGGGGCATTCCTGCATCAGGTCTGCCACGGTGGCGCTGGGGTCATGGGTTAGCAGGTCCGACAGTTTTAAATCGCCTTGATAGACGCCGTCGCGGGAGACCACAAATAGCTGGTCGAACAGCTCTGGCAACTCACCGCGGGCGCGCAGAAAACGAAGCACCACATCCAGGCTCACATCGCTCCGAATGGTCACCACATTGGGGTCCATGAGGCCGCCGGCTGAGTCTTCCGGGTAGGACAGAACCTGTTCCAGCCGCTCCCGATCCTGGCGGGTCATGGAGGCCAGTACTTCCCGGATCACCGTATCCGGCAGGTCGTCGAGAATGTCAGCCAGGTCGTCGATGTCCAGCTCACCGACGGCCGCCACCAGCTCGTCCGGCTCCGTGTCCTCGATCAGGCCAGCACGAACTTCGTCGTTAACTTCTACCAGGACATCGCCGTCCTGTTCCGTGTCCACCAGCTGCCAGACCGCCAGGCGCTGGGTTGGCGGCAGGGATTCAAGCAGATCACCGATCTCGGCGCCGGAGAGGTTATTGATCAGCTGGCGCACGCGGCCGCTGGCGCCGTCCCCCAGTGCCGCTAGCAGCGAATCGAGGTGCCGCGCCGTTTTTTCTTCTCGCAGCTTGTCGCTCATGGGGCCCCCGAGACTGGTCTTTGGCGTGCCGCCATTATCGGGTATGGGGCAGGGCCTTCCAAGTGCGGAAGTGGAGAGGGGGCGTGGAGGTGTCCGCCCTGAGGCACAGACGCAGGCCTGGAAACAGCCCCATTCAGTGGTTGAGCTGGGACTGATTCAGCATTTGCGCCAGCGACAGCTCAGCGGCGTCAGCGGCAGACCATTGAGCCAACGCGTCCCGGGCCTTGCCTACGTCGGTCTCGCGGATGACTTTCTTGATCTCCAGCAGCGAGCGTGGGTGCATGCTGAACTCGGTCAGGCCCAGCGCCAGCAGCAGGCGGGTATAGCGCCGGTCACCTGCCAGTTCGCCACAGACGGCCACGGGCAGCTGCATGCGTTTGGCGGTGCGAAAGATATGGCTCAGCAAGTGGATGACGCCAGGATGCTCCGGGTCGTAGAGATGGGCCACATTCTCATCTACCCGGTCGGCCGCCAGCGTGTACTGGATCAGGTCATTGGTGCCAATAGAGATGAAGTCCAGTTGGCGGCCCACCGACTCCAGCGCCAGCGCAGCGGCCGGCACCTCAATCATGCCGCCCAATTCCAAGGTGCCAGCGGCGTCCAGGCCTTCGTGCTTGAGCTCCAGGCGAAGTTCGTCAATTAACGAACGCACCGCCAGCACTTCCCGGTCTGTGGTGAGCATGGGGATCATGCAGCGCACGGGACCATAGGCCGCGGCGCGTAAAATGGCGCGCAGCTGGGTCCGAAACAAATCCATTTCACGCAGGCACAGGCGCACGGCGCGAAGACCGAGAGCCGGGTTGGGCAAATTGCGCAAGCTGTCAAAGTTCAGCATGCCTGGCGTCTTGTCTGCGCCAATGTCCAGCGTGCGAATGGTCAGAGGCGCCCCTTCCAGTGCCTCCAGCGCCTCCCGATAATGGGCCAGCTGTCCGTCCTCGTCCGGCGGCGCGCCTTGCATGAAGAGGTACTCGCTACGCAGTAAACCGACGCCCTCTGCGCCATCGTTCAGGGCCTTACGGATATCTGCGCTGCGTTCCGCATTGGCCAGCAGGCAGACCGGTTGTCCGTCCAGACTGTGGGCTGGCTCATGACGCAGCGCTTCAAGATTCTGACGGTAGCGGTCTGATTCGCTCTGTTTGGCCAGATAGTAGTTAAGGATGGAGGGTTCAGGGTCCGCAAAAACGATGCCGTAGGCACCATCGAGGACCAGTTGCTCGCCTTCCGTGATGAGTGACTGGGCGCGATGCACGCCCATGACGATGGGAATGCCCATGCCACGGGCAAGAATGGCCGTGTGCGAATAGGGGCTGCCATGTTCGGTAATGACACCCGCCACGCCGCGTTCCTGCAGGGTGGCCAGTTGCCCCGGAGTCAACTCCGTCGCTACCACCAGCGTATGACCGAGACGGTCCGGCACGTCGCTGAGCGGTAACTCCTCCGACTCTTCCGACAGCTGCTGTTGCACCATACGTACCACCTGCGCCACGTCCTCCTCGCGGCTGCGCAGGTAATCGTCGTCGATGGAACGGAATTCAGCGAGCAGGGCTTCCAGCTGGAGCTGCAGCGCCCACTCGGCATTGCACAGCTGCTCACGGATATGCGCTGTCGCGGCCTGGACCAGCGAGGAGTCATTCAGCATGGCCAGGTGAGCACGCACAATCTCCTCGCCGGAGGCGCCGGCCGTGGCCCGCAGTCGCAGCGCCAGTTCCTGCAGATTGTCAGTGGCCTCCCGCACCGCGTCCAGCAGCCGCTGGATTTCGCCATCAATCCGCTGCGCTTCAATGCGGTATTCGCCGATCTCGATTTCATTGCGCTGAATATTGTGCGCCTGGCCGATGGCAATACCGGCCTCGACCACCTGACCGGAGAGGGCGAGGGTCATCTCAGTTTTCCCCGAAACCGCTGTCGATCAGCGTCAGCAGCGCTGCCAGGGCCTGATCTGCGTCCTCGCCCTCCGTGCTGACGCTGACCAGACTGTCCTTGGCTGCGGCCAGCATGAGTACGCCCATGATGGATTTGCCATTCACGGATTTGTCGGCGCGGCCAATCGTGACCTCGCTGGCGAAGCGATTGGCCAGATCGACCAGTTTGGCCGCGGCTCGCGCATGCAGTCCCAGTTCATTACAGATGACAGTCTGTGCGGTGGGCATCAGCGCGGCTCCAGGATGGCGGCGCGTCCACCCTCTGCGGCCAGTTCTGCGAGTTCCGCCAGCGCGCGATGGCGGTAATTCCAGGCCCGAATCAGCATGGGCAGGTTGAGCCCGCTGAGCAGTGCGCTGTTGGCCGGCGCAGCCTTGCGGGCCTGGTTACAGGGTGTTGCTCCTGGCAGGTCTGACAGGATCAGCACACCCTCATGCTGATCCAGGGCTGCTAGCTGCGAGCGCAGTGCGTCTGTGGCCCTGGCCTGGCCAGAGTCCAATTCGACCACGGTCAGTCCGTCCAGCTCACGGCCAAGGATGGCCCCTGCCTGCTTGCGGAATGCCGTGCCAATGCCCGGATGGGTGATCAGCACGATAGCCACGGTCATGGTTGCAGCTCCCGGTGGTGCAGCATGATGTCCTCGCAGTCATTCTCCAGGGCTGCGCTCAGGCGCTCGGCCAGGTAGACGGACCGGTGTCTGCCACCGGTGCAGCCAATGCCAACGGTCACAAAGCTACGGTGCGCGGCTTCAAATCGGGGCAACCAGGCGCGCAGGAAAATCAATATATCGGCGCAGAAAGCAGGTACATCCGGCTCCTGCTCCAGCCACCTGGCGACGGCCTTGTCGCGACCCGTAAGGGGTCGGAGCTCTTTATCCCAGTGGGGATTGGGCAGGCTGCGCGCATCAAAGAGAAAATCGACATCAGCAGGCACGCCGCGACTAAAGCCAAAGGACTGGATGACCAGAGTCAGTGCTTCTGTGTTGGGGCCGATGCAGCGCCAGGTCTGATGCTTGAGTTGATGAATATTGGTACTGCTCGTATCGATCTCCCAATCGGCAATAGTGCGCAGCGTCTCTAGTAATTCTCGTTCCTTACCAATGGCGGCCTGCAAGGCCCCCTGATCCGGTGCCAGGGGATGGGGGCGGCGCGTCTCGCCGAAGCGCTTGAGTAAGCTCTCGTCGCGCGCATTCAAGAACAGCAGTTGGGTCTTGACGCCTTTGCTGCGTAGGCCCGCCAGCCATTCCGGTACGCGCCGGAGGTCCTGACCGGAGGCACGTACATCCATGCCCAGCGCGACGCGCGCATAGCGGCCGGGATCCGTTTGCAGCTGCTCGGTCAGTGTCTCCAGCAGCGCTGCCGGGAGGTTGTCGATACAGCGGTAACCCATGTCTTCTAGGGCATTCAAAGCCGTTGACTTGCCAGCGCCGGATAGCCCGGTGACGACAATCACGTGCTGCTGTGGCTGGTTCATTTCTGGCCCTCCCAGGGACTGCGTTGTCCACGCAAAAGGCGTGAGTGGCGCTCCATAAACTGGGTAGCCGCATCATAGCCTTTCATGCGGAGCATGAAGTCGCGTACGGCGGCTTCCGTGATCACTGCCATGTTACGCCCGGCCAGCACGGGCAGGGTGATTTTCGGGATTTCCAAATCCAGCACTTCCTTCACTTCCGCGTGCCCCCGAAGTCGATCCGGTTGGCTCCTGGGCGTGCCCGCTGCGGGTAGGTCCAAATGGATCATCAGGCGCAGGAATTTACTCGTTTTGATGGCGGCATCACCGAACATCTGACGAATGTTCAGGATTCCGAGTCCGCGGACTTCCAGACAGTCCTGCAAGGCCTCGGGGCAGGCCCCATCCAGCACGTCCGGGGTGATCTGGGTGAATTCCGGTGCGTCATCGGCAATCAGTCGATGGCCGCGATTGAGTAGTTCGAGGGCGAGTTCGCTCTTGCCGCTGCCGGCCGAGCCGGTGATCAGTACCCCCAGGGTGAAAACCTCCATGAAAACGCCGTGCAATGTGCAGCGTCGGGCCAGGGCGCGGGAAATATGGTGCTGGAAGTAATTGACCAGTTCATAGCTGGACTTGCGTGAGCGCAGCAGCGGTTTGCGCGCGCGGTTGGCCGCGGCCACCAGGTCAGACGGTGGTTCAAGTTGGTTGCCGACCACCACCGCGATAAGCGCCGTGTCAAACATTTGATCCAGCGTTTGCGCCCGTTCGGGCTCGGGCAGAGCGGTAAGGAAGTCCAGCTCCTCTGCCCCAAGGATTTGCACACGGTTGGGATGGATCAGGTTCAGGTAACCGGCCAGGGCTGGTCGCATGGACAGGTCCCGGTCACTGAGCACGCAGTCTTCATCGTGGTCCCGGCCCGCCACCCAGTGGAGGTCCAGCCGTTGTTGCAGCGTCTTGAACAGATCCCGGGCTGTCAGTGTGCGGGTCACCGGGGATGCACCCGCTTAATGGCGGGTTTGGGACAGCAGCTGGGCCATCTCAGCAGCGTCACTGGCCGCACGCAGTTGGGCCAGTAGTTCGTCGTCACTGAACTTTTCCGCAATATCTGCCAGCAGCTTCAGATGATCAGTGGTGCACTGTTGGGGCACCGCGAGAGCGAACAGGAGATCGACCGGTTTGCCATCCTGGGCCTCGAAGGCCAGTGGTTTGGCCAGGCGGATAAATACGGCCTGGACCCGGGATGAACCCGTTACCCGTCCATGCGGTATGGCCACACCTTTGCCCAGGCCGGTGCTGCCCAGACGCTCACGGGCGCACAGGCTTTCAAAAATTTCGCGCGCGTTGAGCGCATCGTCTTCCGCGGCCAGTGCCTGGCTGATGATTTCCAGCAGGCGTTTTTTGCTGCTGGTGCGGACCTGCGGCAGGACGCTGTCAGCGCTTATAAGATCGTCGACTCGCATGCTTCTATGGTGGGGACTTGAGTTGCCCTAGCTTACTCGTTTTCGGATGCCAGCTGGGACGGTTTTACGTGGTGGTGTTCGCGCAGTTTGCCTTTCAGGCGGCGTACCTGTCGGTCAATTTTGTCGGACAGCCCGTCGATGGCTGCATACATGTCTTCAGCCTTGTCGGTTGCAAACAGGGTGCGTCCACCGGCGTTGACGGTCGCTTCGGCAATCTGTTCCAGCTTTTCTACGTTAAGGATGACATCGACGGAAACGACCTGGTCAAAATGACGTTCCAGTCGCTGCATTTTTTCCGTAGTGTAGGCGCGCATGGCCGGGGTGACTTCCACATGGTGTCCGGTGATGGTCAGCTGCATTAAGTTGCTCCTGTCATTCGTTGTGACGTAGCGGGTGCCCTGAGTCTGTTGCCTCAGTCTTTGGCTTGCTGCTTTCCATGGCATCACAAATGCAAGGCTTCCCCTTCTGATTCTATACCTCGCACGGGGGCTTTCCTAGTCGAGGGGCTTCTGGCTTACGGCTGGGCCTGGGTCAGGCGCCGCCAGGCCCGGCGTCGCTCCGCGCTGGAGCCAATGCCAAGCGCTTCCCGGTACTTGGCGACGGTTCTGCGCGCTGCTTTGATGCCGGTTTCCTGAAGCAAACGCGACAGCTCAAGGTCGCTGAGCGGTTTGCCGGGTGGTTCAGCGGCGATAAGCGTATTCAGCCGCGCCTTCACGCTGGTGGCGCTTACGGTGCCACCATCGGTGGTGTTGACGTGACTGGAGAAAAAATATTTGAGCTCAAACAGGCCGCGCGGGGTCAGCATGTACTTGCGCGTGGTCGCGCGGGACACGGTGGACTCATGAACGCCTGCGGCTTCCGCAATGTCCTTGAGGATCAGGGGCTGCATGGCGATCTCGCCATGTTCCATAAACCCCCGTTGCACATCGACAATGCGTTGGGACACGGTGAGCAGCGTGCGGTTGCGGAGTTCCAGGCTGGATAGCAGCCAACGCGCTTCCTGCAGGCGCCCATCCAGATACTTTTTATCAGCCGCGCTGGATTGCCGCAGCAGTTGCATGTAGTAGCGGTTCAGACGCAGTTGCGGGTCATTGTCCGGGCTGAGAGCGGTTACCCACTTGCCCTCATGCTGACGCACATAGATATCCGGCACCAGGTACTCATCCGCCCGGTTGTCGTAGCGCGCCCCCGGGCGCGGTTCGAGTCCGCGAATGAGGTCCAGCGCGACCACCAGGTCTTCTGCTTTCGCACCCAACTCTTGCCGCAGGCGGTCCTGCTCACCGGCGACCACATAATCCAGATAGCTGCGAGCGATGCGCCGTGCCAGTTCCAGCCCCGCGGTGTTGCCGGGAAGCACGGATAGCTGGACGCGAATGCATTCCGCCGGGCTGCGACTCGCTACTCCCACCGGCTCCATGCGTTGCAGACGACTGAGGACGGCGTCAATCTGGGCTTCACTGACCTGGTATTCCGGCAGCAGACTACTAGCGATTTCCGCCAGTGAATCCGCCAGATAGCCCTCCTCATCCAAGGCATAGACCACCGCGGTGGCAATGGCGGCGTCGGTATCGTTAAAGTTGGCCAGGCTGATCTGAAACAGCAGGTGTTCCCGGAGACCGCCACTGGATGCGTCTTCCAACTGTCGTTCCGGCAGCGTTTGATAGCCGGCTTCTTCCCAGCTGCTGCTCAGGCCCTCATCCCAGTCTTCATAGGCATCCTGCGGGTCATATTCCTGTGGCTCCTGCTCGCTACTTTCCCCCGGGGCATGCTCATCCCACTCATCGGTGGCCGTCTCCTCGCGCTCCGGAGCCGTGTCGCCGTCCAGTTCCGCCTGTTCCAGCAGTGGGTTGGACTCAATCGCTTCCTGGAGATACTCGCGCAGTTCGATGCGGTTGAGTTGCAGCAGGCGGATGGCTTGCTGCAACTGTGGCGCCAGGGCCAGTTTCTGACTGAGTCTCAGTTGCAGGGATTGGTCCATCACATACCCCCGCTAGAGGCTGAATTCCTCGCCCAGATAAACGCTCCGCACCTGTTCATTGTCGAGGATATGCTGCGGTGATCCATCAGCAAGAATCATCCCATCGGCGAGGATGTAAGCGTGATCGCAGATGCCCAGCGTCTCGCGCACATTATGATCGGTGATCAGCACGCCAATACCGCGGTCAGTGAGGTGCTTGACGATGCTCTGGATTTCTCGCACAGACAGTGGATCAACGCCCGCGAAGGGTTCGTCCAGCAGGATGTAGCGCGGGTTAGAGGCCAGCGTGCGGGCAATTTCCACGCGCCGCCGTTCGCCACCGGAAAGGCTGATGCCCGGCTGTTCCGATAAATGGGCAACACCCAGCTCCTCCAACAAAGATTGCAGTTCGTTGGCACGGCCCTGGGCGTCGAGATCCTGGCGCATCTCCAAAATGGAAAGCACGTTGTCTTCGACGCTGAGTTTGCGAAAAATGGATGCTTCCTGCGGCAGGTAGCCCACGCCCAGTTGCGAACGCACATTCACCGGTTCGTGGGTGACGTCCTGGTCATCGACGGTAATGCCACCTTCGCTGACCGGTATGAGACCCACGATCATGTAAAAGCAGGTGGTTTTGCCGGCACCGTTGGGTCCCAGCAGACCGACCACCTCGCCGGGTTCTACCCGCATGCTGACGCCCCGCACAACGTGGCGCTTGCGGTACTTCTTGTGCAGATTACGGGTACGAAGCATCGTCCGGCTCGGTAGCCCCTGCGGGTTCGGTGGCGGACTCCGCTGGCGGCAGGTCGTTGGCGACCTCTGGATCCAGCCGAATGCTGAAGCGTCCGTCGGGCAAATCACTGCCGTTGCCTTCGAATTGTTGCGTATCCAGGTCGTAACTGAGCCAGGCGCCGGTGAGGCGATACTGGGGGTGGATCACGTCGACCGCTTCCTCCAGTTCAACCACGCCTTGCAGAACGCGATAGGTGATCTGGCTCGCGCTGGCATTGACCATGCCTTGTTCCTCGATTTCCTGCTCCAACCGCACCGGTGAGCCACGGAAAGTCACCAGGCTGACGCGACCCTCACTCTTGGTGATGTCGGCTTCCTCGGCAACGATGTGCAGCGACCCCTGGCGGATGTCCACGCCGCCCTTGAAGGTGGTAACGCCATCACCCAGCGTGCCCGACCAGTTGCCCGTATCAACCAGCATGGGTTGCTGGCGGTCGGTTTCCAGCGCCCGCGTCAAGCCCGGCACTGCCAGCAGGATCCCGGCCAGGGCCAGCGCCGGCATGCCAGCTGCGATTCGGAGTTTATTGGGGAAGCTCAAAGCGTGCTCGTACATCGTGATCCAGTTGAAATTCGTTGCTCAGCATATTGATGAAAAATCCGCGCCCCTGCGCCTCACTGGCAAGGTCCTGTACCCGCAGCGCGGCCGTTGAACTGGCGGTGCGATCATTAATCGCCAGTGTCACATCACTGGTGTCGATCTCCAGCCGGTCCGAGGGCTTTGCGCCTTCGCGCCGTACCTGCACCTTGCCGGTCAGAAACAGCTGTTCCTGATCGGCGCTGATAACGCCGCCGTCGGCCATGATATGCCATTTGAAGCCCTCATGGCTGACTTCCAGGCGCGGCTGTTGAATCTGGCCTACGTTGCTATCGGCATTATTGGTCAGGCGCGGCGCCCACAGGCGCATGGCGAGCTGTCCCCTCTCATCGTAGGCGCGAAGCTCAAAGCGCTCGAGGGCATAGTCCAGTCGCGTATCCAGTCCCCGGGTTGGCGCTTCCATTCCGGCATCCTGCCGCTGCACGAGAATATAGCTGCCCGCGGCAAGTACTGCGGCCAGAATCAGGCCGCGTCGAGTGCTGCGGGAGATCATGGCGTTGCCGGTCTCATGCCAAATAGGGGGCCAGGGTGGCGGCTCTCAGCGCCTGCGCATCGAGCAGCAGCTCGCAGAGTTCACGCACCGCGCCTGCGCCGCCGGCGCGGGTCGTAATCCAGTGCGCCGCCGCTTTAACTTCAGCCGGGGCATGGGGCACCGTTACCGCCAGTCCCACGCGCTGCAGGACCGGCAGATCAATCCAGTCATCGCCGGCATAGGCCAGTTGCGCGGCTGCCAGGCCGGTTTGAGCGAGTAAATCCTGCAAGGCGGCCCCTTTATCGTCCTGACCCTGATAGACGTGCTCAATGCCCAGGCTGGCCGCGCGATCGCTCACCATGCGCGAGGCTCGGCCAGTGATGATGGCCAGCGTAAAACCCGCCTTGCGCAGGGCGTTCAGGCCCAGGCCGTCAGCCACGTGAAAGGCCTTGATTTCACGGCCGTCGCTATCGAAATACAGCCGGCCATCGGTCAGGATACCGTCTACATCCAGGGCCAGCAGTCGCACCTGGCGCGCACGCTCAAGCAGCGCTGGATCGAGAGGCGTGGTCATACAACGCCGGACCGGAGCAGGTCGTGGAAGTTCAACACACCAAGCAGCTGCTGCTGGGAATCCAGCACCAGCAGGCCCTGAATGGAGCGCTGCTCCATCAACTGCACGGCTTCCACCGCCAGCGCGTCCGCTTCAATGCTGATCGGATTGGGCGTCATCACCGTGCGCACAATAACCTGATGAGGATCCATAGCCTCACCCAGCGCACGGCGCAGATCACCATCAGTAAATACACCGGTCACGGCGCCGGTATCGTTGCGAACGGCTGTCATGCCCAGGCGCTTCTCCGAGATCTCTACAATCGCTTCCGCCACCGTGGCCTGTTCTGAAACGCAGGGCATGGCTTCACCCGTATGCATGAGATCGCTGATGCGAATAATCAGGCGCCGGCCTAATTGGCCAGCCGGATGAGAGCGCGCAAAGTCTTCGCGGGTAAAGCCGCGGGTTTCAAGCAGCGCCACCGCCAGCGCATCGCCCATGACCAGTGCTGCTGTGGTGCTCGATGTGGGGGCCAGACCCAGCGGGCAGGCTTCCTCACGCACGCGCACGTCGAGGTTGATGTCCGCAAGCTCGGCGAGGTAGGAGCCGGGATTACCGGTCATGGCAATCAGGACCACATGCAGCCGCTTGAGCACGGGCAGCAGCTGTTTCACCTCATCGGTCTCGCCCGAGTTGGACAGCACCAGCACCACGTCATCGCCTGTAATCATGCCCAGATCGCCATGATTCGCCTCCGCCGCATGGACGAAAAAGGCGGGCGTACCGGTGCTGGCCAGTGTGGCGGCAATTTTGTTGCCGATATGCCCCGACTTGCCGACGCCCAACACCACCACCCGCCCGCTACAGGCGAGTATGGCGTCGCAGGCGGCAATAAAACCGGCATCAATGCGCTCCGTGAGTTCCTGTACGGCCCGCGCTTCTGTTTCAATCACCGCCCGGGCCAGTTTGCTCAGCGCGGCTTCGTGATCGCTGTGTTCGCTCATAGTGTTCAGTCTAGCGTCTTGGCACATGCCTGGCTCAGGCCGCTGGCGTGACAAAGCTGTCCGGCCCCATCCAGATCACCGCCTGATAGGCAATAAAGATGAGCAGCAGCAGAGCCCCAGCGGTCCGGCCGATGCGACCGGGGCCGCGGAAATCGGAGGCCAGCAGGAACACGAGGCCGGTCAGCAAAAACATCACGGGAAAGTCGCGTGCCAACACCATGCTCTGAATCTCGATCGGGCGAATGGAGGCAGCGATGCCGAGTACGCCCAGCAGATTGAACAGGTTGGAGCCGATGATGTTGCCGATGGCAATGTCGTCTTCCTTGCGGATCGCGCTGGTGATGGCCGTGGCCAGCTCCGGCAGGCTGGTGCCGAAGGCGACCACAGTCAATCCGATGACCGTGTCGGTTACCCCAAGCTGGCTGGCGATGCCGATGGCACCCTCAACCAGAAAATGGGAACTGGCCGGCAGGGCGATCAGACTGACGACCAGCCAGAATACCGCCACCTTGGTTGGCATGTCGGTGGGTATTTCCGCTTCCAGTTCCTGGGCGAAAGGGTCATTGGCGGGGCGCGACAGGCCGAATTTGATCAGCCATGCGATCAGGCCAAAGAGCGCCAGAAGCAGCAGGTAGCCCTCCAGGCGGCTGAGCTGCATGTTCAGACACATCAACAGGGTGACCAGCATGACCAGCAGCAGCAGCGGATATTCGCGCTTCAGTGTGCTGGACTCCAGTCGCAGCGGATAAATCAGGGCCGTGAATCCAAGAATAAGCCCCATATTGGCGATATTGGACCCGAGCGCATTACCTACCGCCAGGCCCGCATTACCGCGTGTGGTGGCGACCGCTGATACCACCAGTTCCGGTGCGGAGGTGCCAAAGCCAACAATCACCAGGCCAATGATGAGTGGTGCAACGCCGAGATTCCGGGCCGCGGCAGAGGCGCCAGCGACCAGCCGGTCTGCTGCCCAGACCAGCAACAGGAAGCCGCCGACCAGTTGAATCAGGTCGATTACCATTCGCGCGCCCGCCCAAGACCAGAAATCGCCCGATTTCCCGGATTAGGATGGATCTGCGGCCGGGTGTTTTGCCACCGGTCTGATTGAATTAAAATGGTCAACTCCTGCTTACCCACTCGTTGCTCGGCCGCCCGAAGCTGCCGCGCGCAATCTGATGGAACGCTAGTCTATGGACAGCAAGACAATTGT
>JAOZKI010000128.1 GCA_029935455.1 Lysobacterales bacterium | reverse complement strand
CGCCTGCATCGCACTGCCGAGAGCACTCTGGCAGGAACTGGGCGGCTTCGATGAGCTCTACGCACCGGCCTACTATGAGGACACAGATCTGGCCTTCAAGGTTCGTGCAGCCGGTCGCAAGGTGTACGTGCAACCCGCGACCACCGTGGTGCATTTTGAAGGCATCAGTTCCGGCACGGATCTGACCAGTGGCACCAAACGCTATCAGGTCATCAATCGCGAAAAGTTTGAGCAACGCTGGGCCGAGGCCCTGGAGCACCAGCCAGCGCCGATTGTCAATCCAGATGACCTGGCGGAAGTGCGCCGGGCCCGGGATCACCGGCTGGCGGGGCGCATACTAATAATTGATGCCTATACGCCGGAGCCCGATCAGGATTCCGGCAGCGTGCGCCTGGTCAATCTCATGCGCTGCCTGGTGGAATTGGGCCATGGCGTGTGCTTCCTGGCCCATAATCGCGCCTGGGCCGGCCGCTACACGCAGGATCTGCAGGCATTGGGTGTTGAATGCTGGTACGCGCCCTGGGCTGAGAGCACCGAGAACTTCTTCGCCGAGGCTGGCTCCAGCTTTGATCAGGTCATTATCAGCCGCCACTACATCGCCTGTCATTACACAAAGTTACTGGAGCAATACGCACCGCAGGCGGACTTTATCTTCGACACGGTGGATCTGCACTACCTGCGGGAGGAACGTCTCGCAGAGCTGGAAAACAGCACGGCGCTGCGCCAGGTGGCCAAACAAACCCGCCGTGCAGAACTGGCCATGATTCGGGCCGCTGATGCGACCCTGGTGGTGAGTCCGGTGGAGCAAGAATTGCTGAGCGAGGTGGTCCCGGAGGCACGCGTCTTTATTCTCTCCAACATCCATGAAATGGCTCCCGGCAACGCCGACTATGGCGCACGCAAGGACCTGTATTTCGTTGGCGGCTACCAGCATCTGCCCAACGTGGATGCCGCATGCTGGTTTGTTGAGGAAATCTGGCCACTGGTTCACGCGCGCCTGCCCGGTGTCCAGTTCCATCTGATCGGCAGCAAGGCACCTGATGAGGTGGCAGCACTGGGGGCGGCCGAGGGGGTGAAATTCCACGGCTTTGTGGAGACGCTGGAGCCATTCCTGGATCAGTGCCGCCTGTCCGTTGCGCCGCTGCGCTACGGAGCGGGCGTAAAAGGCAAGGTGAACCAGGCCATGGCTCATGGGCAGCCGGTGGTGGCCACCTCCGCCGCGGTAGAGGGTATTCATGCAGAGCATGGCAAGGACGTGATGGTGGCCGATGAGGCGACCGCCTTCGCCGATGCCGTGGTGCAAGTCTATGAGGACGCCACGCTATGGCAGACTCTGGCTGACAACGGCTTGGCCAATGTGCAGGCGCATTTTTCCAAAGATGCGGCCAAGGCCAATATCCAGACCCTGCTGCAAGGCCTGAGGGACTGAGGCCAACGGTCAGGCCGCCGGTTCACGCAGGCGCCGCACCTCCAGCACGTTGCGAATATTCCCCAGGCGCGCCAGCAGGTCGCTCAGCTGCTGGTAGTGACGCACTTCGACCTGCAGACGGATGTTCATCTGCTCCTGCTCGCGATCAAGATGACTGGAAATATTGGTCACCGGCACTTCCGCTGAGGCCATCACCGAGGAAATATCCTTGAACAGTTCGCGACGGTTGAAGGCGATGAGCTGCAGTCCGACCGAGTAGCGCCCCTCATCGCGGCTGCCCCAGCGCACCTCCAGCAGACGATGGGGCTCGGCCTGTTGCCAGCGCAGCACATTGGCACAATCTGCCCGATGAATGGTCACACCCCGCCCGCGTGTGATGTAGCCCACCACCGGGTCACCCGGCACTGGCTGACAGCACTTGGCAAAGCTGGTCAGCAACTTACCCACGCCTTCAATGCGAATACCGCCATCCGTATCCCTGGCAGCGCCCTTGGTACTCTTGGCACGCCGGGGCGTACGCGTCAGCAGGTCCTCCGCCGTGGTCTCCGTGGGACGTAGGTGCAGCCGTTCTGCCGCGCTCACCACCTGCGCCACCGTAAGGTCACCATTGCCGACCGCCGCGTACAAATCCTCACGGCGCTGATGCTGGAATTTCTCCGGCACGCCTTCCAGTTCGCTTTCGCTCATGCCCATGCGGCGCAGCTCTTCAGCCACCAGTTCAGCGCCCTCACGAACATGTTCGTCATGGCCTTCTTTCTTGAACCAGTTGCGCACCTTGGCCCGGGCCCGGGCACCGTGAATGAACCCCAGCTTCGGATTCAGC
>JAOZKI010000009.1:40836-53141 GCA_029935455.1 Lysobacterales bacterium | reverse complement strand
CCAGCTGCAACCACAGGGTTGGCGTCTCTTCGCCCAGCGCCAGCGCGCGGCGAAAATGCCATTCGCCAGCGGCCAAACGGTTCAGCTCGGAAAACACCAGACCCAGCATGGCATGGGCGCGGCCCGGTGCCTGGGCAGATTCAACCGCCTGCCGCAGCAGCAGCTCCGCCTGCTCCCGGCGCCCGCTGTCCCAGTGCAGCGTGGCCAGTTCGGCCAGCGCCCAGGGCGTGTCGGCCTTGAGCTTCAAAACCACTTCCAGCACCTTGGCCGCGTTAGCGCCATCGCCCTTGGCGCGATAGGCCTCATAGCAGGCGGCCAGGGCAGCAGGATCCTCTTTGTTACCATGCAGCAGCTCAATGGCCAGCTGCAAAGCGCGATCCGGGTCGCCGGCTTGGAGTGCTTCTTTACATGCAGCCGGAATGGCTTGAGTCATGGGTCGGCCAGTTAGGAGTAGTGAGATGAATATTGGCATTATGTGGCGCATCTTTTGTGCTTGTACAGTCCTGCTGGCCGGAGCGCCTGCGCTGGCATCCGATGCGACGGAAGTGCCCGCACTGCTACCCCAACCCTGGCAGCTGGAGATCGCCGATGGCAGCTGGTCTCTACCCGATACGGGTGAGGTGCTGCTGCCGGACGATCCGGCCCTGGCGGACGCGACTGCCTGGGTGCTTGGTCTGCTGCGCGAGCAGGGCATCGACTGGCAGCCCGTGGGCGCGACTGAGAACGCGGCCCTGCGCCTCGTGCGTCTGAGTACACGGGCGCTGGAACAGCAATTCACGGCCGCCGGCCGGGCGCTTTCGCCGGAGCAACAGGCGGAGGCCTACCTGCTGCAGGTCGATGCCCGGGGTATGCAGCTTAAAGCGGCGGACTTGAAGGGCTTTCAGAATGGACTGGCCACGGTCTGGCAGCTCGCGCAAACGCCTGGATCGCTGCCCTATCTGACCGTGCTCGATGCGCCGGAATTCGCCTGGCGTGGCCTGATGCTGGATTCTGCCCGGCACCTGCAGTCGGTGGATTACATACTGCGCCAGCTGGACTGGATGGCCCTCCACAAGCTCAATGTCTTTCACTGGCACCTGACCGACGACCAGGCCTGGCGCCTGGAGATCAAGGCCTACCCGAAGCTGACCGAGGTGGGTGCCTATCGTGTGCCGGCAGGCCAGGCACCGGCCGCGGCGATCGATCCGGCCACCGGCGAGCCGGCGCTCTATGGCGGTTATTACACGCAGGATGAGATCCGACGCGTGGTGGCGCATGCGACCGCCCGCGGCATTATGGTGTTACCGGAAATCGATGTGCCAGGCCACGCCACAGCGGCGATCGTGGCCTACCCGGAGCTGGGTGTTGCCGGTCATGTGCCGGAAGCGGTGCCTGCCGACTGGGGCATTTATCACAATGTCTTCAATCTCGAGGAAGGCACCTTCGAGTTTCTGGAAACGGTGCTGGATGAAATCGTAACCCTGTTTCCCGGCCCCTTTATCCACCTGGGCGGTGACGAGGTGGTGACGGAGCAGTGGGAAGGTTCGGAGCGTGTGCGTGCGCGCATGGATGAGCTGGGCATTGAAGCGCTGCAGGACCTGCAGAATTACTACGTGGAACGGCTCCAGGGCCACCTGGACCAGTATGAGCGGCGGGTCATTGGCTGGGATGAAATTCTTGAGAGCGATCTGCCAGCCCATGCGGCGGTTATGTCCTGGCGCGGCGTCAGCGGTGCCATCGAGGCGGCTGCCAAGGGTCACCAGACCGTGCTTTCGCCCGCCCCAACGCTGTATTTTGACCACATTCAGACCGCCGCATCGGACGCGCCACCAGGACGTGGCGGCGTGATTACCGTGCGCGACGTCTATGAATTTGATCCGCTGCCGGACACGCTGCTGGAAAACCGTGAGTTTGTGCTCGGTTTGCAGGCCAATCTCTGGACTGAGCACGTGCGTCGGGAAATCCAGGCCGAGTATATGACCTGGCCGCGCGCCGTGGCCGTGGCCGAGGTGGGCTGGACCACCGCTGACCAGCGCAGCTGGCCAGAATTTTCCGCCCGCCTGACGCAGCACCTGCCGCGCCTGCAAGCGCTGGGCATCCGTGTGGCGACCGATCCGCAGGCCCTCACGGGCATCGCCCCGATAGGCACGCCGGACCCGCTGATGCGCGAAGACCGTGAGCTGGAGCTATGCTCCAATGCGGTGGTGCTGGCGGTGGAAGATGATGCACCCCTGAGCGGAGCACGGGAGTCCTACCTGGTCGACATCATGCGTCCCTGCTGGCTGTGGCGCGATGCAGATCTGACCAATATTGCGGCCATCAGCGCCTCGGTCGGCCAGCTGCCGTTTAACTTCCAGCTGGGCAAAGACCTGGCCAATGTGGTTGTGCTGCCGCCGGAGACAGAGGCCGGTGAGCTGGTGGTACAACTGCACAGCTGCGATGGTCCGGTAGTGGCCACGCTGCCGCTGGCGCCAGCCGTGGACCAGTTTGGCGCCAGCACGTTGCCATCGGCGCCGCTGGCGCCGCTGGCGCGCAGCGCGGGTCAGGCTGATCTGTGCCTGCGCTTCCGGCGCCCGGCCCTGGATCCCTACTGGGCCCTGGATTGGCTACGTCTGGAGCCGAAATCGTGAGTGAACTGACTGTATTTGCGCCGCTTAGCGGCTGGCTGGAAACCCTGGACGATAGCCCGGACCCGGTATTCCGAGAGCGCGTGCTCGGCGATGGCGTTTCCATTGATCCGGACTGTGGTGAGGTACGCGCACCCTTTGACGGCGAAGTGATCAACCTGCCCGACAGCCGCCATGCCATCAATCTCCGGGCCGACAATGGCGCCGAATTTCTGATCCACGTGGGCATCGATACGGTCATGTTGAAGGGTGATGGTTTTGAGGCGCTGGTGGCCCCCGGGGATCGCGTGAGCGCCGGTCAACCACTGCTGCGTTTTGATCTGGACCGTGTGGCACGCAAAGCCGCTAGCTTGCGTACGCCGGTTTTGTTGCTGCACGCGCCCGGTCAGGTGCTGGAGCAGCTGGCCGCGGCGGGCCCGGTCGACTTTGCCACGCCGCTGCTGCGTATGCGCCTGGATGAGAATCCGGTGCAAGCGGCGCAGGGCGACTCTGGTCTACGCTGCAGCAAAACCTTTTATCTGGGCCTGGAGCATGGCGTGCATGCGCGCCCCGCGGCCACCCTGTTACAAGCCCTGAAACCGTTTGCGGCCAGCGGTGAGCTGCGCACAGCAGACGGCAAGCGTGCCCCGCTGACCAGCCCGGTGGCACTTATGGGGCTGGGTCTGAGCTGTGGTGATCAGATCGAACTGCACCTGCAGGGTGCCGATGCGGAAGCGGCGCTGGCGGCTTTGCTGCCGCTGCTCGAGCCCCTGGATCACGCCCCACCCGTGGTGACCCACGCGCCGGTGGCTGTGGCCCTGAAAGCGCCAGCCGCCGACACGCGCTTACCGGCGCTGAGTGCCAGCCCGGGACTGGCCTACGGGCAGGCAGTGCGGCTTGAGCGTGCGGCGGCGCTGCCGGAACAGCCGCCCGGTACGCTGGCCGAGGAGTCAGCGGCCTTGCAGCAGGCGCTGGCCACGCTGCAGCAACATCTGGAAACGCTGGTCGCCCAGGAGAGTAGCGAGCGCGCCGAAGTGGCGGCCGCCCATCTGGCCCTGCTCCAGGATCCGGGCCTACGTGCGAATGCGGAGGCCCAGCTGGCGTCTGGCGCCGCGGCGGCCTGGCTGCAGGCAACGGAGGCCGCGGAGCAGACCCTCTTGCAGCTGCCGGATCCGCGCATGCGCGAACGGGCCGATGATCTGCGCGATCTCTGCGATCAACTGCTGCGCGTGCTGGCCGGGCAGGCGCCGGATCAGGTACAGAGCCTGCCGGACAAGGCCATTGTGCTGGCCAGCAATCTGTTTCCCTCACAGCTGATGAATCTGGACCGTGAGCAGCTGCAGGGTGTGTGCCTGGCCAACGGCGGTGCCACCTCGCACGTGGCGATTCTGGCGGCTGCGCAGGGACTGCCGCTGCTGGTAGCGGCCGGCGACGAGATTCTCGCGGTTAGCGACGGTACGGCGCTGGCTCTGGATGCGGACCGCGGTGAGCTGCACGTGGCGCCCCCGGCCGCAGCGACGGCCGCCTTTGAACAGCGTCAGGCGCGCGAGCTGGCCTCCAGTGAGGCGGCCCGGGCCGCTGCCGGCGAACCTTGTACGCTGCAGGACGGTACCCGAATTGGCGTGCATGCCAATCTCGCCTCCCTGGAGGAAGCCCGCGGTGCCGTGGCTGCCGGCGCGGAGGGTTGCGGACTGCTGCGCACGGAGTTCCTCTTTATGGCGCGGCCCTCGGCACCGTCCGTGGAGGCACAGCGGGAGGAGCTGCAGGCCATCGCCGATGCCCTGGGCGATCGGCCGCTGGTGGTCCGCACGTTGGATGGCGGTGCGGACAAGCCCATCAGCTATCTGGCCCAGGACGAAGAAGATAATCCGGCCCTGGGAGTCCGCGGCGTGCGTCTGTCGCTGGCCAATCCCGGTTTGCTGGATGATCAGTTGGAAGCGCTACTGCGCGTGGAGAGCCCCCGCCCGCTCCAGGTCATGTTGCCCATGGTTAATGATGCGGCGGATTTGCAGGCGGTGCGTGGACGGCTGGATGCGGTGCGCGCACGCACCGGGCTTGAGCGCGAACTGGCGCTGGGCGTCATGATTGAGACGCCGGCTGCGGCCTTGCTGGCAGACCAGTTGGCTACGGAAGCGGATTTCTTCTCCATTGGCACCAATGATCTGGCCCAGTATGCGCTGAGCATGGACCGGCTGGCGCCGGCCCTGGCACGCCGTCTGGATCCGCTGCATCCGGCGGTGCTGCGGTTGATCGCGCAAACGGCTCAGGCCGGCAAGGCGGCTGGCATTGAGGTCGGTGTGTGCGGCGCGGCCGCGGCCGATACGCTGGCGGCGCCGGTGCTGCTGGGGCTGGGTATTCGCAAGCTGTCCATGCCGACCGCACAGGTTGCACGCCTCAAGCACCGCTTGCGGGCCCTGGACCTGGCCCGCTGTGAAGCACTGGCTGCGGAAGCGCTGATTCAGGCCACGGCTGCTGATGCGCGCGCGCGGGTACGCGCCGCGCTGGAACCATAAGGAACTGTCATGAACGCTTTTTCCCTGAAGTCTCTGTTTCCCGCGGTGCAGAAGCTGGGTCGTTCCCTCATGCTGCCGATTGCGGTGCTGCCCGCGGCCGGCCTGCTGCTGCGTCTGGGACAGCCCGATCTGCTGGATCTGCCCTTTGTCGCTGCTGCGGGTAACGCGATCTTCTCCCACCTCGGCTTGCTGTTCGCGGTCGGTGTGGCGGTTGGCCTGGCCCGCAGCAATAATGGCGCGGCGGGTCTCGCCGCCGTGGTGGCCTATTTGGTAACGACGGAAGGGGCGCGGGTTTTGATCCCCGTGCCACCGGCGGAATTGGCCGAGGCGAGCGGACAGTTCGCTGATTTATTGGCCGCCGCCTACAAGGATGCCGCGATATCCAAGCTGTCCGTGCCGGCCGGCTTGCTGGCGGGGATTCTCGCGGGCCTGTGCTACAACCGCTTTGCTGATATTCGCTTGCCGGACTATCTGGCCTTCTTTGCCGGCCGTCGTTTCGTGCCGATCGTGAGTGGTTTCCTGGCCCTGTTCCTGGCCGCGCTGTTTGGCCTGGGCTGGCCGCTGCTGGAAGCGGCCATGAACAGTTTGTCCGAAGGCGTGGTGGCGGCCGGCGGCGTGGGCCTGTTTTTCTATGGGCTGCTCAACCGCCTGCTCATTGTTACCGGTCTGCATCACATTCTGAACAATATCGCCTGGTTCATTGTCGGCGACTACGAGGGTGTCACCGGCGACCTGCGGCGCTTCTTCGCCGGTGATCCCCATGCCGGTGCCTTTATGACCGGCTTCTTCCCGGTCATGATGTTTGGCCTGCCAGCGGCCTGTCTGGCCATGTATCACAGTGCCCTGCCAGCCCGCCGCAAGGCCGTGGGCGGGCTGCTGTTTTCCATGGGCCTCACGTCCTTCCTGACCGGCATTACCGAGCCGATTGAATTCACCTTCATGTTTGTGGCCCCGGTTCTGTTCGTGGTCCACGCGGTGCTGACGGGCCTGTCCATGGCGCTGATGGACTGGCTGCAGGTGCGTCACGGTTTCGGTTTTTCCGCCGGCCTGTTCGACTATGTGTTGAATTTCAACCTGGCCAGCAAGCCGCTATGGATACTGCTGGTGGGTGCCGGCTGGTTCATGCTCTATTACGGGATTTTCCGTTGGGTGATCCAGCGCTTCAACCTGGCCACGCCAGGGCGCGGAGAAGAGCCCGATGCGGTGGCCGAGGGTGCTGAGATAGCGCCCGGCGACGAAGTGGCGGCGCTGTTGGCGGCGCTCGGTGGGGCAGAAAACCTGCAGGAAATCGATGCCTGCACCACGCGTCTGCGCCTGCGCGTTGTCAGTCAGGACGCGGTCGATGAGGCGGCCCTTAAGCGGCTTGGCGCCGCTGGCCTCATGCGCCCCTCGGCACAAGCACTGCAGGTGGTGATGGGGCTGCGGGCTGATGAATTGGCCGGCAAGTTGCGTCAGGCAGCGGGCCCCATGACGGCGGCTGCCGCCGAGTCTGCGGCGCCGGAGATGAAGGCCACGGTGCCTGCGGTTTCCGGGACCCAGCTAGCGCCCCTGCTGGCGGCACTGGGTGGGGCGGCCAATGTGCTGGCGGCAGAGGCGCTGGGTACGCGCCTGGCCCTGCGCCTGGCCGACCCGGAGCAGGTGGATCAGGCCGCGCTGCAGGCGGCTGGATACCGCGGTTTTGCGCAGCTGGATGGGGAGCGCGGACAAGTAATCTGTGGTGAGGACTGTGCGCCGCTTGCCGCAGCGCTGAACCAGTAACTGTTTGCGGACGGCCGGGCGCCGTCCGGGCCCTTGCGTGCCCCTCAGCCGTCTTCGCGGAAGGTGAGATTAAAGCTGACCGGCACTGCCGGGCTGATGCTCGGGAGTCCGGCCACCTCGCGCAGGGCTTCCACCCCGTCGCTGAGCCCGAGCTGGGAGGCGTACACCACCAGCGGCTGACGACTCTGTACCAGCAAGGTCTGGGCATCCAGCCGGGCTACCGTCACCTCGACCGCCAGCGGTAGCTGTTGATCCCTGATCCGTAGCAGTGTCTCTAGCTGCATAGTGCTCTGGCTACCTGGCGGTAGCGCGTCCAGAGCAGCGCTGTCCAGCGTGGCGGTCACCGTGGCCCTGGGAAACCGTTCGGTCTGAAACAACAGCTCGCGCATGCGCTGATTGCGAATATCGATGGCCGTTTGCACGCTGGCCAACGGAATGCTTAGCGCCAGCTCGCCCTGTTCGTCGACGCCACCTTCCAGCTGCTCGAAATAATGCACTTCCGCCACAGCACCGGCCTTGGTGGAAACAAAGGACAGCCGCGAGTGCTCGTTGTCCAGCTGCCAGTCAGCCTGGGCGATCGGTGCCAGTAGCACCAGGGCCAGAAAAAACTTGTTCATGGTAACGCTCCTGTTCTTGCTAAAGTTTACTGCGCGCTCAGGTCGCACCGGCGTGAAGGTCTTTGACGCCCTGTTGAGCCGGTTCTGTCCATGATCAGCGTGCCCTAAATTGCAGCAGGAGGAAATCATGCGTACATCATTTACCAGGAGTCTGGCCGCGACTGCGCTGATCGCGCTTTGCAGCACCGCCCAGGCCGGTGAGTTCAACGCCATTCTGGATATCGGCGATCCCATGCCCGCTTTTAGCGACCTGCCGGCTACCGACGGGGAGCGCTACAGCAATACGGATCTGGACGCGGACGTCGTGGTGCTGGTGTCCCTGGCCAATCACTGTCCCTGGGTCCGTGGTATGGATCAGGGTCTGATTGATCTGGTCGCCTCTTTTGAAGGTCAAAGCGTGGACGTGGTGGGCTTTAGCGTCAATCGACGCGAGGACGATCAGTTGCCGGCCATGATCGAGCATGGCAAGAAGGTCGGTTACAACTTCACCTACGTTTATGACGATAGCCAGGAAATCGGCCGGGCCCTGGGCGCTACGCGGACGCCTGAGTACTTTGTGTTCGACAAGGATCGGAAGCTGGCCTACATGGGCCTGCTGCACGATTCGCCGGCACGCGAAACGCGCTCGGGGGAAATACTGTTCACCAACGGTGAGCCGAGCCAGTTCTTTGCACAGAATGCCGTGGGTTCCACCTTGCTGGGCAATGCGGCGGATCCGGCTGAAACCCGCGCTCAGGGTTGTAGCGTCAAGTATGAGTAAGTGGCCGCGCTTTGCCGTGCTGTTGGTGCTGCTCGCCGGTTCCGCCGGCGCCGCGGCACCGACACGCATGGAGGTGATCAAGCTCAGCGATTGGCCCGGGATCGTGGCCCGCTCCCAGCCGCAGATTCTGGTGGTAGATATCTGGGCCAGCTGGTGCATCTCTTGCATCGAGCGTTTTCCCGAGATGGTGGCCATGACGGAACGCTATGGGCCCGAGTCCGTGTCTTTCGTGACTCTGAACCTGGACGACCCGCAGGATGCGGAAGGTATTGCCTGGGCCGATGCGTTCCTGGGCCGCATGGGTGGGCGTTTCAGCAACTACCACCTGCAGGAAAACCTCACCATTTCTTTTGAGGCGCTGGACCTGAACGCGATTCCCGTGGTGCTGATCTTCGATGGACAAGGCCGTGAGCGCTATCGGTTGACCAACGACAATCCCAATAAGCAGTTTCAAAAACAGGATATCGAGGACGGCGTGCAGGCCCTGCTGACCGAGCGGGGCTGACAGGCTTGCATCTGGCAGGGGTACTGACTCTATAATCAGGGACTCCACCCACGCCAAGTCGCGCCATGAAACACGTTCTTCTGTCCCTCCTGCTCTCCCTTGCCGGCACCGGAGCTGCCTTTGCGGAGGCCGTTCGACTCTCTGAGCCGGTCATGAACTGCGAGGCCTTTGAGGTCTTCGGCGCGCCCATGGAGAGCACGCTGCCGGGTGCTTCCCTGGCCAGTGTGCTGCCGGAAGCGACCACCGCGTCGCCTACGCCCGTGCGTGTGACCACGCGGGTGGCCAAAATCTGCCAGAAGAAGGGCTGCTTCTTCGTCGCCCAGGACGGGGCCGCTCAGGCCCGCGTGAGTTTTCTCGACTACGGCTTCTTCCTGCCTACCGACAGTGCTGGCAAGACCGTTACGCTGGTTGGTGAACTACAGGTGCAGGAGCTGACGGCGGCACAGACTCGCCATTTCGCTGAGGACCTCGGCGAACCGAATCCCCAGGCCGCCGCCCGCCGCGAGTATCACATCGTGGCCAGCTCCGTTCTGGTGCCGAAAGGCTGAACCGAACCCGCTCCCGAAGCGCTAGCGCAGATTCAGCTGCTCGGTCTTTTTCTCGGTCATGAGCTTGGCAATGCGCTTGCCGGCGCGATCGAAGTCACTTTTCCGGCGGTCATAGTCGCGCCAGCTTGAAACCGGCCCATTGCTGTAGGGCAGTTCCTGATCATCCAGCATAAAGGCCATGCGCACGGGCAGGGGCTGGTGGCTTTCGATGAGGCTGGTGATGGCCTCACGGCTCATGCCGGTCAAATCGACCGTACCCTGGTCTCCAGCCTGTGCCTCGTTAATGCGCGTAATGCTTTTGACATCCGTTACCTGATAGATATTGCCTTGGTAGACAATGGTGCGGGTGGTTTCATAAACCTTGGTGCCGCCGCAGCCGCTAAGGAGCAGCGTCAGAGCTGCCAGAAGGACAAGGGAAAAGTGGCTTCGATGCATGGGGCTCTCCTTTGGTCGTTACTCTAACTATAAGGCTGTCCGGCCTGCTCGGGCCAGCACCCTGTCCTGTGCCATAATCAGCGCCGTTTTTTTGGGGACGAGATTTCATGCGCCATCGTGACCTTCGGCTCATCCTTCCTGGCCGCCCGGTCCCTGTTGCTGTGCCGCTGCCATGATGCGTATGGGGCTGCTAACGCTTATTGCCATGCTGGCCTTTGCCGGCAACTCGCTCCTGTGCCGTCTGGCTCTGGCCAGCGGCGCCATTGACGCACTCAGCTTTACCAGCCTGCGTCTGGGCTCCGGTGCCCTGTTACTGGTGCTGATCATGGCGCCGCACTGGCGCCGCCACGGGCGCCGTCCGGCCAGGCTGAGCATGGTCCTGATGCTATTTGGCTACATGCTCTGCTTTTCCCTCGCCTACCGCAGTTTGAGCGCTGCCACGGGCGCGCTGCTGCTGTTCGGTACCGTGCAGCTCACCATGTTTGCCGTGGCCCTGGCCGGGGGCGAACGCTACGCGCCCCGGCGCTGGTTGGGTTTGCTGCTGGCCCTGGCCGGACTGGTCTATCTGCTGCTGCCCGGCCTGAGCGCGCCGGACCCGGCCGGCGCCGCCTTGATGGTCCTGTCCGGCCTCTGCTGGGGTGCCTATTCACTGCTGGGGCGGGGCGATGCGCATCCGGTAGAAACCACCAGTAACAATTTTCTGCTGGCCACGCCGTTGGCACTGGCGGCTTCGCTGCTGTTGGCAGGACCTCTGGCCATGCCTGTTGTGGTGCAGCCCTGGGGCCTGTTGTTGGCGGTTTTGTCCGGTGCCCTGGCCTCCGGGCTCGGCTATGTGGCCTGGTATGCGGCGCTGCGCGGGCTGGCCGCAGGCCCTGCAGCAACGGTACAGTTAAGCGTCCCGTTACTGGCGGCCGCCGGCGGTGTGCTGCTGCTGGGAGAAGCCCTGGATGAGCGTCTGCTCCTGGCCACGCCGCTGACGCTTATCGGTATCGGACTAATGCTGCGGCCATCGTCAACCAAAGAGGAATACGCATGAGCGACCACCCTGAATCCATGCCCACGGCGGCAGAGGCGCTGGCCCGGCTGCGGGCAGGTAACCGCCGTTTTGTGGCGGGTCAGTTAGAGGGCGGACAACTGATCAACGGACAGCGTGATGGGCTGGTTGCTGCGCAGCGGCCCTTTGCCATCATTCTGGGCTGTTCCGATTCACGGGTGCCCGCAGAGTTGGTGTTCGATCAGGGGCTGGGCGATCTGTTCGTGGTGCGCGTGGCTGGCAACATCGTGGACACCTCGCAGCTCGGCAGCGTGGAGTTCGCGGCAGCAAAATTCGGCACGCCGCTGGTGGTGGTGCTGGGCCACAGCAATTGTGGTGCGATTCAGGCCACCCTGGCCGCCTTGCAGGATGAGGAACCGGCGCCGACGCCTGCCTTGCAGGCCATCGTCGCTTCGGTGGCGCCGGCCGTGACACCCGTGCTGCATGACTGCTGTGCCGGTGACGATCTGCTGCAGGCAGCTACCCGTGCCAATGTGCAGGGTTCCGTGGCCCGCTTGCAGCAGGAGTCTGAGCTGCTGCGCGCACGTTTAGCGGCCGGTCAGCTCACCATTGTGGGCGCCGAGTATGACCTGGCCAGCGGTGAAGTGAGGTTTCTGGATGAGTGTCCGGAGCCGGTAACGCCTTGACGCTACTGATCCTGATTGAGCTGCTGGTGCCGCTGGCCATGCTGTTGGCGCTGGCCTTGCTGCGGGCGCCGGCCTGGCCGGATTTTTTACTGCATGCGGCGGCCATGAGCTGCGGCTTGTTGCTGTGCTGGATTCTGTTTCCCTGGGAAATCAGCAGCTACTACCTGCGTCAACTGTTGCCGCTGCTCACGGTGGCGGCCCTGCTGATCGGCGCGCGTCGCATAGGCCATGGCAAGCCCCCAGCGCTTTGGCAACGCATCGCGGTCATGAGCAGCAACGGGGTGCTGCTGCTGGTGTTTGGGCTGCTTTGCGTGCTGGCCATGGCGGGTCAGCCGCCACGGGACAGTGCGCTACGGCTGGCCTCGCCCCTGCGTGACGGCAGCTATCTGGTGGGCCAGGGTGGCGCCAGCCCGCTGCTAAATGCCCACGCGACGGTAGCGCCGCAAAACCATGCGCTGGATATTGTGGGCCTGACGCCGCTGGGTCGCCGTTCCGGCACGGGGGGCGAGGGCCTGGCGCGCTATGCCATCTTCGGCGCCACCCTCTACAGCCCTTGCGAGGGGCGCGTGCTGGTGACGGTAGATGGACTGCCGGATCAGGTGATTGGGCGTCGCGACCGCAAGAATCTGGCCGGTAACTATGTGCTGCTGGACTGCGACGGAACGGAGGTGTTGCTGGCGCATCTGCGCCAGGGCAGCGTGGCCGTGGCCAGCGGTCAGAATGTGACCCAGCAGACGGTGCTGGGCGCCGTTGGCAACAGTGGTAACAGCAGTGAACCGCACCTGCACCTGCACGCGGAGCGTGGCGGCGAGCGCGGCGTTATTCTCAATGGCGAGGCGGTACCCATGCTGATTGACGGTCGTTATCTCGTGCGCGGTGACCGGCTATGAAGCGTTCCTTGCGC
>JAOZKI010000009.1:0-40736 GCA_029935455.1 Lysobacterales bacterium | reverse complement strand
TGATTGACGGTCGTTATCTCGTGCGCGGTGACCGGCTATGAAGCGTTCCTTGCGCTGGCTTTATGAGTGAGCCAGATCTCGGTGTTGTCAGTGAGCTCAGCGCTGCGGGCGCACCACCGAGCTGGCAACTGCTGCCCCTTCTGCTTACCCAGGGCCTGTGGTTGAAACACCGGACGCCGCGCCTGCCGCCGGCCCCCGGCCGCCATAGCGGTGTCTGCGGTCACGGCCGGCCCCTGCAGCTGTTGGGGCTTGGCGATTCGATTATTGCCGGTGTGGGCGTGGCCGACATGGGGCAGGCACTGACGGCCCAGGTGGCGGCGACGCTGGCGACGCGGGCAGGGCGGCAGGTGCACTGGCGGGCGCTTGGCAAGAGCGGCATCCGTAGCCCTCAGCTCTTGGGTCTGCTGGAGCAGGCAGCGCCGGCCCCCGCGTCGCCTGATCTCCTGTTGGTGAACTGCGGTGTTAATGATGTGACCTCGCCCCAGGCACCGGCGACGGTGATGCAGCAGCGCCGCGCGCTGCTGGAACAGCTTGAGCAACGCTTCCCGCACGCTTTGCGCGTCCAGTGCGCGCTGCCACCTATGGCCCGCTTTCCCGCTCTGCCCGTGCCGCTGCGGCAGGTGCTGGGCCGTCGGGCTGCGGCTCTGGACCGTGATCTGGCCGGCTGGCTGCAGGGCCGGCTGAACACGCTGTTCTTGCCCTTTGACGCATTGCCCGAACCGCATCAGTTTGCCGTCGATGGCTATCATCCCGGCCCGGCCGCGATTGCGCAGTGGGGCGCGCGCGTGGCGCAGGGTATTTTGGAGCGGACGCGGCTACTGCCGTGACAAGCCATGGCCAGCGTCCTACACTGCGTCAGCATGAGCCCCGCAGCGACTCTTTCAGCCATGACACCCGCTGGTGCCGGCGTCCTGCACGCGTCAACCAGGGCTGTGCGCTGAGCATGCATCTGGGTATCAAAGCACTGCAGCAATTCCTGGCTGCGCAGCCAGCTCAGGCGCCGCTGGTACTGGCCACGGTCATTGCCACAGACGGTTCTACCTACCGCAAGCCCGGCGCCATGATGCTCATCGGGGCTGACGAGCGCTATGCGGGCATGATTTCAGGTGGCTGTCTGGAAGGTGATCTGGTGGCGCAGGCGCGGGCGGTTTTTGCCGACGGCCAGTCGCGCCAGGTGAGCTATGACCTGCAGAACGACGAGGACCTGGTCTGGGGTTTGGGCCTGGGCTGTGGCGGTGCGGTGCATTTATTGCTGCAGCGCCTGGACGCAGAAAATGATTACGCGCCACTGGGGCCCTTGTTCCGGGCCCTTGAGGCGGGCCATACAGCCACGCTGGCGCTGCTGATCGAGGGCCAGCTGGCCGCAGGTAGCTGGGCCCTGGAAACCGACGATGGTCATCGCCAAGGTGAGCCCGAGCTGGCTGCCGCTCTGGTCGCCCACAGCAGTGACAGGGAGACGCCTCGTGCGCGTCGGGTGGCCTTGCGCCTCGGAGCAAGCAGCGCCGAGGCGGTGCTGATGCGCGTAACGCCCACGCCGCGAATTCTGGTGTGTGGCGGTGGACCGGATGCGGTGCCCCTGGTGGCGCAGATTGTGGCCCTGGGGTGGGACTGCACCGTGGTCGATCATCGCCCGGCCTTTGCCCGGCCGGAGCGCTTTCCCGCCGAAGCCCGGGTGCAGTGTTTGCGGCCCGGCAAGCTAACGGAAGGCATCACCCTCAAGACCCTGTCGGGTGCCATCGTCATGAGCCATCATCTGGAACATGACGCGACCTATCTGCGCCAACTGGCGCAGACGCCGCCGCCCTATCTGGCGCTGCTGGGTCCGCGGGCCCGGCGCGACCAGCTGCTGGCAACCATCGACGCGCCGGATTTGAAGCTGCATGGACCCGCTGGTCTGGATCTTGGCGCGGAACTGCCCGAGGCCATAGCACTGGCCATCGCCGCACAGCTGCACGCGCAGCTCAATGGTCGCGAGGGCGGCCCCTTGAGTCGTGGCTGAACTGGCCGGACTGTTGCTCGCGGCCGGCGGCTCCTCGCGCCTTGGCCGCGCCAAACAGCTGGTGGAACATGCGGGTGAGACCTTGGTGCATCGTGCTGCGCGCCTGCTGCTCACGCAGACCAAGGCGGTTACCGTGGTCACCGGCGCACGTTCAGAAGCGGTGGTGGAGGCGCTGGGCACGCTGAGCGTGGCCACGCTCCATAACCCCCATTGGCGCGCCGGAGTGGGCACCTCGATCGCGCTGGCCATGCAGTCGGTTCCGGAGGACTTCCGAGGTGTTTTGATTCTGCTGTGCGATCAGTATTTGCTGGAAGCGGACGATCTGGAGCAGCTGGTGGCTGGATGGCAGGCCGACCGCACGCGAATCACAGCGGCCCGCTGGGAAGATTCCTTTGGTCCGCCGGTGATCTTTCCCAACCGTTTCTTTCCCGAGCTTTCGCGGCTCAGCGGCGATCGCGGTGCGCGCCAGTTGCTGGTCAGTCAGCGGGCCCGGGTACGGTTCGTGTCCATGCCCCGGGCCGCTGCGGATGTGGATAATGCGGCGGATCTGGACCGCTTGCGTGCACTGCGGGGGTCGGCTCAGGGCGCGCTGGGTGACGAGGAGCCCAGCAGGTAACGTTGCAGGAACAGGTAGGTCACCTGCTGATAGACGTCGCGGTTTTCCTTCTTTTCATAGCCGTGACCTTCGTTCAGGGCATTCAGATACCACACGGTTTGTCCTTGCTGGCGCAGCGCCTGCACCATCTGCGCAGATTCCGTCACCGGCACCACCGGGTCATTCTGACCCTGCACAATCATCATCGGGATATGAATTTGCTCCACATTGTTCAGCGGGCTGATGGATTCAAGAAAGGTGCGCATGGCGGGATCTCGTTCATCGCCATACTCGAAACGACGCAGGTCGCGGCGGTAGTCCTGCGTGTTCTCCAGGTAGGTGACAAAGTTGCTGATGCCGGCCCGGTCTACCGCCGCCACCAGCCGATCGCTGTAATGCACGGCGCTGGCCAGAGCCATATAGCCTCCGTAGCTGGCACCAAAAACCGCGACGCGCTCCTGATCCAGTTCCTCACGGCTGGCGATCCAGTCCAGCAGGGCGCCAATGTCCCGCACCGCGTCTTCGCGCCGTCGTCCGTCGTCCAGTGACAGATAGGCACGACCATAGCCCAGTGATCCACGCACATTGGGGGCCAGCACCGCTACCCCCAGTTCACTGGCCCAAATCTGTACCGTGGCATTGAAGCTTGGGCGGAACTGGCTCTCCGGCCCACCATGGATATAAATCACCACTGGAAACGGACCGTCGCCCTCGGGCAGATAGGCAAATCCGGGGATGTTGAAGTCCTGGTCGATACTGCGTCCCTGGGTGGGGTAGCTGAACAGGCGGGGCGTGACCAGCGCATCGCGTGGCAGGTTGCCCACGCCGCCCTCGGCCCAGAGCCGGGGCCGGGAAACAGCGCCGCTGAAGCGCGAGATTTTAACCGCGTACACATCACCCGGCGAGGTCGGTGTGGACAGGGTAAAGCCCAGCTGACGGCCGTCCGGGCTGAAGCGCAGATCGCTGATCACGCCTACCGGAATCTGCTTCACCTGCTGATAGCTCAGCTGCCGGGTGTTAAAGACATACAGGCGACTGACGCCATTTTCATTGGTCACAAAAGCGCCGCGGCGGCTGTCCGGAGACAGTTCAAAGCCCGTAACGTCCCAGCCGATTGCGTTGTCCACCCAGCGCATGGCCTCGGACTGGTCTAGCGACACCCAGCCGATTTCTGCCGCCCGCCCGCGCATATTGCTGACAAAAAACACCCCGGTATCGTCCCGGTCAAAGCCGATGGCGATATTGCTGGTGTCGTACTCCGGGTGGCCGACCAGCTCCCGCAGCGTGCCGCTTGAGAGATCCAGCAGGTGGATGCGGGAATCGGTAATGCCCTGATACTGCTGGACGAGAAGCGCCTGCCCGTCACGCGTAAAGGCCACTGGCTTCCACAGCGCGCCCGGCTCGGCGGCAAACACCATACGCGCCTGTTCCGGCGCGTCGATCGGGAGTATCCAGATATCGTTGCTGGCACCGTTGCGCCGCGTGGAGCGAAACGCCAGATGTTGCCCCTGATGGTCCCAGACCATGCGGTTGTTCAGTGCTTCCGGCGTATCGGTAAGTGCCCGGCTTGCGCCGCTGATAGGGTCCAGTAGGTGGAGCTGATCAAAGCCGCTGCCGCCCCGATCCATGGTGAAGGCCAGCAGCTCGCCCTGATGCTGGCGCGCCACTTCCCGCACCGGTTCGCTAAAGCGGGTGAGCTGCTGTGCTTCGCCACCGCGTCCGCGCACCGCCTGCAGCTGACCAACGCCCTGATAGGGGCTGCGTTGATAGAGGGTCTTGCCGTCCAGGGACCAGGCCAGCATCTCCCGTGGTAGCAGTTGCTGGTAACGGTCCAGACGGGGTGGCAATCCGGCGGGAATGGGCGGGACGTCCTCCAGCAGCAGCTGGCCGTCATTCACGGCGCGCGTGGCGACGCTGGGGATTTCAACGGTGGCCGCTGCCGGGCCGCTCAGCAGCACTATCAGCAGGGTGAGCGTGCTGCGCCAGCCGCCGCTGGCTGCAACGCCGCCGCGCTGCGGGCGGCAGCCATGGCCGTTAGTTTGCCCACGGCTCAGTCGTCGGCTGCATAGTGTGCGCTGGTTCAGAAGGCTATACTCTCGCTCGAAAAAGGAATCGCATATGTCACTACACATCATCATACTGGCAGCGGGTGAAGGGACCCGCATGCACTCTGAGCTACCCAAAGTGCTGCATGCGGTGGGTGGCAAGCCCATGCTGGGCCATGTGCTGGACCGGGCGGCTGAGCTCCAGCCCGATGGCCTGCATGTGGTCGTGAATCCCGACGCGGCAGCGGTACCGGCGGCCTTCGCCGATGCCTCGGTGCAGTGGGTGCCGCAGGCGGAGCGCTTGGGAACGGGTCATGCGGTGATGCAGGCCATGCCGGCGATACCTGATGAGGCCGATGTGCTGGTGCTCTACGGTGATATCCCATTGCTCGATGCCACTAGCCTGCAGGCCCTGCGGGCGGCCCATGAGAACGCGTTGACACTGCTGACCATGCGACCGGTCAGCGCGGCCGGTTATGGGCGTGTGCTGCGGGACGGGACGGATGCGGTGCAGGCCATCGTGGAGGAGCGCGATGCCACGCCTGAGCAGCGCCTGATCCAGGAGGTCAATAGCGGTATTTTGATGGCTTGCGCGGCCGATCTGCGGGCCTGGTTGAACCAGTTGGGCAACCACAACAGTCAGGGTGAGTACTACCTGACGGACGTGGTGGCCATGGCCCGCGCTGAAGGAAAGGCCATAGGCAGCGTGCTGGCGGCCGATGCGGAACGTCTTGAGGGCGCTAATGACCGCATACAACTGGCTGCCCTGGAACGGCGCTATCAGCGCTTGCAGGCCGAGGCGCTGATGCAGGCCGGGGTCACGCTGGCAGATCCGCGGCGCTTCGATCAGCGCGGCGCGGTGCAGGCAGGCCGTGACGTTACCATTGATGTGAATGTGGTGCTGGAAGGTGAGATCACGCTCGGTGATGGAGTAAGCATTGGCCCTGGCTGCGTATTGCGCGACTGCCAATTGGCACCGGGCACGCGCGTACATGCGCACAGCGTGCTGGAAGGTGCGCGCAGTACCGGCGCCTGTGATATCGGGCCGTTTGCTCGCGTGCGACCGGGGACGGTGCTGGCTGCCGGTACCCGCGTTGGTAACTTTGTGGAAACCAAGAACACCACGCTGGGGCCAGACAGCAAGGCCAGCCACCTGACCTACCTGGGCGACTGCAAGGTCGGTACGGCGGTCAATATCGGCGCCGGCACGATTACCTGCAACTACGATGGTGTGAACAAATTTCAAACGGTGATTGAAGACGGCGCCTTTATCGGCTCGGATTCGCAGCTGATTGCGCCGGTGACCGTGGGCGAAAACGCCACCATCGGTGCTGGCTCCACCATCAGCAAGGATGCGCCCGCGGGACAGCTGACCCTGAGTCGCAGCCGTCAAGCCAGCATTTCGGGCTGGCAGCGACCCGTCAAAAAGGAGCGATAGTTTATGTGTGGCATTGTTGCTGCCTCCTCTCATCAGGACATCACTGACCTGCTGATCAGCGGTCTGCAGACGCTGGAGTACCGGGGCTATGATTCGGCCGGCATCGCCGTGCATGCCGATGGTCAGGTCCGTCGGGAGCGTATCCAGGGCAAGGTCAGTGCGCTGCAAGCGCTGCTGGCTGAGCGGCCGCTGAGCGGTTTTAGCGGTATCGCCCACACACGCTGGGCCACTCATGGCGTGCCCAGCGACCGCAACGCCCATCCCATGGCTGCCGGCGACCGCGTGGCGCTGGTGCATAACGGCATCATTGAAAATCACGATGAGCTGCGGGCCGAATTGGAAGCTCAGGGCGTAACGTTCAGCTCGGAGACCGATACGGAGGTCATGGTGCATCTGGTGGCCGGGCTGCTGGACCAGGGCCTGGATTTGTTCGCTGCCGTGCGCGCCGCGGTGAAGCGGCTGGAGGGGGCTTTTGCCATTGCGGTCATCGCGGCCAGTGAGCCGGGCGTGGTGGTTGGCGCGCGGCGGGGCAGCCCCATGGTGCTGGGCCTGGGCGAGGGGCAGAACTACCTGGCCTCGGACGTGTACCCGCTGCTACCGGTGACCAAGGAATTTGTGTTCCTGGAAGAAGGCGATGTGGTGCGTCTGGATACGGACACGGTGACGCTGGTGGACGCGCAAGACCAGCCCGTGCAGCGGCCCAGCAAAACCGTTGATCTGCGCGAGGACCAGGTGCAGCGGGGTGACTACCCCCACTACATGCTCAAAGAGATTTTCGAGCAACCTCAGGCTGTGGCCGAGACCCTGGAAGGGCGTCTGGGCCCACACCGCATCCTGCCCAATATTTTTGGTGTGGGCGCTGAGGCGCTGCTGGAGCAGGTGCAGCAAGTCCATATCGTGGCCTGCGGCACGTCCTTCCACGCCGGTTTAGTGGCGCGCTATCAGCTCGAGCAGGTGGCGGGCCTGCCCTGTACCGTTGAGGTGGCCAGCGAATACCGCTACCGCAATCCGGTGGTGCCGCCGAATACCCTGTTTGTCACCATTTCCCAGTCCGGTGAGACGGCCGATACGCTGGCCGCGCTGCGGCACGCAGGCGAGGCCGGTTATCTGGCGCGGCTGGCGATCTGCAATGTGCCGGAAAGCTCCATTGTGCGCGAAGCGGAGCTGGTGCTCATGACGCGCGCTGGTGTGGAAATCGGCGTGGCCTCTACCAAGGCTTTTACCACCCAGCTGGTGGCGCTGCAGCTGCTGGTGCTGGAGCTGGGCCGCCTGCATGCCATGGCCGATGATCATTACCGCGCCTGTGTGGCAGATCTGCACCACCTGCCCGACCTGCTGAATCAGGCGCTCAACCTGGATGCAGAGTTTGCGGACCTGGCCAGGGACCTGGTCAGCAAGCAGCACGCGCTGTTTCTCGGGCGCGGCAGCCACTATCCGATTGCCATGGAGGGCGCGCTGAAGCTGAAGGAAATTTCCTACATCCACGCGGAAGCCTATCCGGCCGGTGAGCTCAAGCATGGGCCGTTGGCGCTGGTTGATGAGCACATGCCGGTGATTGCGGTGGCGCCCAATGACGACCTGCTGGCCAAGCTGATCAGCAATATTGAGGAGGTGCAGGCGCGCGGGGGGCAGCTGCTGGTGATTGCTGACACACAGGCTGGTGGTAATTTTTCCGAGCGTCATGGGCGCATTCTGCACGTGGACACAGGGGGCGGCTTTCTGGCGCCCGTGGTGTTGACCATACCCCTGCAACTGCTGGCCTATCATGCTGCTGTGGCCCGTGGGACCGATGTGGATCAGCCTCGGAATCTGGCCAAATCCGTTACCGTGGAATAGACAGGGAGGCGCATGGAATATGAACAAGAAATCTGAAACTTCGGACCGTTCTGGTGCCTGGATTGCCGTTGGTACGGCCGTGGGAGCTGCGGTTTTTGCCGCAACCAAAGAACCGGTATGGATCGCCGTGGGGGTTGCAGTCGGCGCGGCGCTGGGTTGGAAAAAACCCCAGCACAAACAAGACAAATCCTGAGGCCCTGGTGGGGCGCAGGCGAAGGGGCAGACGGCCAACCATGCCGTGGGCCAGTCTGTGTGCCGGCGGGCGCACGTTCCAACCAGCACCCCTGCGGGTTTTTGGCTTCCGGGTTTCCGCGGGTTTCGGCGGGTTTCCGTGGGGCCAGGGCAGCCTGGCTGCTGATCATTTTTCCTGTAGCACCGGCTGCCGGTTGAGTCCGACGGCGCCGGGCCGTCGCGCTGCTGGCGCCAACGACTTTCTTTGCAGGGGCCAGATGCAGTAAGCTTGGTGGCCCGGTACGGTCTGGGTGCAGGCCGTGGATAACAGGTACAAGCATGCGCAGAAGGCACAAGGCCGACGAAGAGGCCGAAATCAACATCACTCCCATGCTGGACATCGTGTTCATCATGCTGATCTTTTTTATCGTGACCACTTCCTTTGTGAAGGAAAAAGGTCTCGAAGTTTCGCGCCCGTCCAATACGCCGCCGAAAGAACTCAAGCAGAAAAAAGGCCCCATCGTGGTCAAGATCGATGGCAGCAGCAATATTAGCGTGCAGGGCCGACTGATTGAGCCGAAAGCGGTGCAGGCCAACCTGGAGCGGCAAAAGGCAGAAAAGCCCGACTCGCCGCTCATCGTGGCCTCACACCCGGACGCGGAAACGGACGCGCTGGTTGCGGTGCTGAACGCGGCCAAGGCGGTGGCCATCGACAGCGTTAGCGTCGCCACCACCACGAAGCCCTGAGTCCCGCCCCGCTATGACCCTGCGCCAGGGCGTCTTCCTCGACCTGGCTACCATCGATAACGGTGAGCTCAGCCTCGCCGCCCTGGACCGCAGCCTGCCGGCCTGGCGCATGCATGCCAATACCCATCCGGACCAGCTGCATGAACGCCTGACGGGTGCGCAGGTGGTGGTGACCAACAAGGTGCCACTGGATCGCGCGGCGCTGGTTGCGGCGCGCGAACTGAAGCTGATCGTCATAGCGGCTACCGGCGTGAATGTGGTGGATCTGGAGGCGGCCAAGAATCTCGGCATCACCGTGTGCAACATCCGTGACTACTGTTCCGCGTCCGTGGCCCAGCATGTTTTGGGGCTCATTCTCAGCCTGCTCCGCGGCCAGCCTTTCTATCGCGAGCGGGTCTATAACGGCGACTGGGCGCGGGCTGGCACTTTCAGTCTGCATGACCGCCCGATTCGGGAGCTGGGCTCGCTGAGCCTGGGTATTATCGGTTACGGCACGCTGGGTCGTGCGACCGGCGAACTGGCACGCGCGGTGGGCATGAATCTGTTGCTTGGCGAGCGCCGCGGCATGCAGACCCGTCCGGAGCGCCTGTCTTTCCGGCACCTCATGGAAAGCGCCGACGTGGTCAGTCTGCACTGCCCCTTAACGCCGGCAACCCGACATATGATCGACCGCGAGGTCCTGCAGAGCATGAAACCTGGTGCGCTGCTCATCAATACGGCCCGGGGCGGCATTGTGCACGAGCAGGATCTGGCCGATGCGCTGCGTGCCGGCGAGTTGGCGGGGGCGGGTATTGATGTGCTGTCGCAGGAGCCGCCGGCGCCGGACCACCCGCTGCTGGCCACGGATATTCCCAATCTCATCATTACGCCGCACAACGCCTGGGGCAGTGTGGCGGCCCGGCAGGAAGCGCTGGATCAGATCACGGCGGTGATTCGTGCCTGCGAGCGGGGCACCCCGCTGCATCGGGTCTGCTAGGGCTCCTTGGGCCTGGGCAGGTCCAGCCAGCCGCTGGGATCTTCCCTGGGCGGCAACTGCAGGTGGAACCCCGGGTCCCGCAGGTTCGCTAACACCGTAGCGATATCTTCCTGGGCCAGCACGCTGCCGCTATGCAGCTCCAGCCGCATGGCGGGCTCGGCGCCGGCAAACAGGGTCTGTAGCGCCGGTGGCAGCGCGTCCAGATCCAGGTCATGGCGCAGGTACAAATAGGTGAGTTCGCGCCGAATGCTGCGTAGCACTTGGCAGGCAATCCTATCGCTGGTCGCGGTCGTATTCATGGGGCCATGATAACGCGACGGCCCCATGGGGTGAATCTGTGCGCTTAACTTGCTACATTGGGAGTTCTTACGCAAACCATTAAGAAACGGGGGATTTATGACGCTCTATAAACAAGTGACCGCGGTGTCACTGGCCTTGCTGGTAACCACCGCCTGCGCCGCGCAGGACGCCACCATGGCCACGGCTAAACAGGATGCGGATGATAATGGCTATGCCTCAGAAGAACTGTTGCTGACTCCGCGTGATGTTAGCGCAGAAGTCACGTCAGACGGCGCAGGTGGCTATGAGCTCAAACTGACCGGAGGTGATACCAGCACTGGCGATGGAGCTGTTACTTTTGAGCCTGCCAGCGCGGGTGTGATCCATTTTGAACTCAAAACTGCACCGGGCGTAGGTGGGAATTGGGCCTTCGAAAAGGCCTTCGTGTGCAATCAGCCCCCTCAAAGCGGACAGAAGTTGAATCCCAACAGCTGTAGCCTTAAAAAGAAGCAGCGTATCCAGTTTGCAGCTTCTGCAGCAGGTAAATATGCCGCCATTGTGGTACCAGCCGAAAATGGTGTGATTGATTTGGGCGCCATCCAGGGCAGTGAAAAGCACTTCAAACTGTTTAGCGCGAACAATTCGAAAACCGACTACTTCTATCGTTTACGAGCCTGCGCGACCATCGCTAATCAGGAAGTGTGTGCTGACAGCGATCCCAAGATTCGCAACCGCGGACGAAACTGAATCCCACTGTCCATTAAGGTTTATGCAGCTTGCGTTGAACAGTTGCTATGGATAAGGCGCATTACAAAGCCTATCTAAGCTACAGCCATCGCGATGAGCGCTGGGCCGGCTGGCTGCACCGGGCGCTGGAGCGCTATCGCGTGCCGGCCCGGCTGCGGGCCGAGCATGGCGGTGACCTGCCGGCGCGGCTGGCGCCGATTTTCCGCGACCGGGAAGATCTGTCCTCGGCGCAGGATCTGTCTGCCCATCTGCAGACGGCATTGGAGCAGTCGGCCGCGCTAATCGTGCTGTGCTCTCCGGCGGCTGCCGCCTCACGCTGGGTGGGGGAAGAAATCCGCACCTTTCGCGAGCTGCATCCGGAGCGGCCAGTCCTGTGCTTGATTGTCGACGGTGATCCGCAGGCGGCGCCGGCTGACGGCGGCTGCTTTCCGCCCGCCCTGCGCGAGGGCCAGCCGCAGGGCTATGAGCCGCTGGCGGCCGATGCGCGCCCCTATGCGGACGGCAAGCGGCTGGCTCGGCAAAAGCTGATCGCCGGTCTGCTCGGGGTGCGGCTGGACCAGCTGCGCCAGCGTGATCTCGTGCGCCGCCGTCGCTGGCAGCTGGGTGGCGCGGCGCTGGCAACGCTGCTGGTCTTCCTGCTGGCGGGCGCCTGGAGCGCGCACCAGGCCGAGCAGCAGCAGCGCGCGCAGGCCGAGGAGATGGTTGGTTTTCTCGTGAATCTGGGCAGCGATCTGGAAAGCAACATCGATCTCGACTCCCTGGCACGCATCAGCGCCGCGGCCCAGAGCTATCTGCAGGCGCTGGATCCGGCGGAGCTGACCCCGGCGACCAGCCGCCAGCTGGGCCTGGTTTTGCGCCAGCTGGGAAATACCAATTTGTATCAGGGCAGCCCGGAAGCGGCGCTGGCGGCCTATGAGGAATCGTTGGCGATTTTTGAGCGGCTGTATGCGGACAACCCGCGGGACAGCGATGCGGCCTTTGAGCTGGCGCAGGCAGAGTTCTATGTCGGCAATTACTACTACGAGATGGGCGTGGTCAGTGAAACGCTGGAGCACTTTGGTCACTATCTGGATATCGCAGCCAGCCGCCACCAGCTGGACCCGGAGGACCCGCTGTGGCTGCTGGAATATTCTTATGCCAGCAGCAATCTGAACAACTTCCGCATTGATCGCTGGGCACTGCTGGGAGAAGCCGAGTTGGCAGCCAAGCATGCCGACGTGGCGCTTGCCCGGCGAGCACTGGCGGCAGATAAAGGCAGTGCGGAAGCGCTGAGCCACGTGGGTAATGAGCTGGCTTATCTGGCCGACGCGCAGGCCCAGCTGTGCCGCTTGCCGGCGGCGGAAGCAAGCCGTGTGGAAGCACTGCAGATTGCCCAGCAGCTGGCGGAAGCGGATCCGGCTGATAATTTTCTTGCCGTTGATGTGGCCTACCGCCATTCGGGTCTGGCGACCGTGCTGTTATATCAGGCGAAGCATAAGGCGGCCCTGGAGGCAAGGCAGGCGGCTGAACGAGGGCTGTTGCAAGCGCTGGCGAAAAACCCCAGCAATCGTCGCCTGCAGGGCGAACTGGCCCGGAATCAATACCATTCGGTCTTGAGCCAGCGAGTTCTGACTCCCGGCTCGGTAGAGGCGGCCAAGCTGGCTGCTGCTCAGGCTACGCTGGAGCGTTTGGTACTGGAGGAGCAAGGGACCGCTAATAACCGGCAGGACCTTTACAATTTGCTTCTAACCCACGCTGCCTGGGAGCTGGATCAAGGCGATCTGCCCGCCGCGCGGGCCAGCCTGCAGCGTTTTACCGTGCTGCGCGATCAGCTGCAGGAAGAGGCAGGCGAACTCCCGGCCAAAATATCGCAGGGTTTCACCATTCGCTGGCGCTATCTCTGGTGGCGTATCGAGGGTGTGGACCCGGCGCAATTCGCTCCGGCCTTGCTGCGCGAGGTGCCGATTTCAAATGACAGCTACTCAAGTTGCCACGAAGCCGATATGATCGCGCGCCATGCCTTTCTGGTGGGCGACCAGACCCTGTTACAGACGCAGCTGGCCTATCTGCGTGAGCGCAGCTACGGCCACCCCGATTTCATCGCGTTCTGTACGCGAGAAGGCCTGTGTCCGGCCTGAGTGGCGCGGCCCAGACCCTGAGCGTCGCCGTCACCGGCCATCGCGATCTGCTGCCGCAGGAGATCGCGCCGCTGCGCGAGCGCGTGCGCTGGTTTTTACGCCAGCTCATCAGCGACTATCCGCAGCTGCAACTGCAAGTGCTGTCCGGCATGGCCGAGGGCGCGGACCAGCTGGTGGCGGAGGTGGCGCTGGAGCTGGAGCTGCCGGTGCTGGCGGTGCTGCCCATGCCCCTGGAGCAGTATCGCGAGGATTTTGCGGATGGCGGTCAGGCGCTGGAGGCGTTGCTGACACGCTGCGAACTGATCACGCTGCCCCGGCTGCCGGAAGGCTCACCGCGAGACGAGCAGTATGTGCAGCTGGGTTGCTTTCTTTCCAACCACTGTCAGGTGCTGCTGGCGCTCTGGGATGGCCATGACAATGGTATGCCTGGCGGTACCGGCAGCGTCATGGCCTATCACCTGACCGGTCTGATGCCCGGCGCGACTCTGGAGGACAGCACGCCCAGCCTGCTAACGCATGGGGACAATGATCTGGCCTACCACATTGTCTGTGGGCGGCACCGTCCTGAGGGTGCGCCGGAGGGCGTACTGGCCTTTGGCGAAAGCTACTGGGTGACCGGGGCGGGTGGGCGCCAGTCAGGTCAGCACATGCCTTTTGCCTATCATCGCATGCTGGAGCGACTGGCCATCTTTGCGCGCGACCTGAAAACACATGCCGCTGCCATTGGCGCCGGGGCCCAGAGTCTGCTGCAGGGGCACAAGGCGCTGCCCTCCGGTGCCGCCCTGGCCGATCGGCTCTATGGGCAGGCGGACTGGTTGGCACGTCATTACCAGCGTCAGTTTCTGCGCGGCCTGTGGGTCAGTCACGCCCTGGCGGTGCTCATGGGCGTGGTATTTGTGATCTATTCGGAGTTTATCGAGCGGTGGGGCATGGCGCTGCTGTTTATGGGGCTGTTTCTGATCGGCGTGCTTTTTCACTGGCTGGGTGAGCGCCGTGAGTGGCATCGTAAATATCTCGACTATCGAGCCCTGGCAGAAGGTTTGCGGGTGCAGGTGTACTGGAATCTGGCCGGGGTAGTCGAGGCCCATTCGGCCGCCTTTGCCTATGACAACTTTCTACAGAAGCAGGATGTGGATCTGGCCTGGATTCGCCACGTGATGCGCTTCGCCAGCCTGCGTCGCGACCGCAATCAGGCGCCGGATTCGCACTGGTTGAGCTGGGTGATTGACGATTGGATTGGCGACCAGCAGTCCGGTCAGCTGGGTTATTACCAGCGCAAGGCCACGCTGCGCGCCCGTGCCTACCGTCGCACCCAACTGCTGGGGCAGGTGGCCCTGTGGGGCGGCATCGCCATGGCTGCGGTACTGGCGGTGCTGGCCCGACAGCTCACGGAGCTCCAGGCTATTTTTCTGCTGGTGTTGATGGGCGTGTTGCCGCTGCTGGCCGGGGTCCGTGACGCCTATTCGCATAAGAAAGCGGATAAGGAGCTGATCAAGCAGTATCGCTTTATGGCCGAGGTGTTCGGCAACGCACGTAAGCTGGTGGATGACAACCCGGACCCACAGCTACGTCGCCGTATTCTGCGCGCGCTCGGTGAGGCGGCGCTGGAAGAGCACGCAGAGTGGCTGCTGGTCCACCGTGATCGGCCGCTGGAGCACGGTGGTATCTAGCACCTGTGCCGGGCGCGAAGCGCCCAGCGCGGTTAGCGGTTCATGCGATTGTCGATCAGCTGCGCAACCACTTCCGGTTCGGCCAGCGTAGAAGTATCCCCCAGGTTGCTGTAGTCGTTCTCCGCGATCTTGCGCAGGATACGGCGCATGATTTTTCCCGAGCGGGTTTTCGGTAGGCCGGGCGCCCACTGAATATGATCCGGTGTGGCGATGGGGCCGATCTCCTTGCGCACCCAGTCGCGCAGGGCGGTGCGCAAAGCCTCGCTGGGCACCTCCCCTGCATTCAGGGTGACATAAACATAGATGCCCTGACCCTTGATGTCGTGTGGATAGCCGACCACGGCCGCTTCCGCGACCGCATCATGCGCCACCAGGGCGCTTTCCACCTCGGCGGTGCCCATGCGGTGACCGGAGATGTTGAGCACGTCATCGACCCGTCCGGTGATCCAGTAATAGCCATCCTCATCACGACGACAACCATCGCCGGTAAAGTACAGCCCCTCGTACTGGGAAAAGTAGGTGTCGATAAAGCGTTGGTGGTCGCCATAGACGGAACGCATCTGTCCGGGCCAGCTGTCGGTCATGACCAGATAGCCTTCGGCGGCGCCTTCCAACTGCGTGCCATCCTGGTCCACCAGCGCGGGCTGAATGCCTGGCAGCGGTGTGCTGGCTGAACCGGGTTTGAGGTCCGTGGCGCCGGGCAGGGGGGAGATCAGGATGCCGCCGGTTTCTGTTTGCCACCAGGTATCCACGATGGGACAGCGCCCGTCACCCACCACATGGTAATACCACTCCCAGGCCTCCGGGTTGATGGGTTCGCCCACGGAGCCGAGCAGGCGCAGGGACGCCCGGGAAGTGGCCTTGACCGGCCCTTCGCCCTCACGCATGAGCGCCCGAATGGCAGTCGGGGCTGTGTAGCAGATATTGACCTGATGCTTGTCCACCACCTGCCAGAAACGGCTGGCGTCCGGATAGTTGGGCACCCCTTCGAACATGAGTGTGACCGCGCCATTGGCCAGCGGGCCATAGACGATATAGCTGTGACCCGTTACCCAGCCGACGTCGGCCGTACACCAGTAAATATCGCCCGGCTGATAGTCGAAGACCATTTCATGGGTGTAGCTGGCATAGACCAGATAGCCGCCGGTGGTGTGCAGCACCCCTTTCGGTTTGCCTGTCGAGCCGGAGGTGTAAAGGATGAATAGTGGATCCTCGGCCTGCATTTCTTCGCAGGGACATTCGGTACTGACCGTGGCTTCGGCTTCATGCAGCCAGACATCACGCGCCTGGTTCCAGGCCGTGGCGGCGCCCGTATTGCGCACCACCAGCACCCGCTGCAGCACCTCGCTGACGCCGGGCCGCTCCGCGGCCGCATCTACGTTGGCTTTCAGCGGTACGCCGCGACCACCGCGCACGCCTTCGTCGGCGGTAATGACCACGCTGGATGCGCAATCCAGAATGCGGCCTGCCAGGGCTTCCGGGGAAAAGCCACCAAAGACCACCGAGTGAATGGCGCCGATGCGGGCGCAGGCCAGCATGGCCACGGCCGCATCAACGATCATGGGCATGTACAGGGTAACGCGGTCGCCTTTGCTGACACCGAGTTGTTTCAGCACGTTGGCCATGCGGCAGACGCGTTCATGCAGCTCGCGGTAGGACACATGCGCATCGCGGGTCGGGTCGTCCCCTTCCCAGATGATGGCCGTTTGGTCACCGCGACTGGCCAGATGGCGGTCCACGCAGTTGTAGCATACATTCAGGGTGCCATCTTCAAACCAGCGTATGCGCACGTCATCGCGGGACCAGTGCACGTCTTTGACCTGGCTAAAGGGCTGCATCCAGTCAATGCGCTGGGCCTGTTCGGCCCAGAAGGCTGCGTTGTCTGCCTGGGCGGCTGCCGTGAGCGCCTCGTACTGTGCCTTGCTGGTCCGCGTGCGGGCCTTGGCGGCCTCTGATACGGGATACACCCTCTGTTCCATGAGCGCTACTGCTCCTGTGCTGATTTTTTTGAAGTGCTCCATTCTAACCGTGCTCACCGTTACCACAAGCCCGGTCTGCGGCGGCGCCGGTTGGCGCCTCGGGGCCGGTGCGCCCGGTGCCGCATGGCGTGCTTCTCTGGGCTATGATTGAGGGGTTCAATACAGGAGCTGCCCATGGCCCGACGCGCTGGCAAACTGTCGATCTTTCCCCTGCTGCTCTTTGGCGCCTATGCCGCCTGGTTCTGGTTCTCGAACCAGGAAACGGTGCCCATTACCGGCCGCTCGCAGGTGGTCAGCATGGACACGAAGCAGGAGATGGCGCTGGGCATCCAGTCCTACCGCCAGTTGCTGTCCCAGGAGCGCATCCTGCCGGACAGCCACCCCTCAGTGCAGCAGGTGCGCGCCATTGGTCGACGCATCGCCGCCGCGGCCGCGGATATTGACCCGGGCTTTGAGTGGGAATTCAATGTAATTGAATCATCCCAGGCCAACGCCTTCGCCCTGCCCGGGGGCAAGGTGGCCGTGTACACGGGCATTTTGCCCATTGCGGAAAATGAGGATGGATTGGCGGTGATCATGGGGCATGAGATTTCCCATGCGCTGGCCCGTCATGGTGCCGAGCGCATGGCCATGCAGAAGCTCACCAGCCTGGGTGTCATGGCCACCGGCGTGGCGGTCAGTGATATGGATCGCGGCCAGCAGCAGATGATCATGGGTGCCCTGGGTGTGGGCGCCCAGTACGGCCTGCTATTGCCCTTCTCCCGCGACCACGAGTCAGAGGCTGATTACATGGGCCTGGTGCTGTTGGCTGAAGCCTGTTTTGACCCTCAGGAGGCGCCGGCGCTTTGGCGTCGCATGGACAGTCATGGTGGCGCTGCGCCACCCCAGTGGCAGTCCACCCATCCCAGTTCTAAGACGCGCGTGCGGCAGTTCGAGCAATGGATGCCAGAGGCGCTGGCCCTGCGCCAGGAGGCCTGCGGCTTCTGAAGCGCTAACGCTTCCAGGTCATGCTGGGGCGCCAGCCCCAGTACCAGAGCAGCGCCGCACCACCGATGAGCCCGCCCAGGTGCGCGAAGTGGGCCACCTGCGGCATGGTATCCGTGACCCCAAACAGCAGCTCCACGGCCGCATAGATGAGCACAAACCATTTCGCCTTGATCGGCACCGGCAGAAAAATCAGAAAAATCCGGTTGTTGGGAAACATCACCCCGAACGCCAGCAGCAGGCCAAAGACCGCGCCGGAAGCGCCAATGGTCGGGTACATGCCGCCGTTGAGCTGTTGCACTAACAGCTGGGTCAAGGCGGCACCCAGCAGGCACACCACGTAGTACAGCAAAAAGCGTTGGCTGCCCCAGACCCGTTCGATTTGCAGCCCGAACATCCACACGGCAAACAGATTGAAGAAGATATGGTTAAAGCTGCCATGCAAAAAGCCATAGCTGATCAGCTGCCAGGGCTGAAAACGCCCGCTCTCCAGAGGCCACAGGGCCAGGGAGGCCGGCAGTCCACCCTGGAGCAGGAAGATGATGACGCACAGGCCGATGATTATCAGCGCGACCGGCGGGTTGGTCAGGCTCGGGTTCAGGGGTCGATTCATGAATCGGCTCGGGGGCGGTCGGCTGGGGGACGCTTAGTTTACAATAGAAGTGCTTCCGAACCGCCGATGAGAAACGCTGCCCATGCGCCATTCAACGCCCGTCTTGCTCGCTCACGATCTGCACGGCTTGTCGGCCGGAGCTGCCCATGAGTAAGGGTGCCCCATTCGCCAGCGGCGTGGCCTGGCTGAGTACGTCCATCAGTCTGTTTCGCAGCCAGGCGGCCCGTCTGCTCCTGCTGGGCCTGTTGCTACAGCTGCTTGGTGGTGCGTCCCAGCTGGGCATTCTTGCGCTGCTGTTCCTGCTGGCCGCGCCGGCGCTGAACGCTGGCATGCTGGAGGCCATGCATCGGGCCGCCGAGGATCAGCGCCCATCCCTTATGACCCTGTTTGCAGCCTTTCAGGGCTCGGGGGCGTTGCTGTCCCTGTTTTGGTTTGGTGCCCTGGGGCTACTGCTCATGCTGCTGGCCATGGGGTTCTTTGTGGCACCCGAGCTGGCCAAGGTGGATCCGGAGCTGCTGGGTCGCATTCAGTCCGGTGATCAAAATGCCGTGCTGGAGCTGAGCCCGTTGCTGATGCAACAGGTGTTGTGGGGCATGCTGTTGGGGCTGGGCTCCACCCTGGTGCTGGGCTTTTTTGCCATTCCCCGTATCTGGTTTGCGCGCCGCTCATTGCCGGCATCACTGTGGGACGGGGTGCTCATGGGTATGCGCCAGTGGCGCGCCTTGACCGTGCTCGGTTTGCTACTGGGGCTCCTGGCTGTGCCCGTGGCCCTGCTGTCCGGCACCGTGGTGGCCGCGCAGTTGGGCAGCAAGGAGCCGTCCCTGGTACTTACGACCCTGCTGTTGGCGGTGGTGGTGCTCTATCAGGTGCTGGGTTTTGCGGCCCAGTATGTGGCCTATCGCTCCAGCTTCGGTATTGAGACGGGCCGCGCCGCGCCGCCGGCCGCCCCGGACCAAGAGCCGCCGCGGCAAGACGATCAGTTCGAAGCCTGAGGCTCCTCGGGCTTGGTCTCCTCGGCGGCCTCTTTCTCCGGCAGCAGAAAGCGGCACATGATGATGCCGACTTCAAACAGAATCCACATGGGAATGGCCAGCAGGGTCTGAGAAATCACGTCCGGGGGCGTGAGCAGCATGCCGATGGCAAAGGCGCCCACCACCACATAGGCCCGGGCGCTGGCGAGCTGCGCGGTGCTGGTGATGCCGGTGGCGACCAGAATGATGGTGGCAATGGGCACCTCAAAGGCCAGGCCAAAGGCTAAAAACAGGGCGATCACGAAATCCAGGTAGCGATTGATATCGGTCATCACCGCTACGCCTTCTGGTGCGACCTTGTTCATAAAGCCGAAGACCAGCGGGAAGACCACGTAGAAAGCAAAAGCGCAGCCGAGGTAAAAGAGCAGCACGGAAGAGACCAGCAGCGGTCTGGCCAGACGCTTTTCATGTTTGAACAGGGCCGGTGCCACGAAGGCCCATAGCTGGTACATGACCACCGGGATGGCAATGACCAGTGCCAATAGCAGGGTCAGCTTAAAGGGCGCCAGAAAGGGGGAGGCCACGTCGATGGCAATCATGCTGCTGCCTTCTGGCATCTGCGCCAGCAGCGGGCCAGCCAGCGTTTCATAGAGCCGCCGGGAAAATGGCAGCAGCACCAGCAGTACCAGAGCGACCGCGCCACAGGCCTTGAGTAGCCGGCCCCGCAGTTCGACCAGGTGCTCCAGGAAGGTCTGTTCCTTATCGGTTTCCGGGTGTTCGCTCATGAGGATTGGGGTGAGTCCTGAGGCTCCGAGGGCTCGGTGCCGGCGTCCCCATCGGGGCCTTCGCTGTCGCCCGCCGACGTTTTTGCTGGGCCATCCAGGGGCTGCTGCAGCGCCTGGCCCAGCTGGTTCATTTCCTGCTGCGCTGATTCAAACTCGCGCTTTGCATCCCGCAGCGTGTTGGCGGCCTCCGCTTCGGCCAGTTCCGCCTCTACCGTGCGTTTGAGGTTATACCAGCTGAGTCGCGCCTTGCGTACAAAGCCGCCCAGAGTCCTGGCAACGCCGGGCAGCCGCTCCGGGCCCAGCACCAGCAGCCCGATGATGGACAGCAGGAATACTTCGGCAAAACCGATGTCGAACATGGTCTGCTGCGGTCAAACGTCCGAGCCGGGCGGGCGCCGGGCGGGTTCGTTGTCCTGAGTCGGGTCCGCTGCCGTGCTTCGGGCCTCGGGGTCGGCAGCCAGCTGTTCCGGCGAATCCTTGCCTTCCTCTTCCATACCTTTGCGGAAGCCTTTTACGGCGCCGCCCAGGTCGCTGCCGATATTGCGCAGGCGCTTGGTGCCGAATACCAGCACCACGATAAGCAGCAGGATCAAAAGCTGCCAGCCACTGATTCCTCCAACCATGACATCACTCCATTTCAGATGTGCCGATTTTAGCCCAAAAGGCGTGCAGGCGGTGTGCGGGAAGCGCGGTTGGCCGTTTAGCTGCGGCCGCGCAGGGCCGTGCCGCCGACGATCAGCAGTAGCAGTATGGCGGCCAGGCGACCGTAAACATCGAGCGTGGGAATTTGTGGCCAGCGGTCGTTGTCTGGTGGCGGGGTGTCGTCACTGCAGCCGGCCGGTGGCGCAATGGCCAGGCTTTCAAAGCCTGCCACCGAGGTGGTGGCGATGAGGGTAGCGCTGCCGGTAGCCGGGTCCAGCTGAAGGACTTGGCTGCCCAGGTCCTGCGTCGCGGTGCGGCGATCCGTCAGGGCCCAGAGCGTACCGTCGCTCGCGAAGGCCAGGCCTGCCTCAAAATAATCGGCGGCCGCCGGGCCCAGCTCCCCGATAAGGCTGGTGGCGCCGGTTTGCGTGTCAATTTCATACAGGCTGCGGTTGTCCCGCGTGCCCTGATCGTCCTGCAGGCCGTTGCCCAGGCCGTACAGCCGTGCGGGCTTGCCGTAGGCCGCGAGCGCGCTGATGCGCTGACCGAGGCTGCCCAGCTCGGTTGCCGTACCGTCCATGGCCACCCGGTACAGAGCCTGATTGGCCACGGAGCTGAGGTACAGATCCCCGTCACAGCTAAAAGTCATGCCAAAATCGTTGCCGGCCAGCGCGCCCAGACCGGTAAGAGGACGCTCCTCCGCCTGGGATACCAGGCCCGTGCTGCCAACGGGAAACAGGCGCAGCCGCTCATCATCAACGGCCCATAGCTGGCCTGAGGCGTCAAAGGCCATGCCCTCGATATCCAGAAAGGTTCCCTGCGCCGACTGCACCGTGCCCCGTTCCACACTGGTACCGCTGTCCAGCTCGATCATATGCAGCGCATCTCCGGGAACACCGTCCGCATTGACGCTGTAGCCCACGGGCGCAGCCACGGCCGAGCCGGCGCTGCAAACCAGCGCTCCGAATAGCAGTTTTCGGATCGATGCGTTCATGGGGCTGATTGGGGTGATGTTCGTACCGTCAGGGAGCGAAAGTTAATGCTAGCAGAAACTCGCACGAATTCAACAACTTTATGTTACAAAACAATAACCTAGGAATTTGTGTTGCGAATAAGCAACAGGCTTCTTGCGTTTCGATTTCATGCCCCGTACCGGCGTCAATTCCCCAGCCCAGTGCTGGCGGGCCTTGCGGGTGCCCGGCGGCGCGCAAATGCCGGATTGGCAGGTCTTTGAGAGTGCCGGTTTGTCGTGTTTACGCCACAGGGCCCAGGGCGCCCCATCAGCGCTGCTTTAGGCCGGTTCTGTTGGGCCAGAGTAGCTACAGCCCGCGTTACAGGTCTCCTGGACCACAACACGGCTCAGGCCCGGTACGGCCGGTTTCAGGCGCTCCCAGATCCAGGCAGCGAGATTTTCCGAGGTGGGGTTTTCCAGCCCTTCAATTTCGTTCAGCAGGTGGTGGTCCAGCTGGTCATAGATCGGCTGAAAGGCCTTTTTCAAATCCGCAAAATCCATCACCCAGCCCGTATCAGCACCGCGTTCGCCGCTGACGTGCACTTCGATAAGAAACGAGTGGCCGTGCATGCGCCGACACTTATGGCCGGGTGGTACATGGGGCAGGAAGTGGGCGGCTTCGACCTGAAATCTGCGGAATATTTCCATGGCGGCATTGTGCAGGCCCGGTCCCCTGCCCGCAAGGCGTGTCGGGCAGTTACTGACCGGGCCCCCGGCGCGCAGCTAGCTGCTACCAAACACGACCCGCGGCCGGTTGAACAGGGTGGCGGCGTAGGCGGCCATGATCAGGCCCAGCAGCAGCGTGCCGCCGGAGCTGACCAGCAGCCACTGGTTGGGGACGCTTTCGCCACGGAGAAACTCGCTGATGAGCAGGTTCTGGGAGAACATGGGAATGCTCATCATCCAGAATTCCGGTTTCATGGGGTTGCTCATAAAAATCAGGCTGGGCAGCATGGGAATGAACACCACCAGGCCCATATAGGACTGAGCCTCACGAAAGCCTTTGGCGAAGGTGGCCAGCAGCGTCAGTAGCGCCGCTGCCAGAATCGCCACCGGTCCCACCACCAGCAGCAGCTTGCCAATCATCACCAGACCCAGGTCCAGCTCGAAACCCAGGGCGCCCGTGGGCATATAGGGCAGTGCCAGCTTGAAGGACAGCAGGGTCAGCAGCAGTGATGCGAGTGCAAAGGCGGCCGTGGCCAGCATTTTGCCGGTCATGATGGCCCAGCGGGGCGTTGGGTTCAGCAGCAGTGGCTCCAGTGACTTGCGCTCCTTTTCGCCGGCGGTGCTGTCAATGGCCAGATGCATGCCGCCGGTAAAGGCCGTGATCATCAGAAAGTAAGGCAGGAAAATCATGGCCAGTGCGCCGCGGCTCTGTGGCGTGGACAAATCGACCTGCTTGACCAGCACGGGCGATGCCAGGGCCGGCGCGATGCCACGCAACTGTAGGCGGCCCGAGCCGATTTGCTGTCCGTAGGCGCTCACCATGCGGCTGACCCGCATCATGGGAATATTCGATTCACGCCGCGATGGATCAGCGATCAGTTCGATCACGGCCGGTTCGCCGCTGCGCCACTGCTCCGGATAGGCGGCGGGAATGCGCAGCACTACCGGATGGGTCTGGCGGCGAACGGTTTCCTCCGGGTCCTCCGGTGCGGGCAGGATCGCCACGCCCTGCTGGCGCAGATGGGCGACCAGGTTGGGCCCGTGCTCAGCGCCGACCACAGGTAACTCCAGCTGTTCCTTGCTCTTCTCTTCTTGCGCAGACAGGGTTAGGTAGCTCAGGCCGATGATCAGAATCGGGAACAGGATCGGTCCCAGCAGTAGGGAGTTGAACAGCGCGCGCCGGTCGCGCACGTTCTCTATGACCTCTTTGCGAAATACCGTGAGCAAGCCATTCATGCCAGCAGTCCCTCGTCGGATCCGATCAGTGCCACAAAGGCGTCCTCTACGCTGTCCTTGCCGCTGCGCGCCAGCAGTTCATCGGGCGTACCATCAGCGGCAATCGTGCCGTTGGCGATGATGATGATGCGATCACACAGGGCGGCCACCTCCTGCATGATGTGAGTAGAAAGCACCACCGACTGCCCCGCCGCTTTGAGCGAGCGAATATAGGCGCGCAGGGCGCGGGTGGTCATCACGTCGAGGCCGTTAGAGGGCTCGTCCAGCAGCACGGTCTGCGGCTGATGAATCATGGCGCGGGCAATGGCTACCTTCACCCGCTGGCCCTGGGAGAAGCCGTCCGTGCGGCGCTCCAGAAAATCTCCCATGTTCAGCGTGCGTGCCAGCGCGTCGGTTCGGCTGCGAATTTCGCTCCGGTCCAGCCCGTGTAGCTCGCCGTAGTAGGCAATGTTTTCGCGTGCGGTCAGGCGCTTGTACAGGCCCCGGCTGTCAGGCACCACGCCCAGGGTGCGCTTGATGGCGATGGCATCTTCCGTGGGGTCCAGTCCGTCAATGCGAATGGAGCCGGAATCCGGCGGTAAGAGCGAATAGAGCATGCGCAGCGTGGTGGTTTTGCCCGCGCCGTTGGGGCCCAGCAGACCGGTGATTTCACCGTCATTGATGGTGAAGGAAATGCCGCGCACGGCATGTACGTCGCCAAAACTTTTGCGCAGATCGCGGACTTCAATCATGGTTCTGGACCCAGCAGACTGGTGAAGAAGGGCGCCCCATCGATGGTTTCCAGACAGGTGGTGTCCGGCTCTGAGGTGCTTGCGGTTTCGATGAAGCGGGTGGTGATTTCCTGCAGGCAGCGATGGCGCAGCACCGAATGGCCCAGGCCGCGACCCACCAGATTGAGATGATCACTGAAGCTGGCCGCGGCCTGCGTGGCGTACTCCGGTGGTGTGACCGGGTCGCGCTCGCCTGAGAGCAGGAGTACCGGCAGGTCGCTTGCTACCGCTGCGTGAAAGTCTTCCGGCACCACGCCGCGCGGCCAGACCTCACACTGGGCCGCTATGATCTGCAGCAGCTGATTGCCCAGCAGCGTGTCACTCTGATCCTCGGCGGTATTCAGATAGGGATAGTCCTCGCTGCAACTCACGGACAGCTCCATGCCGCGGCTAAGCGAGTCGATCAGCCCGCCCATCACGAGCACGGCCTGACTGGCCAGTCGTTCCAGATTGCCACTGGTGACCGCCTCATGAATCAGCAGCGGCAGCATGGCCTGATTTTCCGAGCTGTAGCTAAGAAAGCGGATGGCCACTGCCAGCACATCGGCGCTCAAGGTCACGTTTTCTGTCAGGCCCGTGACCGGATTGATCATGGTCACCGCACGCGGTTGCGCGCGCAGTTCTTCGATCAGGGTGTTGAGCTGTGGCAGTTGATCGGGGTAGCGCTCGCTGCAGTCCGCATCCGCAGCGCAGGCGGCCAGTACCTTCCGCACCGCCTTGTCCAGCATCGGTGCGTGTTCCTGCCCCAGTGCCAGTTGCATGGGCACGACGCTATCAAGCACCACGCTGCGCACGCTGTCGGGAAACTCGCGCAGGTACACCTGAGCGGCCCGCGTACCATAGGACACGCCCAGCAGGTTGACCTGCTCGTAGCCCATGGCCTGGCGCACCGCGTCGATGTCCTGCATGGCGATGGTGGTGGTGTAGTAGCGTGGATCTCCATCCAGCTGCGCCAGACATTCCTCGGTCTGGCTTACCAGCAACTCCAGGTCCAGTGCCGTGTCCAGGCTGAACGCTTCATCGCGGCTGGCGTCACTACAGCGCAGCGCGTTGGACTGGCCGGTACCGCGCTGATCGATCAGCACGATGTCGCGATTTTTGCGCACCTCGGCGAGGGAATTGCGCATGATAATCCAGCTTTCGCTGGCCGCCTGGCCCGGCCCGCCGGCAAAGAAAAACAGCGGGTCTGCGGCGGGTGTTTGTGAGGAGGCTTCGGCCACTGCGACATGGATGCTGATGCGCTTGCCGTCCGGTGCGTCGGGGTTTTCCGGCCGCTCCAGAAAGCCGCAGCGCGCGGCGGCGGTTAGCGGCACGCCGGGCATGGACAGGGTGCAGTTTTCAAAGTCGATGCTATTGCCCTCGGGCAGCGCCAGGGCCGGTGCTGCGAACAGCAGGCTCAAGCTGGCGAGGCCCCATTGGAGGGTCTTGGGGGGCTTGCGATTGGTCATGGTGGGCCCAAGGTTAGAGGCCCCGGCAGGGCCGCGTCTATAGGACGAACGTCATCCCTGGCTGGAAACTCAATGCAATCCGTATGATGATGCCCCCTCGCGAACGGTTGGAACCACCCATGCACGCACTTGATGTCCAACAGCTGAGAAAGACCTATGGCAACGGCGTGGAAGCCCTGAAGGGCGTGTCCATGACCGTAGAAGAGGGTGATTTCTTTGCCTTGTTGGGCCCTAACGGGGCTGGCAAGTCGACGCTGATTGGAATAGTCAGTTCGCTGGTCAATGCCACGGCCGGGGACGTGAAGGTATTTGGTACCAGCGTCATGCGGGAGCGCTCCCGGGCCATGTCCTATCTGGGGCTGGTGCCGCAGGAAATTAACTTCAATATGTTTGAGAAACCGCTGGATATCGTGGTGAACCAGGCGGGCTATTACGGCATTCCGCGCAAGCAGGCGCTGGAGCGGGCCGAGTTCTATCTGCGCGAGCTGCAGCTGTGGGACAAGCATGACAAGCCATCCCGGGGCCTGTCCGGCGGTATGAAGCGACGCCTCATGATCGCCCGGGCCATGGTGAATGAGCCTCGGCTGCTGATTCTGGACGAGCCGACGGCCGGCGTAGATATCGAGATTCGCCGTTCCATGTGGGAGCTGATTCGGCGCATTAACGAGCGTGGCACGACGGTGATTCTGACCACTCACTATCTGGAAGAGGCAGAGGAACTGTGCCGCAATATCGCCATTATCGACCGGGGTGAGATTCGCGAAAATACGACCATGAAGTCGCTGCTGTCCAAGCTGGACGTGGAAACCTTTGTGCTGGATCTGCGCGAGCCGCTCAAGGAGGCGCCGCGCTGCCAGAATATGGATATTTCCCTGCGCGATGAGAACACGCTGGAGGTGACCTTGCCGCGCAGCAAATCAGTGAATGCGCTGTTCGCCAGCCTGGATCAGAGCGGGATCAATGTTCTGAGCATGCGCAACAAGGCCAACCGCCTGGAGGAGCTGTTCCTGCGCCTGGTAGAGCAGGGCGATGATGCGCCGGAGGGCCGCTCATGAACGCGTCCGTGAACTGGGTCGGCTACTGCACCATCGTGCGCAAGGAAGTGTCACGCATCGTGCGCATCTGGGGCCAGACCGTGGTGCCGCCTGCCATTACCATGAGCCTTTACTTCATTATTTTTGGCAATCTCATCGGCAGTCGCATCGGTGACATGGGTGGCTTCGATTACATGCAGTTCATCGTGCCGGGCCTGGTCATGATGTCGGTGATCACCAACTCCTACGGCAATATGGTTTCTTCTTTCTTCGGTGCCAAGTACAGCCATCACATTGAAGAGCTGCTGATTTCACCGCTGCCAAACTGGATCATTCTGGCCGGCTATGTGACCGGCGCCCTGGTGCGCGGCATGCTGGTGGGCGGCGTGGTGCTGGCCGTTTCCCTGTTTTTCTCCCCCATTGAGATCCAGCATCCCTGGGTAACCTTTTCCGTATTGGTGCTGACCGCCATCGTGTTCGCCATGGCCGGTATGGTGAATGCCATTTTTGCGGAGAAGTTTGACGATATTGCGATTATTCCGACCTTCGTGCTCACGCCCCTGACCTATCTGGGGGGCGTGTTCTACAGCATTTCCCTGCTGCCGGATTTCTGGCGCACGGTGTCGCAGTTCAATCCCATTTTGTACATGATTAACGGCTTCCGTTATGGCATGCTGGGCGTGTCAGATGTGCCACTGTCTCTGACCTACGTAATTATCGGCGCCTTCGGCGTCGGCCTGTTTGCCTTGTGCATGTATTTGCTCAAAACCGGTAAAGGCATGCGCAGTTGATTTAACCTTCGCGCAGCACCATTAAAGTAGACTGTTTCTGCGCCTACCCGAGTACGATTTCATGACCAACCTCGAACCGAAAGCTTTCAGTAAGGAAGGCATACGCAACTGGCCGGTCACCCTGACCCTGGGCCTGACCTTCCTTGCCGCCATCATCCTGGTGCCCTGGTATGGCATCACCCAGGGCTTCAGCGCCTGGGCCTGGGGCTTTTTCGTATTCTTTATGCTGTTTACCGGCGTTGGCATCGGCAGTGGCTATCATCGCCTCTGGTCCCACCGCACCTACAAGGCCCATCCGGCCTGGGAGTGGTTAATGGCCGTGGCCGGCGGCATGGCCGTACAGAACAGCATTCTGATCTGGTCCGCACGGCATCGGGTGCATCACCGCAATGTGGATGACAACGAAAAAGATCCTTATTCCATTGGCCGCGGCTTCTGGTACGCGCACGTGGGCTGGATGCTGCGTGACTACCGCTCCGGCCAAGTGGACTACAGCATCGTTCCGGACTTGAAAAAGAACAAAGTCGTCATGTGGCAGCATAAGCACTATCTGGAGCTGGTGCTGTTGACCAATGTCGGCCTGCCCATGCTCCTGGGCTGGATAGTGGGTGATTTCTGGGGCGTGTTCCTGCTCGCCGGTCTCGGTCGGCTGGTGCTGAACCATCACTTCACCTTCTTTATCAACTCACTCGCGCACATGTGGGGCAAGCAGCCCTTTACCGATGAGAACAGCGCGCGGGATAACTGGTTTATCGCCATCTTCACCTATGGTGAGGGCTACCATAACTACCACCACCTGTTTCAGAACGACTACCGCAACGGCATCCGCTGGTTCAACATTGATCTGAACAAATGGGTGATCGCTTGCGCGTCCTTCCTGGGTCTGGCGTCAGACCTGCGTCGTACGCCGCAATTCAAGATCCTGCGCGCGCGTCTGCACATGGACTTCAAGCGCGCCCGGCAGCGGTTGGAGGCGGATCCGGCCAACCCGCGCTGGAAGGAACTGTTGGATACGCTGGAAGGGGAGTACGCCGAGTACCTGGGCACCATCAAGGAATGGCAGAACCTGCAGATGGAGAAAGTACAGGCCAGCAAGGAGAAACTGCAGGCCAGCAAGGAAAAGCTGCAGGACACGCTGGACCGCAGCTTCCGCGAGCTGGAGCGGTCCCTGCAAATGCAGCGGAAGCGTGTGGCGCTCCTGGCGGCCCAGGCCTACGGCTAAGCGGCGCTTTCCATGCTTAGAAAAAAGGGGCCAGCGGGCCCCTTTTTTTGTGGCCGGTGCTGACGCAGATCAGGGCAGTAGCGCTTCACCCAGCGTGTTCTTGTCGGTGCCGAACCAGAGCGTATTGCGCTCGCGGTCGTAGACCATATGGCGCACCGCGCCGGCGCCGCTGGGAATGGCGGTGCGACTGAAAATGGCCGCCCGACGGGGGTCAAAGCCCAGCAGCTGGTTTTGGGCGGGGCCGGTCTCCACCAGCCAGATGCGGTCCTGGGCATCGCTGGCGATGGCGTAGGGGCCGGACTTGGCACTTGGCAAGGGCCACTCCTGAAAGTTGCCGGTGGCGGGCTGATAGACGCCCAGCCAGCCGGTGCTGTAATCGGTATACCAGATACGGTCATCGCGGGTGATGGCCAGACGGCGCAGACGGGATTCCGCCCGCGGCGTGGGTATGAGCTCCAGTGCCAGGGTTTCCGGGTCCACCGTGGCCAGCGCGTTGGTGCCCAGCAGGGCAAACCAGGGTCGGCCGGTGGAGTCGATTTTGACGCCGTAGGGCCGGGCCTGAGGCAGGGGCAGTTCCAGCAGATCGATGCGTCCCGTGCGCCGGTTCAGACGTCCCAGCCGATTGGCCCATTGGGCGGAAAACCAGATGTTCCCGCCCTTACCGAAGGCCAGCGTGTGCGGGTCTCGAACGCTTTTATCCGGCATGGCGTAGCGTTGCAGCTGGCCGCTGTTGGGATCCATTTTGCCGATATAACCCTGACGGTTACCGCTGACCCAGAGCGATGCATCGCGGTCAACAATCAGATTGTGTGGGCCGGTACCCGGCGGCAGATCTTTGCGTGCGAATTCTTCCGTAGCCGGATCGAAGTGGCCCACGTAGTCCCCGGCCTGACCCACAAACCAGATGGTACCGTTCGGCGCCACGTCCGGATCCCGCGGGCGCGTTTCGTCCCAGGGGACGGGCCATTCACGAATCTCTACGCCGGGCGTGTCAGCGGCGACGCGCAGGGGCGCCGGCGCGCCGGTGGTTTGGGCAGTCAGCGTGGCCGGCATCAGTGCCAGCAGAGTGAGGAATGTCAGGCAGCGCATAGGCAATGTCCGGATGCAGGGCTGCCAACCATAGCCCATGCGTCAGCGCCGCGCAGCCCCCGCCGGCGCTTCGGCCCTGTATAATGCGCGCCCCAACCGCGAAAGCGGCGCCGGCCCGACAACGGGCACCATTGCAGGATTGGTTGATGAAAATCGAAGACAAAAAAATCGTTTCCTTCCACTACACCCTCACCAACGAGGCGGGTGACAAGCTGGACGCCTCCCATGATCGGAATGAGCCCATGAGCTACCAGCACGGCGCGGGCAATATTATCCCCGGTCTGGAAAAAGCCATGGCCGGTAAGGAGGCGGGGGCGAGTTTCCAGGTGGTGGTGCCGCCGGAAGAGGCCTATGGCGAACGCCGGGAGGCCAATGTGCAGCGTCTGCCGCTCAAAAAACTCGGTGTGAAGCCGCAACAGCTGCAACCCGGCATGATCCTGAACCTGCAAACCAATCAGGGTCCGGCTCAGGTCACGGTGCTTAAGGTCGGACGCTTTAACGTGGATGTGGATGCCAACCATCCGTTGGCCGGCCAGCCGCTGCACTTTGATGTGGAAGTGATCGAGGTGCGGGACCCCGAGGCCGAGGAGGCTGCGGAAACGGACGCTGCCGGCGACAGCGACTAGCGCGAGTCGTCCGGCAGGCCCGTTTGGACCTGCCAAAGGCCGCGATAGATACCGTCCTGGGCCAGCAGCTGGGCATGACTGCCCTGCTGTACCACCCGCCCACGGTCCAGCACGCAGATAAGATCCGCATCGATGATGGTGGACAGGCGGTGGGCGATCACAAAGGTGGTGCGCCCTTCCGCGACCCGCTGCATGGAGCGCTGGATGGCCGCTTCCGTCTCGTTATCGACCGCTGAGGTGGCCTCATCGAGAATCACGATCGGCGGATCCTTCAGCACCGCACGCGCAATGGACAGGCGCTGGCGCTGACCACCGGAAAGTTTCTGGCCACGCTCGCCGACCACCGTGCCGTAGGCTGCGGGCAAATCGCGAATAAATTCCGTGGCCTCAGCCGCCTGAGCGGCCGCCTCGATCTCCGCCGGCGCCGCATCCGGTCGGCCGTAGGCGATATTTTCCTGCACCGTGCCCTGGAACAGATACACATCCTGACTGACAAAACCAATGGCGCGACGCAGGTCCTGCAGATTGAGTGTGGACAGGTCCTGGCCGTCCAGCAGCAGTTGGCCGCTGCTCGGCTCATAAAAGCGCAGCAGCAGTTTGACCAGCGTGCTTTTGCCGGAACCGGTCTGGCCCACCAGGGCTACCGTAGTGCCGGCCGGCACGGTCAGGTTGATGTCAGACAGCACCTCCGGCCCGTCCCCGTAGGCGAAGCTGACGTGGCGAAATTCGATGGCCCCCTGCACCTGCTCCAGCGGCAGGGCGTGCTCGCCGGGTCGCACCTGTACCGGCGTGGCAATCAGATTCAGGATGCGCCGGGTGGAAGCCATGGCGCGTTCGAACAGGTCAATGGTTTCCGCCATGCGTGTGAGGGGCCATAGCAGGCGCTGGGTGAGAAAGACCAGCACGCTGTAGGCGCCGGCATTGAGCGTGCCGTCCAGCACCGCTTTGCCGCCGTAGATCAGGGTCGCCACAAAACCCGCCATGATGGCCATGCGGATCACCGGGATAAAGGCCGAGCTGATGCGGATTGCCTCCCGGTTGGCGTCCACGTAGGCCTGCGAATCCTGCTGCAGCCGCTCCAGTTCGTGCTGTTCGCGGGTAAAGCTCTTGATGGTGGCAATGCCACCGATATTATTGGCCAGGCGGGCACCCAGGGCCCCGACCCGCTCGCGCACCTTCGCGTAGCGCGGCTGGGCGCGACGCTGGAACCAGAAGGCACCGATGAGAATCAGCGGTACCGGTGTAAACGCCATGAGGGCAATGGGCGGCGACAGGTAGAAAAACACGCCACCCACGGAAAGCACCGTCACCACCACCTGAATCAGCGCGTTGGCGCCACCATCGAGAAAGCGTTCCAGCTGATTGACATCGTCGTTGAGAATGGCCACCAGATTGCCCGTGGACGCGTCCTCAAACCAGGCCATGTCCAGCTCCTGCAGGTGGCCATAAGCGTCCAGTCGCAGGTCATGCTGCAGGCGCTGGGCTGTGTTGCGCCACAGCACCAGCAGCAGAAATTCGAAGACTGATTCAAAGCCCCAAACCAGAATCGTCAGGCCGCCCAGCACCAGAATCTGATGAAAGGGGTCGGCGATGCCCAGCGCACCGAGAAAGCTTTCTTCCTGCCGGACCACCACGTCAATGGCCATGCCGATAAGGATTTCCGGCATGATGTCGAACAGTTTGTTGAGTACGCTGCAGAGCGTGGCCAGCGCGATGCGCCCGTGGTGGTCCCGCGCATAGCGCAGCAGCCGCCCGAGGTCATTAAAAGAGGACAGGTTCTCGCTCATGGGCGGAGCCTAGCACAGGCCCCGTCGGCAGGCCGGAGCGGCCGCATGGCGGGCCCGCTCACAGCAGATGGCGCAGGCTGGGCAGATACTTCTCCAGCGAGCCGGTGTTAAAGGCCACCACCTCGTCGCCAGCCTGAATCAGCCCCTGGTCCAGCAGCTGCGGCAGGGCGGCCAGGCAGGCCGCGCCTTCCGGGCCCAGCCACCAGCCCTTGCTGTGCCAGACTTCTGACAGGGTTGCCTGCAGCGCTTCCTCGCTGACCGCGATGGCGTCGCCGCCGGAGGCGCGGATGATCTGCAGCACTTTGAACTGCCCCACGCCGCCGGGCACGTTCAGGCCATAGGCGATGGTGTATTCGGCTCCGGCTGCCGTGGTGTCCTCCGCACCCGCCTGCATGGCCCGCACCAGCGGTGCGGTGCCTTCAAACTGCACGCAGATCACCTTCGGCCGTTCCGGCCCAATCAGCCCCAGCGCTTCCAGTTCATCCCAGGCCTTCCACATGCCGAGCACGCCGGTGCCGCCCCCGGTGGGGTAAATCACCACGTCCGGCAGGGACCAGCCGGCGCCGTCGCTGCTGGGCTCAGCCAGCTCCAGCCCCAGTGTTTTTTTACCTTCGATGCGCCAGCCCGGTTCCTGGAAGGTGGCGACGCTGAACCAGCCGTTGGGTATCCAATCGCGCTTCAGCAGTTCGCCGGCCTCACGGATCGTGCCTTCCACCAGCTGCAGATGAAAACGGTCCGTGGTCTGCGCCAGTGTGGCCACCTTGCCCATGATGGGCAGGGGCGTGTCCGTGGGCATGGCCACCACCGCCGAAAGGCCCGCGGCCTGCGCGTACTCACACAGCGAGTCGCCCGCATTGCCCTGGGTGGGTATGGCCAGTTTTTCCAGACCGAAGCGGCGCGCCATGGAGGCGGTCATAACCATGCCGCGATCTTTGAAGCTCTGGGTCGGGTTGGCGCCGAAACCCGGATGCGCTTTGCCCTCGTCCTTGATGTGCAGTGTGAAACCGGCCTGCCGGGCCAGCGGATGATCCTCATAGGGCAGCAGTGGCGTCGCACCTTCCCCCAGCGTGGCAATGTGCTGCGCGTCTTCCGCATCGTCCATATCCAGAGCCAGCAGGGCGCCAAAGCGCCACAGATCCTGGCGTTCGGGCGTATACCACTGCTGATCCGGGCGCTCCGCAGCCAGTCGCTCCAGGTCCAGGATCATCTCTACCGGGCGCTGGTCTTCCGGGCACAGATTCATCAGTTGATCGGCCGGATACTGACGGCCGCAGTAGGTACATTGCAGGTGAGAGACGTAGCTCATGAAGCGCATCCACAGTGGCTATGGCTGCGGATGGTAGCGGAAGTGTGCGAAGCTTGGGTGATTGATCCGCAGGAAGTTGGCAGCATGAACATCAACGGCACCCCCTGGCGCTCTATCTGGATGAATCAGGACCATGGCCCCGTTTGCATCATTGACCAGACGCTGCTGCCGCATGAACTGGCCGTGCGCGAACTGCACACGCTGGAGCAGGCGGCGGAAGCCATCACGGTCATGCGTGTTCGCGGCGCGCCGCTCATTGGCGCTACCGCCGCCTACGGGCTGGCCCTGGGTCTGCGCGCGGATGCCTCTGATCACGGCCTGCTGCAGGCCTGTGAGCAGCTCACCGCGACCCGCCCCACCGCTTCCAATCTGGCCTGGGCGCTGCGCCGTCTGCGCCGCGAACTGGAGCCCCTGAGCGCCGCGGACCGACCCGCAGCGGCCCTGCGCCTCGCGGCCGATCTCTGCGATGAGGATGTGGCCATCAACGCCGCCATTGGTGATCATGGCCTGCGCCTGATTCGCCAGCTGCTGGCAGCCCGTGGCGGCCCTGCGCGGCCCTTTCATATTCTGACCCACTGCAATGCGGGCTGGTTGGCTACCGTGGACTGGGGTACGGCCCTGGCACCCATTTACAAAGCCCACGATGCGGGCATCGATGTGCATGTGTGGGTGGATGAAACCCGTCCGCGCAATCAGGGTGCGGCGCTTACCGCCTGGGAACTTGCCGCGCATGGGGTCGCCCATGATGTGGTGGTGGACAATGCGGGCGGACACCTCATGCAGCATGGTCTGGTCGACCTGGTGCTGGTGGGAACGGACCGTACGGTCCGCAATGGCGATGTGTGCAACAAGATCGGCACCTACCTCAAGGCGCTGGCGGCGGCTGACAATGGCGTGCCCTTTCACGTGGCCTTGCCCGGACCCACCATTGACTGGGCCATGGACGATGGTCTGCGGCAGATTCCCATCGAGGAGCGCTCCGCCCGCGAGGTGACGCATCTGACCGGCCGCAGCGAGCAGGGTGATCTGCGCGAAGTGCAGCTGGTGCCCGATGGTGTCAGCGCCCGCAACTTCGCATTTGACGTAACGCCCGCGCGCCTGGTCACGGGCCTGCTGACGGAGCGGGGTGCCTGCGCGGCCAGCGAGGCCGGTCTGCTGGCGCTGTACCCGGAACAGGCCAGCGCCGCGTGAGCCAGGCGCAGGAGTTACTGGTGGCGGCGCGTGCGCTGGCACGCTCCGGCAACGTGGGTACCGCGGGCAATCTCAGCCTGCGCCTGCCCGACGGACTGCTGATTACGCCCAGCGGCGTTCCCTATGAGCAGCTACAGGCAGAGCAGATGGTGCAGCTGGACCAGCAGGGACGTCCAATGAGTCCGGGGCGCCCGTCCAGCGAGTGGCGCATCCATCAGGCCATCTACGGCCAACGGCCGGAGGTGGGAGCCATCGTGCACGCGCACCCGCCCAATGCCACGGCCCTGGCCTGTCTGGGTCTGGCCATCCCGGCTTTTCACTATGAGGTGGCCTTCGCCGGCGGGGTGGATATCCGCTGCGCCGACTATGCCACCTTCGGCACGGAACAGCTTTCCGCCCATGTGTGCGCCGCGCTGGACCAGCGCAAGGCCTGCCTCATGGGCAATCATGGCCTGGTGGCCCTGGGCGCAGATCTGCCCGCGGCCCTGGCCCTGGCGGAACGGGTGGAACAGCTGGCGCTGATCTATCGCCTGTGCCTGAGCGTGGGTGAGCCAAAGCAGCTGTCTGCAGAAGAAATGGCCCGCGTGCTGGACAAATTCAGCGACTACGGTCAACCCTGAGCCGTCGCCGGCGCTTCGGCGCTACGCGCTATACTGGGCGCCGTTTTTGCCCTGACCGCTGGCTTCCCATGACCATGAAATCGTTTGCCCTGGCCGCTCTGGCCGCCCTTGCCCTGATCGCCTGTCAGCCGGACGCGCCGGAACAAGCGCCCTATGATCCGGCTCATGACTACTACTCCTACGCCAACAGCGATGCCTATGTGACGGAGCATCTGCTGCTGGATCTGGAGGTGGATTTCGAGGCCCGGGCACTGATCGGCACAGCGACCCTGCGCCTGCGTACGCTGCAGCTGGGCGCGCCCACCGTGGTGCTGGATACGCGCGATCTGGTGATTGAGGGGGCGCGGGTCGGGCTTCAGGGTGGCGCCCGGGAAGCGGTCGAGTTCGAGCTGGGTGAGCGCCATGAGCTGCTGGGTCAGCCTCTGACCGTTACCCTGCCCAAGGGCTTCGACCCCCAGGGCGGTTTTGAACTGGAAATCAGCTACCGCACCACGCCCGGTGCCAGCGCGCTGCAGTGGCTACCGCCGGAGCTGACCGCCGGTGGCCAGTTGCCGCTGGTCTTTTCCCAGTCCCAGGCCATCCACGCGCGCAGCTGGGTGCCGCTGCAGGACACGCCGGCGGTGCGCATGACCTATGAGGCGACGCTGCGGACGCCGGAGAATATGCTGGCTCTGATGAGCGCGGACAATGACCCGCTGACGCCACGCAGCGGTGTGTACCAGTTTGAAATGCCGCAGCCCATTCCGTCTTACCTGCTGGCTATCGCGGCGGGCAATCTTTTCTTTGCGCCCATTGGTGAGGATACGGGGGTGTATGCCGAGCCGGAGTTACTGCAGGCATCCGCCTATGAATTCGCCGAGACCCAGGACATGCTGGATCTGGCGGAGCAGCGCTATGGCCCCTATGACTGGGGTCGCTACGACCTGCTGATTTTGCCGCCGGCCTTTCCCTATGGCGGTATGGAAAACCCGCGCCTGTCCTTTATCACGCCCAGCGTGCTGGCCGGTGACCGCAGCCTGGTGTCCCTGATTGCCCATGAGTTGGCGCATTCCTGGTCAGGCAACCTGGTGACCAACGCGACCTGGCGCGATATCTGGCTGAACGAAGGCACCACCAGCTATCTGGAGGCGCGCCTCATGGAGGAACTGTTTAGCAAGGACCGCGCTGATGAGGAGCGCGTGCTGGCCTGGAATGGCTTGCAGGCGGATGTGCTCAGCGTGCCGCCGCAGTTCCAGCCGCTGGCGCCGAAGGTGTTGCCAGAGCATGGCGAAGGACCGGCTCAGGGCATGCAATACGCCAAAGGGCAGTTTTTTCTGGAGCACCTGGAGCGGCTGTTTGGTCGCGAGCGCTTTGACCCCTTCATCATGGCCTATTTTCAGGCCTTTGCCTGGCAGTCCATCACCACTGAGACGTTTCTCGACTATCTCGATGAGCACCTGCTGAGCACTTATCCGGGCATTTATACGCGCGCACAGGCCGGCGAGTGGCTTTATGAGCCGGGCGTGCCCGCCGATTTCCAGCCGCCGGTGTCGGCGACCCTGGCGGCGGCCGCTGCCGCTGCCAGCGATTTCGCGGCCGGCAGTCTGGCCCTGCATGCGCTCGACCTGGGGGATTGGAGTCCGCACGCGGTGGTCAACTTCATCAATAACCTGCCGGCGGAACTGAGCCCGGCGCAGCTGACGGCCCTGGATGAAGCCTTTGCTTTCAGCGCCTCGGCCAACGCGGAAATCAGCCGCGCCTGGTTTATTCAGGTGGCGCAGCGGCGCTATGAGCCGGCCTACGCGGCCATGCAGGCGCATCTGGGTCGCCATGGGCGCATGAAGCTGATCGTGCCGGTCTATGCGGCGCTGGATCAGAATGGGGTCGATGGCGAGCTGGCCCGGGAGCTGTTCCAGGCCAACAAGAGCCGTTACCACCCCATTGCGGTGGATGCGGTTCAGAGCGTGCTGCCCTGAGCTTGCTGGACGCCTGCCGGCGCTGGCGGCGGACGCCTGGCAGGGAGTCAAACCGGTCGGGCTGATGTGCTAATCTTGCCTTGACCCCGTCCCCGCCCAGGGGTCGAGTAACTAAAGAGAAATGAGGAGAGATCATGGGGTGCACGGTAACCATGTCGCTGATTACGGAGCGGCAGGACGGACCTATTGGTGACGATTGGCGCTACGTGGTAGAGGCCAAGGTGTTTAATGAGGGGTTGAAAGGCAAGGGAACCATTAAGGTGCCCGAGCATCAGCTGCCACCCGGCGTGACCCAAGAACCACCCGGGCCGCCGGAGCCGGTGCAGATGGACGCGGGTGATGGCGGGGATGTGTTGATCCGTTTGCAGGTCGATGCCACGGAAGTGGATATGTTCATCAACGACCGGGGCTCGGCCTCCATGGATGTCACCATGCCCACGCCAAAGCCAGGCGAAGCACCGCTGACGAAAGACATTGAGGTGTCTGTGGGCGTGGTGGAATCGCCCGGCATCTCCGGCGAGACCTCCGTGTTTCGGGTACTGGTCCGCTTTGTGGCGGCCTGTTCCTGATGCGCGCGCTGGTACTGGCAGCTGCCGCTGCCACGCTGACCGCCTGCGGCAGCAGTGAGCCGGAAGCCCCGCCCGCGGCAGCGCCTGCGGACGAGCTAACGGCGGTGGTTGAGCCGCTTGAAGCCAACCCGGAAGTGATCGAGGAGAGCGCGGCCATGAGCACCATGAACGGTACCGTCACCTATCTGATGCGCCGGGCCTTGCACCCGGAAGCGGTGATTCGGGTGCGTCTGGAAGATATCAGTCGGGCCGATGCGCCGGCCACCGTGCTGGCCGAGACCCGCGTGGAAGCGGCCGGTCGTTCCGTACCGATTGCCTGGCAGCTTGAATATGATGCGGACGCTATCGATGCGCGCATGGTCTATGCGGTGCGCGCGGAAATTCTCGGCCCTGAGGACACGTTGATGTGGACCTCCGATACGGTGCACCCGGTGCTTACCCGGGAGGCGCCGGCCGATAACGTGGAGATCCTGGTGGTGCCGGTCCGGGGCCGCTGATCGCGACGTTTATCAGGCCATGAGCCTGTTCAAGTCCGTGCGCGTACTGCTGCTCCTGCTGGTGCTGCTGGCGGTTGCCAGCAACCACTGGCTGGGGGCAGCCCGCCTGGCGAGCTGGGAACAGCCCATCTGGATAACCGTCTATCCACTGGCTGCCGATCAGAACCCGGCCACGCAGCGCTATATGGATGCCCTGCGCGCGACCGACTTCGACGAGATCAGCCGCTACCTCTCGGCCCAGGCGCGACGCTACGGTCGGGATCTGCCGCAGGCAGCCCGCTTTCAGCTGGCGCCGCCCAGCAATCAGCTACCGCCCGCTCTGCCGGCCGATGGGCAAACGCTGGCCATCGCCTGGTGGTCCTTGCGCATGCGTTGGTGGGCCTGGCGTCAGCGGTCAAGCGATGGCCTGCCGACACCGGACATTCAGGTTTTCATGCAGTACCGCACCGCCAAGGGCAGCACCCAGCTGGACCGCTCCGTGGGTCTGCAAAAGGGGCGTTACACGCTGGTGCAGGCCTACGCCTCACGAGGCCAGGCACCACGTAACCGCCTGGTGATGACGCACGAACTGCTGCATGTGCTGGGCGCGACGGATAAATATGTGCCGGGTAGCGGTCTGCCGCTGCTGCCCCAGGGCCTGGCCCGGCCCGAGGCCACGCCATTATTCCCCCAGCGCGAGGCGGAGCTGATGGCGGGCGCCATCGCCCTGTCACCGACCACAGCGCGTCGCCCGGCGTCACTGGCGCAAACGCTGATTGGCGCACAAACTGCGCGTGAGATTGGCTGGCTGGCGCCCCCGCGCTAGCGCTTCACCGGTGTCTGTCCCCCGGCGCGACGAAAACAAGGCCCCCAAGCTGGGGGCCTTGTTTTTGGTGGTGATGGGTGGACTTGAACCCGAGCGCGCGGGCACCTGCCGCCATGGAGGCGCTGCGGGTGCCGCGCTCGATGACGTGCTTGAGTCGGGCCCAGGTCTTGCACCACCGGTGTCTGTCCCCCGGCGCGACGAAAAAAAAGGCCCCCAAGCTGGGGGCCTTGTTTTTGGTGGTGATGGGTGGACTTGAACCACCGACCTCAGCATTATGAGTGCCGCGCTCTAACCAGCTGAGCTACATCACCGAAAGCGGTTCTTGCAGGCGGCTTGCGGGCCGCGCTGAAGGGTCGGCAATTCTGCGTTCAGACGCTGCTTTTGTCAACCGTTTGCGGCCTTCGGGGCCGCTAATTTCTCAGAAGCTGTAGCCGTAGGCGGCGTTGAAGCGGTCGCGGATCTCCTGCGGCGACGGCGTGTGCTGCTGCGGCGCCATGTGCTCGATCTTGATGGCGCCCATGACGGAGCCGATACGGCAGGCCGTAAGCAGGTCCATATCGTTGAGCAGTCCATAGATCAGGCCGCCGCGATAGGCGTCACCGCAGCCGGTGGGGTCCTTGATGTCTGCTGGTGGCACGGCCTCGATATGGGTCTTTTCACCGGCCTGGTAGACGTCGGAACCATCGCCGCCCAGGGTGACCACGAAGGCCCGCACCTGCTCCGCAATCTCGGCGCCGCTGAGGCCGGTTTTCTCCCGCAACAGCTGGTATTCGTAATCGTTCATAACAATCCAGTCGGCGCGCTCGATAAAGCCGCGCAGCTCATCGCCGTCAAACATGGGCATGGCCTGGCCCGGATCGAAGATATGCGCAATGCCCTGGGCTTTGAAATCCCGGCTGTGCTGCAGCATGGCTTCCTTGCCGTCCGGCGCCACAATGCCAATCTCTATGCCTTGCGCAGCGCTGATCTGGTTTTCATGGCTATGCGCCATGGCGCCCGGGTGGAAGGCAGTGATCTGGTTGTCTTCCATATCGGTGGTGATAAATGCCTGTGGCGTGAACTCCTCGGGCAGCACGCGCACGTGCTCGAGCGAGATGCCAAGCGTTTCAAAGTGACGTCGGTAGGGTTCGAAATCACCGCCCACCGCACCCATGGGATAGGGCTCCCCGCCAAGCAATTTCAGGTTGTAGCTGATATTGCCCGCCACGCCACCGAATTCCCGCCGCATCTTGGGTACCAGAAACGACACATTCAGGATGTGCATCTTTTCCGGCAGGATGTGATCGCGAAAGCGTTCCGGAAACAGCATGATGGTATCGAAGGCCATGGAGCCACAAATCAGGGCGGACATAAGTCATTGCTCGCTAAGAGGATTCGGCCGGCATTGTAGCCCAATCCGCATGATTCGGGTTTCAAAGTCTCCAGGCCGCATAAAACCTTGCTCTGCAGCCGTTTCTTTCTTGCCGCCTGCGGGTGCGTGCGCTAAGCTGGCGAGCTACCTGCAGAGGCATTATCCGT
>JAOZKI010000103.1 GCA_029935455.1 Lysobacterales bacterium | reverse complement strand
GCAAACTGATCAGCAGATCACCGGCTTCAAACTGTTCATAGGCTGGCGCCCAGTGAGCCGGCAAAGGATCGACATCATTCACGTGGAACCGGTCAAAAGACCAGACCGAACCCTGTACCTGGTCATCCTGACGAATGGCGAAGGGGTCCATGTCCGGATTGGCAGCCACCACCTTGTCGATGTGAATCGCATCCAGTATGGCCCCGCTTGCCTCATCAATGCGCACCATGAACTCTGTGTCTTTCAGCTCGCCGTTGGGATTGCCCCAGGCCCAAACCGCACCGGTGCCATCGCGTGTCACTGAATGATGGAAATTGCCCTTGGTACGCCAGATTTGTTCACCGCAGTAGCCGTAGCGCGTGATGGAGGAGCCGCTGTCAAAGGCCGCGATAATGGAACCGTCAGGTAACAACTCGATACCGTGGGGGTAGGTGTTTTCATCTGGCCGGCTCTCCCAGGACGCATCGTCCTGACGCACGGTCCAGCTTTGCTGAACCTGACCCTGCGGGTTCAAGAGTATCGCCCCGTGCAGGCCGCCTTCAAAATCAAAGCTACCATACAGCAGTCGATAGCCCCTGGGAGCCGATTCATCCAGATACATGAGTGGCGCCTGACGGCGCTCTTTTAGCGGCAGCCCTTCCAGCGCTTCGTAGTGTGCGGGAATGTCGACCTTGCGCTGTGACTCGACGATATGCCGAGCGGGCCTCATTCCAAAATCATTGAGCACCTTTTCCTTCAAGGTGACCTGCTCCACATCGTCACCCAGCAGGAAATCGCTGGTGGTTTGAATGGTCGCAAAGGGCCAGAGCTCAAGTTTGTGCGTCAGATAGCCGACCACATAGGCCACAACGAAGACGAGCCAAACCGCAGCCAGTCGTGGAATCCAGCGCTGCCACCATGATTCGTTGTGAATGGTCATATCACTCCTCACTACTAGCTGGACCTAGCGTTGCGACAGTCACTGAAAACCTCACGCAGGCGCCAAACCGTAGCGCGATGCTACAGGAAAGCAAAGAACATGACACGCGACCCCCTCTCACAAGCTGCCCTAATCATCACGCATCGTTTAATGGGAGCTGAACGCTATTTGGTTTACCATCGTCAACCCTTATGGCGCACAAAAGGGCCATTACCTAGGCCCTTTCGCGAGCCCTAAAAACCCGGCATCGAATATGAAAAAAACTTTGGTCATTATTGCTTTACTCGCAGCGTTTACCGCCTTTCTTTGGGCCCAACTCCGTCTCGATCACGAAGTAACACAAGAGGAAAAACCCAGGGCTGTTCACATGGAAACCAATGCGATCGAAAGCATCGGTCCCGGTGCTGCCTACCTGCGCGGCGCCCACTGGTTTGGCGACGCCTGGGCAGTAAACTTCTGGAATACCCGACTTGAACAACAAGCAGCGCGGGATTTTGCCACATTGCGACAGGATGGTTTCAATACGGTCATTCTCGTGGTGCCCTGGGCCGGCTTTGCGACCAGCATGACGGATGGAAGCCTGATACCGGAACGGGCACGACGGCTTGGCGAAATCATCAGCCTAGCCGCCGACTCGGGGCTTAATGTGGTTTTGCGTGTTGGCTATGCCTGGGACGCCTCTGTGGCGGGCTCAGGCGGCTGGCTTTTAAACCTCTGGCTGCGTGAAGATGCATACCAGGGTTGGCTGGATTACATTGAAGGCCTCCACAACATCGCCAGCGCTCACGAAAACGTGCAGTTCGCTTTTCTAAGCTGGGAGGATCTGTGGGCCGTTGAAGGACTGGGCAAGGCGCCGCTCGAACGTCGTCTGCAGCTGGCGCAGCAGACCGGTTTTCAAGATTGGCTCGAGCGATACTCAACACTGGACGCGGTATCGGCACGTTTCGGGCAGACGTTTACCCGCTTCGAACAAATCCCGGTGCCGGAACGTATGACACCGGCGTTCGGCCTGTTCTTTGATTTCATCGACCACGCCTGGATCGCACGGTTTTTCGGGCCGGCACAGGAGCGCTTTCCCAGCATGTCCATGGAGATCCGTATCGACTCAGATCCGGTATGGAACGGCGCTGGCGAGCTGGCCTACTGGCACAGTCACGAGCTGGCCTGGGATCTTCCGGGCGCCGACTGGACGACCATTTACTGGGCCCCGGCCATGGGCGGCCTTAATCAGGGCGAGACACTCTCACCGGAGACAGCGGCAAACCGCCTAGAAGCCATGCTGGAACGCATCCGCGCCGTCACCGGTAATCGCCCTATCTTTATCGACCAGTTCCTGGTCGAAGATTTTACCCCGGGCTTTGAGAGCAATGGCCGCATTGATCGCGACCAAGTCGGTAACTTTTTACAGCGGGCCCAGCCAGTTCTTGAACAACTGGCACATGGCTATGCGCTCTGGACCTGGCGTGATTATCAACACAATGCGGTCCCTAGCCCGGATTTCAGCGACGGCGGCAGTAGCTGGGGCTATCAGGCCACCGGAGAGAACGCGCCGCTGCAACTCAAAAGCGGTGAGAGCCTGAGACGGGACTTTTCAATCCATGAGTTTCATAGTCCCGGCGGACCGCAAAGCGCCGAACTTTGTGTACAGACTGTCGGCGATGGCAACAGCGAGCCGGACCTGCTGATTCATACTCAATACCGTCCAGAACCTCTGCTCGTGGATGCTTCGGGCGCCGGCGGTAGCTGCATTGGCCTGCTGATCAGTGACACCACGTCTGTTACGCTCAAGACCCTAGCGCCTCTGAGCCTGAAAACGATCGGCTTCTCTGGTTTCACACAGCCAACGGGGATGCGCTTTCTGAACGGCAGCAAGAAGCCTGTGGCCACAGCCTGGCAGACGCTGAATCAGTCACTGCAGCGCCCCAACCCCGCGCCTTTCGTACGCTATGGTGACGGCTGGATGGGAAAAACCTTCAACCAGCAATTCAGCGCCTCAGGCGCTGCTCCGCAGATTCTTAGCTTTACCACACGCCTACCGGAAACTTGGCCTTTTACACCGCAAATCACGGTTGACGTCGACCAACTGACGCTGACCCGCGTCGCATGCAGCAACAACCAGGAGCATACCCTTCCGCTACCGGAGACGGTAAGTCAAAAAAGTGGCTTTGAGCTGGCCATGACCGTCGATCGGACCTATCAGGTTGGCAATGACGAGCGCAGACTGGGCTGTCTCATTGATGATATTACCGTGCAAGCCGTTTCGGACAATCCTTAGTGGACAAGCACGAGCATTCAGCGAAGCGAGAGCTTGCGCCGCAACGCACGCAACGGACGGGTAAGACGCCAAGAGCTTGACGTCTCAAGGGCCCTGAGTCGCACCCGCAATCGCGCCAGGTCGCCCTCTTGCTGCGCCAGGAGTCGCTGAATTTCCGCTGCTTTGGCCGCCTTTTTTGCCCGCTCCACAGCACTGGGCTCATCGGCGACGGGAGGCGGTGCCTGCAAACGATACCGCTCCTTGAGACCGTTCAGCTCCGTATACAGCTGCTTGATGTTGCCATAGAGGCGACGCAAATGTTGGTCCCGAGAGGCCACCAGGTTACGAATATGCTGCACTTGCTCCGCTGTCAGCGCCTCGCCTGCAAGCAGGTCTTCCGGAAGATGCTGTTCAACGTAGATAGTCGAATGTTCCGGCCCCAGCTCGGCGCCAGGCCGGGACTTGGTGTAGTAATAGAGCGCAAAACTCTTACGCGACATGTGACGCTTTTCTTCTGGCAACACAATCTGCGGGAAACCGTGCCAAGAGTGCTCGGTCGTCTCGAAAATGATGCAGCGGTTAAACAGTGGCGTGACCACTGCGATTTCGTCCAGAGACGGCGGCAGATACGGATCCTTGTGTAGCTGAATTGAACCGCCCCAGGCGTCATCCCACTCCTCTGTGAGATAAACAATCAGATTCAAGCGTCGGTGCTGACGGCTGACCGGATGAAAATTGAAATCCACATGCGCATCAAGACTCTGACCATCTCGGTTCTCATGGGTGCCGCCGCCAAAATAATCCGGGTCGTAGAGCAGATCCGGAACACCGGTGATTTCGCTGATCAACGCGCGAAACGCGTCACTGGCGACCAGGTCATCCAGCGCTTTCCATGGCTCACCCAGTGAACGAACATTGGAGTTAACCGCCTTGCCACCCACCTCACCGTTTTCATTTTTTGCACGTTCCTCATCAAATATGGGGAACTGAGCAGCCAACTGATTGGCCAAATCAGGGCTGAAAAAGTTGTCTATGGCAATGAAACGAAATGGACTGGCATGACGAAACCGATGCGCCAAATCAGGCACCCGCGCAACGAGATCAGTAGCTAAATATTCACTTAGATTCACAGCCCTGCACTCACTTCTACTCAAGGGTCTACGCCAGGCCCGCCAGGAAGTAACAAAACGCCCTGTGGCCCACAAAACACACCATTTATGCTTTCAGGAACACGTGCAGAAACGTAACATAGCAAACTGAACCCAGGCTGAAAGGAAGCCGGAACGAGCAAAGCCTTCCGCCCGGAGCGCTGATTCAATAACGGATCATTTGCTACATACAGGCAATTTATCGAAGTAATCCGTGTCGAAGTAACGCGCCTCAGAAACCACCAGATTGCGCCGCTCATCCGAGAATTGGTTAACGAACTCAAACACAATCTCACCGTCTGCATCAGTCTCAAACACCCGCCCCTGCTCCGAAGAGGTAATGAGGTATCCGCCCGCGGGCATCACTTCATGTTTACCCCGGCGCCAGCTGTAGAACTCGTAATCCTTGCCGTCGAGCACGATTTCGCTTGCAAAAGAAATCGGGTCAATTTCAACAATGCGGGAATAGTCCCGATGCATATTGTTGTCGTAAATCGTGATGGTGCCGCGCTCATTCCAATCCGGGTCATGCTGCCTGCGCACCAGGCCCTGACGCCACCATTTAACCTTCTGGCTCACCGGGTCAATCACCGCAACCAGGTTGACCGAACGCAGGCTTATCAATAGATCGCCCGCATCGAACTGTTCGTACTTATCAGCCAGCGCAGCGGGCAGCGGGTCAACATCATTGGGATGCAAGCGATCCCAAACCCAGCTTGAACCGTCTTTCTGGTCTTCCTGGCGGATCGCAAAGGGGTCAATGTCTGGATTCTTTTCCATGACCGAATCCAGATCGAAAGCATTCAGAATGGTGCCGGTAACTTCGTCTACCTGAATCATGTACTCCGAATTTTTCAATTCACCGTGGGGATTACCCCAGACCCAAACAGCCCCCTGACCGTCACGGGTAATCGAGTGGTGCCAACGCCCCTTGATGCGCCAAATCTGTTCACCACAGTAGCCATAGCGCGTGATGGATGAACCACTGTCAAAGGCCGCAATCAGCGAACCATCCGGAAGCAACTCAACGCCATGGGGGAACACATTGGGATCTTTACGGTTGGCCCAGGGAGCGTCTTCCTGCCGCACGATCCAGGTCTGCTGTACCTCACCCTCTGGGTTAAGAAGAATGGCACCATGGAAACCCTCCGCGAAATCAAACACGCCGTAGAGGAAACGATAAAATTCCGGCGCCGTTTCATCCAGATACATTAAAGGCGCCCGGCGCCGCTTTTTTAATCGCAAGCCTTCCAAAGCCTGGTAGTGTGCGGGAACCTGAAAACCCCTTTCCAGTTCCAGCATGTGACGGCCCGGCTTAAGGTCGAAATCGTTAAGGATTTTTTCCGTAACCGTCGCCGTATCACCGGATTCATCGCCGAGAAACTCAGCGGTCGCTTCAATGGCACCAAAAGGCCAAATTTCATTCTTATAGCTGAAATAACCCAAGCCATACGCCAGAACAAAGAGCAGCCAGAAACCAGCAACACGCGGAACCCATCGCTGCAAGAAAGAGTCAGTTTGGCCTGTCATAAATATCCTTGATCTCGCACAGCAGTGCTTGCTTCAGCCCCGAATTCACCTAGCGCCAATGAGGTCATTAAGGCCCGTCGCCCAAGTAACTTTGCGCTGCATGCCTGCTTATGTTGACGCAGCATGAGAAGATGCCAGCAAGGCTTTGTGCATGGCAGCCTAGCGCCGCAGGGTTACTCCCACTCAATGGTTGCCGGGGGCTTACCGGATACGTCGTATACCACGCGCGAGATACCGTCGATCTCATTGATGATGCGTCGGGAAACCGTGTCCAGAAACTCATGCGGCAAGGGCGCCCAGCGCGCGGTCATAAAATCCACGGTCTGCACCGCGCGCAGCGCCACCACATATTCATAGCGCCGCTGATCGCCGACCACGCCGACTGATTTGACCGGCAGAAATACCACGAAGGCCTGGGACACCTCGTCGTAGAGATCATGCTTGCGTAGCTCGCTGATAAAGATGTGATCGGCGCGCTGCAGAGGCTCCAGATAGGCCTCACGCACCTCGCCCAGAATGCGCACGCCCAGCCCTGGCCCGGGGAAGGGATGGCGGTACACCATCTCGGCTGGTAGACCGAGCGTGACGCCAAGACGCCGCACCTCATCCTTGAACAGCTCCCGCAGCGGCTCCACCAGCCCCATATTCATGCGCTCCGGTAGCCCGCCAACGTTGTGATGGGACTTGATCACGTGCGCTTTGCCGGTACGTGAGCCTGCCGACTCAATCACATCCGGATAGATGGTGCCCTGCGCCAGCCAGCGTATCTGGCCATAGGACTCACGCAGCAGCTGCGCCTGCTCCTCGAAAATCTCGATAAACAGATTGCCAATAATCTTGCGTTTGAGCTCCGGATCCTCAGCGCCTGCCAGCGCTTCCAGAAACCTTTCGCGTGCGTTTACCCGCACCACGTTCACGCCCATATGCTCGGCAAAGGTCGCCATGACCTGATCACCCTCATGCAGGCGTAGCAGGCCCGTGTCCACAAAAATACACACGAGCCGATCGCCGATCGCACGATGCAGCAGGGCTGCAACCACGGAAGAGTCCACGCCCCCGGAAAGGCCGAGCAGTACCGGATCATCACCCACCTGTGCTCGGGTACGCGCAATGGAGTCTTCCACAATGTTAGCGGCGGTCCAGAGCTTTTCGCAGCCGCAGATATCCACCACAAAACGTTCCAGCAGCACGCCGCCCTGCTTCGTATGAGTCACTTCCGGATGGAACTGCAGTCCGTACCAGTGCCGGGCTTCATCCGCGATAATGGTGACCGGTGCTGAGTCGGTGGCACCAATGAGCTCGAAACCTTCGGGCAGTGAGGTGACCTTGTCACCATGACTCATCCATACATCCAGGCTCGCTTCCGCCGCATCCGCTGCCGCGTCCGTCAGACCGGCAGTCAAAGCGCAGGATTGCTCCAGGCGCACTTGCGCATAGCCAAATTCTTTTTCATCGGAGGGTGAAACCGCCCCCCCCAGCTGAGCGGCCATGGTGTGCAGGCCATAGCAGATGCCGAGTAGCGGAATATTCAGCTCAAATACCACCTGGGGCGCGCCGGAGAGAATGATCCCGCGCGGCGCGAAGTCGCGAATTTCCTGCTCCGTCACATCCCAGGGATAGATCTCGCAGAAAACGCCGATTTCACGGATTCGGCGGGCGATCAGCTGCGTGTATTGCGAGCCAAAATCGAGAATCAGTATTCGGTGCCGATGGATGTCCTGCATGTTCAGCCCAGCTTATAGTTAGGTGCTTCTTTGGTGATCTGTACATCGTGCGCATGGCTTTCGCGAATGCCCGCGTTGGTAATGCGTACAAACCGAGATTCCGTACGGAACCGCTCGATGCTGTCCGTGCCCATATAGCCCATGGATGAGCGCAGGCCGCCGAGCAGCTGATGAATCACGCCCGGCAGGGGCCCTTTAAAGGGTACGCGGCCTTCAATACCTTCCGGCACCAGCTTGTCCGCGGCT
>JAOZKI010000008.1 GCA_029935455.1 Lysobacterales bacterium | reverse complement strand
TCTTTCTGACCCATGCGCAAATAGCGCTGACCGGCCCAGACCAGCAGTTCCTCGCCGGGGCCCAGAACGACCATACCCACCATACGCTCTTCACCGGCTTTGAGCCGCGCCGGTGGTATCTGAATCAGCTTGTTGCCTTTGCCCTTGGCCAGTTCCGGCAGCTCCGCCAGCGGGAAGGCCAGCAGATGACCTTCGCTGGTCGCGCAGACCACCGTGTCGGCCTGTTCCGATACATAGGCGGGCATGACCGGTTCGGCGCCATCGCGCACGGTGAGCATGGCCTTGCCGGCCTTCATGCGGCTGTGCAGGTTCTCCAGCTGCGTGACAAAACCGTAGCCGAAGCTTGAGGCCAGCACGATACGCTGCTCGCCCGCGCCGGCCAGCGCATAGAGAAAGCGCGCCCCTTCCGCCAGATTGAAGCGGCTGGTCAGGGGCTCGCCGAGACTGCGTGCCGAGGGCAGCGTGTGGGCTGGCAGTGCATAGGCACGGCCCACGGAATCGAGAAATATGGCCTGCTGATTGCTGCGCCCGCGCGCCGCGTGGCCGTATTCGTCACCGGCCTTGTAGTTCAGGGTGCTGGCATCAATCTCATGGCCTTTGGCCGATCGTACCCAGCCCGCCTTGGACAGCACCACGGTGCAGGGCTCGGAAGTCAGCAGGTCCTCTTCCTTCAGCGCCTGAGCCGCATCGCGCTCTACCAGTCGGGAGCGCCGCGCATCACCATACTGCTCGGCGTCTTCCGTCAGTTCCTTTTTGATCAACGTTTTCATGCGCGCCTTGGAGCCCAGAATCTTTTCCAGTTCCTCGCGCTCGGCGTCGAGCTTGTCCTGCTCGCCGCGAATCTTCATTTCTTCCAGCTTGGCCAGATTACGCAGCTTCAGCTCCAGAATGGCTTCCGCCTGGGTGGCGGTAATGCCGAAGCGTTCCATCAACACGGGCTTGGGCTCGTCTTCGCTGCGAATGATCTGGATCACCTCGTCAATATTCAGATAGGCGATCATCAGACCTTCAAGAATGTGCAGCCGGTCCACCACCTGATCGAGACGGAATTCCAGCCGGCGCGTGACCGTGTCCGTGCGGAACTTCAGCCACTGCTTTAGCAGGCTGCGCAGGTCCAGCACCTGGGGTTTGCCGTTGATGCCGATGATATTGAGGTTGACGCGGTAGTTGCGCTCCAGGTCAGTGGTGGCAAACAGATGGTTCATGACCTGGTCCGTATCGACCCGGTTGGAACGGGGAACGATCACCAGCCGCGTCGGATTCTCGTGATCCGATTCATCGCGCAGGTCTTCCACCATGGGCAATTTTTTACTGCGCATCTGGGCGGCGATCTGCTCCAGGATCTTGGCCGGTGAGACCTGATGGGGCAGGGCGGTGATAACGATTTCGCCGTCTTCCTTTTCCCAGATCGCACGCATTTTGACCGAGCCGTGACCGGTCTCATAGATTTTCAGCAGGTCTTCGCGGGGCGTGATGATCTCGGCCTCGGTGGGAAAGTCCGGTCCCTGCACATGTTCACAAAGTTCCGGCACGGTGGCTTTGGGCTCATCCAGCAGGCGGATGGCCGCGCTGACCACTTCGCGCAAATTATGCGGCGGAATGTCCGTGGCCATGCCAACGGCGATACCGGTGCTGCCATTCAGCAGCACATTGGGTACCCGTGAGGGCAGTAATACCGGCTCTTTCAGCGTGCCATCAAAGTTGGGCTGAAACGCCACCGTGCCCATGCCCAATTCCCGCAGCAGCAGCTTGGCATAGGGTGCCAGGCGCGACTCCGTGTAGCGCATGGCGGCAAAGGATTTCGGATCGTCCGGGGAACCGAAGTTGCCCTGGCCGTCAATGAGCGGATACCGATAGGAGAAGGGCTGGGCCATGAGCACCATGGCTTCATAGCAGGCCGAGTCACCGTGAGGATGGAACTTGCCCAGCACATCGCCCACGGTACGGGCGGATTTCTTGTGCTTGGAAGCCGCCGACAGGCCCAGCTCACTCATGGCGTACACGATGCGGCGCTGCACCGGCTTCAGTCCATCACCGATATGCGGCAGGGCCCGATCCAGCACCACATACATGGAGTAGTCCAGGTAGGCCCGCTCGGCGTAATCTTTCAGCGGGATTTGTTCGTGATCAGTAAAGCTTTGCGTCAGGTCGCTCATGGTTGTCCTGGCCTAATTGTTTCTTCTATGGGCTTAGAAAGAAGCAAGGTCGCCCTTGTCTTCCAGCCATGCTTTGCGGTCGCTGGCGCGCTTTTTACACAGCAGCATGTCCATGACACGCCGGGTGGCGCGCTCGCTTTCTACGGTCAGCTGCACCAGGCGGCGCGTGTCCGGGTCGATGGTTGATTCGCGCAGCTGGAGCGGGTTCATTTCGCCCAGCCCTTTAAAGCGGGTCTCGGTGATCTTGCCCTTCTTTTTCTCGGCCGCAATCATCTCGAGAATACCGGCGCGCTCCTCCGCATCCAGTGCGTAGTGGGTCTCCTTGCCCACATCGATGCGATAGAGCGGCGGCATGGCGACAAAGATATGGCCGGTCTCCACCAGGGGGCGAAAATGCTGCATGAACAGGGCCGTCAGCAGCGTGGCAATGTGCAGTCCGTCCGAGTCCGCGTCGGCCAGGATGATGACCTTGCCGTAGCGCAGGCCGCTGATCTTGTCCGAGCCCGGATCGACGCCGATGGCCACGGAAATATCGTGTACCTCCTGATTGGAGAGCACCGCGTCGGACTCTACTTCCCAGGTATTCAGAATCTTGCCGCGCAGGGGCAGGATGGCCTGGTACTCGCGGTTGCGTGCCTGCTTGGCCGAGCCGCCCGCTGAATCACCCTCGACCAGAAACAGCTCCGTAACCGCCAGGTCTTCACTGGTGCAGTCCGCCAGCTTGCCGGGCAGGGCCGGGCCCTGGGTGACTTTCTTACGCGCGACCTTTTTGCTTTTCTTCATGCGCTTCTGCGCATTTTCGATGGCCAGACGCGCAATTTCCTCGCCATCGCTCACATGTTCGTTGAGCCACAGGCTGAAGGCGTCCTTGGCCACGCCGGAGACGAATGATGCGGCCGAACGGCTGGACAGGCGCTCCTTGGTCTGGCCACTGAACTGCGGATCGGTCATGCGCGTGGAGAGAATGTAAGACACGCGGTCCCAGACATCTTCCGGTGCCAGCCGCACGCCTCTCGGCAGCAGGCTGTGCAGTTCGCAGAACTCGCGCAGCGCCTCCACCACGCCCGAGCGCAGCCCGTTAACGTGCGTGCCGCCCTGGGCGGTTGGGATCAGGTTGACGTAGCTTTCCTGAATCGCCGTGCCTTCCGGCACCCAGGACAGGGCCCAGGCCACTTCGGAATCGGTCCCCTTCATATCACCGGTGAAGGGCTGGGCCGGCAGCAGGGCCTGGCTGCCCAGCTCGGTCAACAGGTATTCGGACAGGCCGTCCTCATACTGCCAGCTTTCCTTCTCACCCTCTTTGGCCACCACCAGGGTGACCTGCAGGCCCGGGCACAGCACGGCCTTGGCGCGCAGCAGGTGACGCAGCCGCTTGACGGCGATATTGGGGCTGTCGAAATATTTTCCGTCAGGCCAGAAGCGCACCCGCGTACCCGTATTCCGGCGTCCGACCTCACCAATAACGGTCAGTTCCGAGGACTTGTCCCCATCCTGAAAGGCGATGTGGTGTTCCTTGCCATCGCGTTTGACCCAAACTTCCAGATCCGTTGAGAGAGCGTTTACCACGGATACGCCCACGCCGTGCAGGCCACCGGAATACTGATAGTTATCGTTGGAGAACTTTCCGCCCGCGTGCAGCCGCGTGAGAATCAGTTCGATGCCGGGAATGCCATGTTCCGGATGCAGGTCCACCGGCATGCCGCGCCCATCGTCGGCCACTTCGATAGAGCCGTCTTCATGCAGCGTGACCGTGATGCTGCGGGCGTGACCCGCCAGCGCTTCGTCCACGCTGTTGTCGATGACTTCCTGCGCCAGATGGTTCGGGCGGGTGGTGTCCGTGTACATGCCCGGACGGCGCTGTACCGGTTCAAGGCCGGACAGGACCTCAATGTCCTGGGCCTGATACTGGGCTGAACTCATCTCAGCGGGAATCTCCGTGAAAGTGGTGGCTTCTGATGGCTCTCAATCATAGCGGAAAACGCGCCGCTAACGATGGCAATTTTTCCCTCTTTTGAGCGCTGCTGCTCGCCACAGGCGAAGCGCATGCGCATGGTCGCCTCAAGGCCTCGGCGCGGGTATAATTGCGAGCCAGGCCGATACACATCTGGAACAGGTTCTGGCATGACATCTCTCGTATTCGTCACTGGTGGCGTTGTCTCTTCCCTGGGCAAAGGGCTTTCCTCTGCCTCTCTGGCTGCGATTCTGGAATCGCGGGGTCTGAAAGTGACCCTGATGAAACTGGATCCTTACATCAATGTCGATCCAGGCACCATGAGCCCCTTCCAGCACGGGGAGGTCTATGTCACCGACGACGGTGCGGAAACCGATCTCGATCTCGGGCATTACGAGCGCTTCGTGCGCACGCGCATGGGTCAGGTCAATAACGTGACCACCGGCCGCATCTACAACAATGTGATTGCCAAGGAGCGGCGCGGCGATTACCTGGGCGGCACAGTGCAGGTGATTCCGCACATTACCGACGAGATCAAGGCCTGCGTTGAGCGCTGCGCTGAAGGCTATGACGTGGCCATGATCGAAATTGGCGGTACGGTCGGCGATATTGAAGCCATGCCGTTTCTGGAAGCCATCCGCCAGCTGGGCGTGGAATACGGTGACAAGGCGCTGTTTATGCACCTGACGCTGATTCCTTTCATCAAGGCCGCCAACGAGACCAAGACCAAACCCACGCAGCACTCGGTAAAGGAGTTGCGTTCCATCGGTATCCAGCCCGATATCCTGCTGTGCCGCTGCGAAAACGAAGTGTCCGAAGACGAGCGCCGCAAGATCGCGCTGTTCACGAATGTGCCGGCCAAGGCAGTCATTTCCGCGCTCGATGCACGCCACGGTATCTACGAGATTCCCATGCTGCTGCACGAGCAGGGTCTGGACGATCTGGTGGTTGAAAAGCTGGGTCTGGAAACCACCGGGCCGGCCAATCTCGATGACTGGCGCGAGGTGGTGGATCGCATGGAGCACACGCGCCATGAGGTTACCGTTGGCATGGTGGGCAAATATGTCAACCATTCCGACGCCTACAAGTCCCTGACCGAAGCCCTGGTGCACGGTGGGCTGCGCCACCGCATCAAGGTCAATATCCGCGCGCTGGAGTCGGAAGATATCGAGCGCGAGGGCGTGGATGCGCTGAAAGATCTGGATGCGATTCTGGTCCCCGGTGGCTTCGGCGAACGCGGTTTTGAAGGCAAGGTACAGGCCATCCGCTATGCCCGCGAAAACAAGGTTCCCTACCTCGGTATCTGCTACGGCATGCAGGCTGCGGTGGTGGAATACGCGCGGCATGTCTGCGGGCTGCCCGAGGCCATCAGCACGGAAATTTCGCCGCATACGCCAGACCCGGTGATCGGCCTGATTACCGAATGGCTGGACGCCAGCGGCAAGGTGGAGACGCGCTCTGAAGATTCGGATCTTGGCGGCACCATGCGCCTGGGGGGACAGCGCTGCAAGCTGCTGCCCGATACGCTGGCGCGCCGCACCTACGGTGAAGATGTGATCCGGGAACGGCATAGGCACCGCTTTGAATTCAACAACCATTACCGCGATACGCTGCGCGAGCACGGCATGGTGCTGTCAGGCGTATCCATGGATGAAACGCTGGTGGAAATCGTTGAGCTGCCGGACCATCCCTGGTTCCTGGGCTGTCAGTTCCATCCGGAATTTACGTCCTCGCCGCGTGACGGTCACCCCCTGTTTACCGGCTTCATCGAGGCAGCGCTGGCCTGCCAGCAGGGTGAGCTGCCGGCAGAGGTGGCTTCCCTGTGAAGCTCTGCGGCTTCGACGTTGGGCTGGCGCATCGTTTTTTCCTCATTTCCGGCCCCTGCGTGATCGAGTCCGAGCAGCTGGCCATCGATACGGCGGGTCAGCTCAAGGAAATTACCGCTTCTCTGGGCATCCCCTTCATCTACAAGTCGTCCTTCGATAAGGCCAACCGCACCTCCATTAAGAGTTTTCGTGGGCCGGGTATGGATGAAGGGCTACGCATTCTGCAGGCGGTGAAGGATCAGATCGGCGTACCCGTGCTCACTGATGTGCATGAAGACACGGACATGCAGGCCGTGGCCGAGGTGGTGGATGTGCTGCAAACGCCGGCATTTCTGTGTCGGCAGACCAATTTTATTACCCGTGTGGCGGCAACCGGGCGGCCGGTGAACATCAAGAAGGGCCAGTTTCTTGCCCCCTGGGACATGAAGAATGTGATCGAGAAAGCCCGCGCGACCGGCAATGAGCAGATCATGGCCTGTGAGCGCGGCGCTTCCTTCGGCTACGGTAACCTGGTGTCCGATATGCGCTCGCTGGCCATCATGCGCGAGGCAGACTGCCCGGTGGTGTATGACGCGACCCATTCGGTGCAATTGCCTGGCGGCCAGGGCGCAACCTCCGGTGGCCAGCGGGAGTTTGTGCCGGTGCTGGCCCGGGCGGCCATGGCGGTGGGCGTCAGCGGCCTGTTTATGGAGTCGCACCCGACGCCGGAAAAAGCCCTGTCCGACGGCCCCAACGCCTGGCCCTTGCCCATGATGCGGGAGCTGCTGGAAACCCTGTGCGACATCGATAGCACGGCCAAGCAGCGGCCCTTCTTGGAAGACCGCTTTTCACCCTGAAACCCACGTTTTACCCCAAGGAATTCCTATGACCCAGATCGCTTCTGTCCATGCTCGGGAGATTATTGATTCCCGCGGCAACCCCACGCTCGAAGCGGAAGTCCGATTGGCTTCCGGTGGCTACGGTCTTGCCGCCGTGCCCTCGGGTGCTTCGACCGGTGCGCGCGAAGCCATTGAGCTGCGGGACGGGGACCCCAACCGCTACGGTGGCAAGGGCGTGCGTCAGGCCGTGGCAAATGTGAATGGCGAGCTGCGTGATTGCGTGACGGGTATGGACGCGCAGGATCAGGCCGGGCTGGACCAGGCCATGATTGAGCTGGATGGCACACCCAACAAGGCCCGCCTCGGCGCCAATGCGTTGTTGGCGGTATCGCTGGCGGCAGCGCGGGCTGCGGCTGATCAGCAGCGCCAGCCCCTGTGGCAGATGCTGGCCGAGGGTGACGAACTGCAGATGCCTGTGCCCATGATGAACATCATTAATGGCGGGGCGCACGCCGATAACAGCGTGGACATGCAGGAATTCATGATTCTGCCGGCGGGTCTGCCCAGCTTTAGCGAAGCCTTGCGCTGCGGCACCGAAGTGTTCCATGCGCTGGCCAGCGTGCTGCGCGGCCGTGGTCTGAGCACGGCGGTGGGTGATGAGGGTGGTTTTGCCCCCGACCTGCCATCCAATGAGTCCGCAGTGGAAGTGATTCTGGAGGCCATCGACAAGGCGGGCTACCGGGTGGGTAGCGACGTCTATCTCGGTCTGGATGTGGCTTCTACGGAGTTTTACCGTGATGGTCGCTATCACTTCGCTTCCGAAGGCCGATCTTTCTCCGCGGATGAATTCGCGGCCTATCTGGATGACTGGGTGACCCGCTATCCGATCATTACCATCGAAGATGGCATGGCGGAGGATGACTGGGACGGCTGGGCCAAACACACGCAGCTCAGCGGCGCTCGCTGTCAGCTGGTTGGGGATGATCTGTTTGTGACCAACACGGGCATTTTCGCCCAAGGCATTGAGCGCTCAATTGCCAATGCGATTCTGATCAAGTTTAACCAGATCGGCACCCTGACCGAGACCTTGAATGCGATCCAGATGGCGGCCCTGTCCAATTACGGCGCGGTGATCTCGCACCGCTCCGGTGAAACGGAAGACAGCACCATTGCTGATCTGGCCGTGGCAACCAGCGCCACCCAGATCAAGACCGGATCCCTGTCCCGCTCCGACCGCATCGCCAAGTACAACCAGCTTCTGCGCATTGAAGAAGCCCTGGGCGAGCGGGCGCGCTACGCCGGCAAGCAGGCCTTTGCCAACGTACCGGGTTTGAGCCTCTGAACTGATGCGCGTGCTGACCATCCTCCTGGTACTGGCCCTGCTGGCCCTGCAGTACAAGCTGTGGTTTGGTGCCGGTGGCTTCAGTGATATCGCCGTACTCAGTGACCGGGTGGAAGCGCAGGAAGCGGAGAACGCGTTGCTCAAGACACGTAATGATGAACTGCGTGCCGAGGTTGAAGATCTTCAGAATCGCCTGGAGGCCGTCGAGGAGCGCGCGCGCAATGAGCTGGGTTTGATTCGGGAAGGTGAAGAGTTCTACCAGGTGGTACCGGCACCGGAGGCAGATGAGGGCGGTGCGCCCTGAGGCGCGTTGGCAGCCATGACCGAGGCCTCTATACATGTAGTGATCCCGGCCGCCGGGCGCGGTGAGCGCATGGGCCCGGATCAGCTGCCGAAGCAGTATCAGCCGCTCCTGGGACGGCCCATGCTGGCCTGGACCCTGGACTGTTTTATGCACCACCCTCAGGTGGATGCGATCACGGTAGCGCTGGCTCCCCAGGACCCACATTTTGAGCAACTGGCGGTTGCCGATCAGGTACAGCGGGTCACCGGTGGCGACACGCGTGCGCGCTCGGTGCTCCATGGACTCGCTGCGGCGCGGGCCTCTGGTGCTGACTGGGTACTGGTGCACGACGCGGCGCGGCCGTGCCTGGATCAGGCGTCCCTGGAGCGGCTGCTGGCCGCCCGTACGCAGAGCGATCATGGCGCCATCCTGGCCTTGCCGGTCGCTGATACGCTGAAGCAGGCCCGTGAGGCTAGGTCGCCAGTGATTGCACAAACTCGATCGCGCAGCGGCCTCTGGGCAGCGCAAACGCCCCAGTTTTTCCCGGCGGCTCTGCTGGAGATGGCCCTGCAGGAAGCCTTGGCGCGCGGTGATGCGCCCACCGACGAGGCCGGCGCCATGGAGGCCAAGGGCTATGAGCCCCTGCTGGTGCGGGGTTCGCCGCGCAATATTAAGGTGACCTGGCCCGAAGACCTGCTGCTGGCCGAGATGCTGCTACGCGAGGAGCGGATGTGAACATACGTATCGGTCAGGGCTTTGATGTGCATGCCTTTGGGGCCGGTGATCATGTGCTGCTGGGCGGCGTTCGCATTCCCCATGAGCAGGGGCTGCTGGCCCACTCCGATGGCGATGTGGTGCTTCACGCGCTCAGTGATGCCTTGCTGGGCGCTCTGGCTCTGGGTGATATCGGCCACCACTTTCCGCCCAGCGACCCGGCCTGGGCCGATGCGGACAGCCGCGAGCTGCTACGGGCGGTGCTCCAACGGGTCAGGGAGCAGAACTACCGTCCGGGCAATGTTGATCTGACGGTGATTTGTGAGGCCCCCAAGCTGGCCCCACATATTGAAGCCATGCGAGCTTGCATGGCCGCGGATTTGGGCCTGGAGCCTGCGGCCGTGTCCGTTAAGGCCACTACCACCGAGCGTCTGGGGTTTTGTGGTCGCGGTGAAGGCATCGCTGCGCAAGCCGTAGTACTGCTGTATAGGGATTAGGATCCTCATGAGTGTTTATCGATTAAAAGGCACGTCCGGCGCGCTGATGAACCAGTCTTTTCCCCTTGCTGACGGTCTGGTGATCGGCGCTGGCGAAGGCTGCGATATCACGCTGGGTGAGGCGGCCCAGGGTGCGCGGGCGACATTGCAAGTGCAGGGCAATGGCGCCGTGATTCTGGTCACCGAGGCGGGCGCGGTGGCGGTCAATGGCGATACGGTAAAGGAACAGTCTTTGGCTGGTGGAGATGAACTTCGCATTGGTGCCCAGCGCTTTCTTTTGCAGGCGCCTGGCCTGCGCCCGGAGCGGGTGCTCACGGAGGCTGCCACGCGTGGTAAGACGCCGGTCTGGCCCTGGTGGCTGGCGGCAGCACTGTTGGCTGGCGGCGCACTCACGGCCTGGCAACAGGGCTGGCTGCAGCAGTGGTTGGGCAGCTAGAGCGCTTTTAGGCGTTGCCACTCCGATTTGAGCAGCCCCAGGAACAGGCTGTCCCGGCGTTGACCCGCTTTCTGCCAGCGGCCGCTCGGTCGACCTTCCTCACGAAAACCCAGTCCCCTTAGCAGGGTCAGGCTGGCGTGATTCTCCGGGTCCACATCCGCTTCCATTCGTTGCAATTTAAAGTCCGTAAAGCAGGTCTCCAGCAGGGCCTGCAGCGCTTCTCGCATATAGCCTTTGCGCCGGAACTTCCCATGCATGGCGAAACCCAGTTCGGCGCGCCGTTGGGTCCCGTCGATATGGAACAGACTGATGCGCCCGATCATACGCCCTGAGGAAACCAGTACCAGGCTCCAATAGGCGGCTTCTTCTGCGGCTTGCAGGCGCAGATCGGCACGAACCATGGCTTGTGCTTCCGCGCGATCCGCCAGCGGCAGGCCAGGCCAGAAACGGGTGCTTTCCTCGTCGCCATAGATGGCAAAAAGTGCCGCCGCATCCTCGGCCAGCAGCGGCCGCAGCAGCAGACGCCGCGAGTTGATGGTCTGCGCTGTGACGCGGGCCTTCAAAGCTGATTGAGATTCCATGTTAATTGCGTGTTCGCATCGATAAGGCCGCGTGTCAGGAGCCACTCCCGTGCATCATCGGCGTCACTCCTGAACCATGCGGCGGTAGAACCGAGGCGAAAGGAATAGCCCCAGCGATCCATATCCTGAAATAAGCGTAGCCGGCTTACGCCGGGTAGTTGTTCACCCAGCAGGATTTGAAGATAGCACACGGCACACTCCTCCAGATCGTCACTGCCCGCATCCGTGTGCAGGCCAGCACGCCGTGCTGAATCCATGCAAATAAAATGACAGGCCTCGTGCAGTGCCGAGTGGAGTGGTGTATCGCGACGTACGAATAAGCGGTCACCCTCAAGGCCGGCTTCCTCATCACCCCAGAAGCTGCCGGGAATGGGGCTGTCATCGGCCATCAGTTCCATGCGCAAACGGAACCGGGCCAACAGCGGCTCAAGCTTGAGTCGCAGGTTGTCTTCCAGGCGAAGCACATCTTCGGTAAGCGCGCTGGTCGTCATCCATGGGGGCCTTTTGACAGGGGTTCGGCAAGCCAGACTGGGCTATCATGCCCTTGTCTTGCAAGTGTTAGGAATATAGCGTGCCCCTGGATTTCTTGCCCAGCCATCATCGGCCGATTGAACTGCTGCGCTATGCGGGCTTAATGGCATGGCTGTGCGCCGGGCTGCCGCTGCTCATACCCGGGCTCTTCGGTCCAGAACCGCTGCCTCGCTCAGCCTACTTTTCCTGGTGGGGACTGCAGCTGCTATTTGGGTTCATGTACTGGCACTATCTGCACTATCTGCCCAGCCGAACCTCACGCATTCCCAGGCTGCTTTATCTGTTGGTGCTGACGGGTTGTGCGCTCGGTACCAGCCTGGTGTCGAATACCACCATCGCGGGTATTCTTTTACTGATTGTCTCGGGCTTGCTGCCCTGGATGCTGCCAGCTGCCATGGCTACGGTCATGTTGCTGGCTCAGAACTTGTTGCTGGGACTGGTATTTCTGACCATCGAGGGCTCTGATGGGACCCAGGCCGCGGTAGAAGCCGGTTTGTTTCTGGGTATTTCCCTGTTCGTTTTTATTGGCTCCCTGGCCGCCCTGCGCGAGCAGGAAAGCCGCGATGAATTACGTAAGCTGAATCATGAGTTGCGGGCGACTCAGGCCCTGCTGGCGCAAAATACCCGCATTGCCGAGCGGGTTCGCATAGCCCGGGAATTGCACGATCTGGTCGGACATCATCTCACGGCACTCACGCTGAATCTGGAGGTGGTCACGCATCTGGTGGAGGGTAAAGCGCTGGATCATGTGCAGCAGGCACATTCACTGGCCAAGCTGTTGCTGTCTGATGTGCGGGAGGTCGTGTCGGATATGCGCCAGGATGACCTGGTGGATCTCAGCAGTGCATTGCGGACGCTGGTTGAGGGTGTGCCAACGCCGCAAATCCATCTGGATCTACCGTCTTCGGAGCTGAAGGTTCAGCCCGAGCGGGCACAGGTGCTGCTGCGTAGTGCGCAGGAAATCATTACCAACAGCGTGCGTCATGCCCAGGCCAGAAATCTCTGGATTCGCCTGGCGACGGCCCGCGATGGTTTGGCCATGAGTGCCCGTGACGATGGTCGTGGCGTACCTGAACTGCATTCGGGTAACGGCCTCAAAGGCATGTCGGAGCGCCTGCTCGCCCTCGGCGGTAAACTAGAAATTGAGTCAGGCCGGAACGCCGGCTTTACATTGCATCTGTGGATGCCCCTGGAGGGAGCTTAATGATTAAGGTCATGCTGGTCGATGACCAGAACCTGGTGCGCAAAGGCGTACGCAGCCTGCTGGAACTGGCAGAGGATATTGAGGTGATTGCGGAGGCGTCCGATGGCAGTGAAGCCGTCGCTAAAGTACCTGAGCATGAGCCGGACGTGGTGTTGCTGGATATGCGCATGCCCGGCATGAACGGCGTTGAAGTGCTGCGCCAGCTAAACGAGGCTGGCACGTTGCCGCCCACCATTATCCTGACCACTTTTGATGATGAGGAACTGGTGCTGGCCGGAATTCGCAACGGTGCCAAAGGCTATCTGCTCAAAGACGTCGCCCTGGACGAACTGGTCAGCGCGATCAAAACCGTTGCGGAGGGTGGCTCCATCGTTAAACCGGCGGTCACGGAACGACTTTTAAAAGGCCTGGAAAACCTGGAAACGGACTTTTCGGCGCTGGATCGCCCGGACCCATTGACCGATCGGGAAACGGAAATCCTGCGTCTCATGGCCGGTGGTTACAGCAACAAGGAAATCGCCAGTTCCCTGTGTGTGGCCGAAGGGACCGTAAAAAACCACGTGTCCAATATTCTTTCCAAGCTGGGTGTGCGTGACCGTACCCGGGCGGTACTGAAAGCCTTCGAGCTGGGCTTTGTCTAGCGCTGAGAGGCAAGAGTTCCGCTTCCCGGCGGGTACCGGGAAGCGCTAGCGACTGATCTTAGGACAGCGGCTGGCTCAGGACGCCTTGTCCAGGTAGTCAAACTCGCGTTTCAGGTGGCTTTTCCGATCCGTGACAATGCGCTCCAGCGTTTCGACGCGCTCGCGCAGGTCTCTGTCCAGCTGTTCCATTTTCGCTTCCAGCTCGGCCAGTCGGTCGTTTTCAGCGTTCGCTGACCCGGCTTTTACCTTGGCGCGATAGGCTTCAAGCACGCACCCGGCGACAACCATAAAAGCAATAGCGCTCCAGAATCCCATGGCTTACCCTCCTTGGGTTTTTAACTGAGCTACAGCTTAGGCTGCGGGCGTTGCTGCCAACAGTCCCAGAAGTCATGCCCGGCTTCCCTGGGAACCTCTGCGCCTTCGGACGGTCTGCATTGCGACGCAACACAGCTTGCAATCGGCTGTGAGCATAAGACAATAACGCGCAAAGTCTGAGCCAGTTGGTGCCACAGACAGCGCGATGCAGGATAATTCATGATAGAAGCCATATCCCTCAGTAAACACTACGGGGCATTCACGGCGGTCGACGACCTGAGTTTTCAGGTCGACGCGGGCCAGGTGTTGGGATTTCTGGGCCCAAATGGTGCCGGCAAGTCCACCACCATGAAGATGCTGACCGGTTTTCTGAGTCCCAGCGCCGGTAGCGCCCGGATTCTTGGTCATGATATGCAGCGCGATGCGCTCGCGGCGCGGCGGCGCATAGGTTATCTGCCCGAAGGCGCACCCAGCTACGGCGAAATGACCGTACAGGGTTTCCTGGCGTTTGTGGCCCAGGCGCGTGAATTGCGCGGCAGCGCGGCCCGCCAGGCCTGCGCGGCGGCCATTGAACGGCTACAGCTCGGCAGCGTACTGCAGCAGCCGATCGAAACCCTGTCCAAAGGTTTTAAGCGACGTGTCGGCCTTGCTCAGGCCATTTTGCATGATCCAGCGGTGCTGATTCTGGACGAGCCAACCGACGGCCTGGACCCGAATCAAAAGCATGAAGTTCGGCGCCTGATCCAGGCCATGGCGGCTGACAAGATAATCGTGATCTCCACGCACATTCTTGAGGAAGTGGAGGCGGTCTGTAACCGCGCCATGATTATCGCCCGGGGCCGCCTGCTGGCAGACGATACACCGCAGGGTCTGATTGCCCGGTCGCGCTATCACAATGCGGTGACGCTGCGGCTCGAGGGTGCAGAAGCGGCCGCCAGCCAGCTCAGCGAACTGCCACAGGTTGCCCGCGCGGAAATCAGTGACGGCCTGTTGACGGTCTTTCCGGCCGCCGAAGGGCTTTTCGAGGCGGTCAGCGACGCCATCGGCAAGCATGGCTGGGCGGTGCAGGAGCTGAAGCTGGAAGCGGGTCGCTTTGACGAGGTCTTTCGCCGCATTACCGCCGGGGAGGAGGCCGCATGAGCGCGCTAAGAACCGTCTTGCAACGCGAGCTGACCGGCTATTTCGCTACCCCGGTTGCATGGGTCTTTATCGTCATCTTCCTGGTCATGACCGCTGTGTTCACTTTTTACCTGGGCGGTTTCTACACCCGGGGCATCGCCGATTTAGAACCCTTTTTCCGCTTCCATCCCTGGCTTTATCTGTTTCTGGTACCGGCCATTTCCATGCGCCTGTGGGCAGAGGAACGTCGCTCTGGAACCATCGAATTGCTCCTGACGCTGCCCCTGACCGTGACTCAGGCGGTGCTGGGTAAATATCTGGCTGCCTGGTTGTTCCTCGGTCTGTGCCTGCTGTTGACCTTTCCCATCTGGCTGACGGTGAACTATCTGGGCGACCCGGACAATGGCGCCATCCTGGCCGCCTATCTGGGCAGCTGGCTGATGGCGGGCGGCATGCTGGCCATCGGCTCCTGTCTGTCAGCGCTTACCCGCAATCAGGTGGTGGCTTTTATTCTCAGCGTCGTGGTCTGCTTTCTGTTTCTGCTATCCGGCCTGCCCATGGTGCTCGATCTTTTCAGTGCCTGGGCGCCACAGCTGCTGATAGACGCCATTGCCGGGCTGAGCTTCCTGGCCCACTTTGCCGATATTTCCCGCGGCGTTCTCGATCTGCGCGACCTGGTGTATTTCCTGCTGGTGATTGGTTTCTGGCTGGCGGCCAATGTGGTGGTGCTCAATATGAAGAAGGGTGAGGCATGAAACGACAAAAGCTGACCGCCGGAACCACGCTGCTGCTGCTGGCGGCGCTGTTTCTGAGTCTGGTGATCCTGTCCGGTCTCGCCTTCAAGGGTCTGCGTCTGGATTTGACGGAGAATCAGCAGTACACGCTTAGCGAGGGAACCCGCAGCGTGCTGGCCCATATGCAGGAGCCGGTGACGCTTTATTTGTTCTTCTCCGAGGCGGCCAGCCGGGAACTGCCGCAGGTTCGCAGCTATGCCCGCTGGGTGCAGGAAATGCTTGACGATATGGCCGCGCGCAGCGGTGGCAAGCTGACGGTCCGGCGGATCGACCCGGTGCCGTTCTCCCCGCAGGAAGACGAGGCGGCCGCCTTTGGGCTGCAGGCCGTACCTGTTGGCACGGGCATCGAGTCCCTGTATTTCGGCATCGCCGGTACCAACAGCATTGACGGTGTACAGATTATTTCCTTTCTGAATCCTTCCAAGCAGGCTTTTGTCGAATATGACCTGGCCAAACTGATCGCCGGCCTGTCGCACCCCGAGCCCTTGACCGTGGGGGTGCTGAGCAGCCTGAATATGGAACCCGGCTTTGACATGAGCACCCAGCAGCCGCGTGCGCCCTGGGTGGTTTACGAGCAGCTGCAACAGTTGTTTGACGTGGTGACGGTCAGCGACGAGGCGGACCAGTTTCCTGCTGATCTGGATTTGCTGATGCTGGTGCATCCGAAAGCATTAAGTGAGGCCATGCAGTACCGCATTGACCAGTTTGTGCTGGCCGGTGGGCGTCTGGTCGTATTTCTGGATCCTTTCGCCGAAGCTGATCTCGGTGACGATCCGAGTGATCCCATGGCGCGCCTGAATGCCGGCTCCAGTTCGTCGCTGGCGCCGCTGCTGGAGGCCTGGGGTGTGGCCTATGACCCGCTGCGCTTTATCGGTGATCAGCGCTACGCGCTGGAAGTGAACTCTACCGCCAGTGCCCGCCCGGTGCGCCATTTGGCCATTCTGGCCATGGGCCGCGAGGGTATGAATCAGGACGACATCGTCAGCGCCGACCTGGAGGCCGTTAATGTCTCCTCGGCTGGCTGGTTTGAACCTCTGGCCGATGCCCGCACCACTTTTACGCCGCTACTGAGCAGCAGTGAAAATGCCGCCCCGCTGGAGGCGAGCCGGCTCCGATTCCTGGCCAACCCCGATGACCTGCAGGCCGGCTTTCAGGCGACCGGTGATCGCTATGCGGTGGTGGCGCGGATTGCCGGGCCGGCCGACTCTGCTTTCGCTGATGGCCGCAGCTACGGTGACGATCAATACCGTTCCGAGGCCATTGCGGACGGCATCAATGTGATGCTGTTTGCGGATACGGACATGCTGACCGATCGACTCTGGGTTAGCCGCCAGAACTTTTTCGGGCAGACCGTCACCAACGCTTTCGCCGACAATGGATCGCTGGTAATAAACGCGGTCGACAACCTGCTTGGCAGTGACGATTTGATTGCCATCCGTACCCGGGCCAGCGCGGCACGGCCTTTCGAGCGGGTGGAGACCCTGCGTCTCGCCGCGGAAGGAGAGTACCGGGCCACGGAGGAGCGTTTGAATCAGGAGTTGGCCGATACGGAACGCAAGCTGGCTGATATGCAGGCAGCGCGCCCCGATGGCAGTCTCGGGGTCCTGAACGACGCGCAAGCGGAGGAAATTCAGCGCTATGTGGATCAGCGCACCGGGCTGCGCCAGGATCTGCGTGCCGTGCAGCATGCGCTGGATAAAGACATTGATGCGCTCGGCCAGCGCTTAACCCTGCTGAATGTGGTGCTGATGCCTGCGCTGGTGATTCTCGTCGCACTGGTGCTCGGTGGTCTGCGGCGGCGTCGCCGCGAGGCGGCACGATCATGAGCCCCCGTTTGCTGTGGGGCGTTGCTCTGAGCCTGTTGCTATCGCTGTTGGCCATTGTATGGCTGCTGCCATCAACACCGCCCGTGCAATCCCTGACGGGGGCTGCGGTGCTGCCGGGCTTGCAAGAGCAGATCAATGCGGTGGATCGGGTGACAGTGCAGCAGGCGGGCGTCGCTGATCCCGTCGAGTTGCGCCGTGATGAACGTTTCTGGCGGGTTCAGGGCCTGTCCGGTTATCCCGTTGCCATGACACGATTGCGGCCGGTGCTGGCCGCTCTCGCCCAGGCGCAGGTGATCGAGGAAAAGACCACAAACCCGGCTTATTTCGGGCGCCTTGGCGTGCAGGATCTGGACACACCCGGAGCCACTGGCCAGCTGCTCAGCTTGTATGCGGGTGACGCGGAGCAGTGGTCAGTGCTGGTGGGGGACGAGGCGCAGCGCCGCGATGGCCGCTATCTGCGACGCCCAGATCAGGCGCAAAGCCTGCTGTCTGATTTTGATGCGGCGCTACCCAAGGAGAGGCTCGGCTGGGTTGACCGGCGCGTGGTGGACCTGCCCGCAGCGCAACTGGCAGAGTTGCAGTTACAGCACGTTGACGGTGACACGCTGACCGTGAGCAAGCTGTCGGCGGACGAGACCGACTTTACGCTGCAGGAGCTGCCGGCGGGCCAAGCGCCACGCTCCAGTTGGTCCGTCAATGGGCTCGCCAGCGCCCTGGCCGTGCTCGACTTTGACGCCGTCGTTCCGGCGGCAAATTTCGAGGGTGAGTTGCTGAGTCAGCTGCGGGCCGTGCGTTTTGATGGCCTGACAGTCAGTGCCGAATTACTGGCCGCGGAGGACGCCTACTGGTTACGCCTGAGCGCCTCAACGCCCTTTATGGCAACCGAGGACCAGCAGCGGGATGTGCTGGAGCAAGCGGCGGAGAGCATTAATCAGCGTGTGCAAGGCTGGGTTTATCGCATTCCCGATGACAAGGCCGAGGTAATGCTGCGGCGCTTGAGCGATATTGTGCTCCCTGAGGATGGGGAGGCCTGATGCGGTCATCCCTGCTTCTGGTTCTGGTGGCCCTGCTGGGCGCCGCGGGCGTTATTCTGGCGGCTGTCGGTGCGCACCTGCCTGGCCTGGCGGATGACCCCTTGCGCTATCGTTCCTGGCAGTCAGCCAGCCTGATACATCTCGTCCATGTGCCGGTGCTGTTGTTGCTGGCGCTGCAGGACCGTTCCGGCTGGCGTGCGCCAGCCTGGGCCATGCTGGCTGGCGTGCTGGCTTTCAGCGGCAGCATCTATGCCGCTGGCCTGGTGGGTCAGGCCCGGCCCGGGCCCATCGCGCCGATCGGTGGCATGCTGCTGATTGGCAGCTGGTTATGGCTGGCCGTGGCCGGCTGGCGTGCCAGCGCACGCGGTTGAGTCGCCTGCGCTATAACTGGCGCACGGCCACAGCCCATCTGTGCGCGGCCTGCCCCCGGCTGGCGCGTTTTATCGACGGTTTTGGCAACGAGCGCCTGTGGGTCCGCGGTGACCAGGATGTGTTTCGGGCGCTGGCGCGCGCCATTGCCTATCAGCAGCTGTCCGGGGCCGCGGCCGGCACGATTCATGGCCGTTTTGAAGCCCTGTTTACCGACCGACAGCCTGACGCGCGTCAGACGCTGGCGCTCGGTAGCGAGGCTTTACGGCAGACCGGCCTGTCCCGGGCCAAAACGCTGGCCTTGCTCGATTTGGCCCAGCGGGTACATGACCGCGAGCTGCCTGGCGCCCGTCAGCTGTCGCGACTGGATGATGAAACGCTGATCCAGCGCCTGAGTGCCGTGCGCGGGGTGGGCCCCTGGACCGTGCAGATGTACCTGCTGTTTACCCTGGGTCGACCGGATATCATGCCGGCCACGGATCTGGGCGTGCAAAAAGGGGTGCAACAGGTTTACGCACTGGCGCAGAAACCGACCCCGGCGCAGGTGCTTGAGCGCACGGACAAACTAGCGCCTTATCGTTCAGCCGCGGCCTGGTACTTCTGGCGTGCGGCAGATAATGCCTGACTTTGACCGGGCTAAATGTGTCGCTGTTGCCCGGAACGGTGGCACCAGTGCCAGGGCTCATAGCTGATGCGGTGACGGTTGTTCTCCGGATAGGACTCCAGAAACCCATGGCTGGATGCATGCTGTTTGAGCCATGCATAGGCAGCCGTGCTGGCGAATTCCTCCTCCAGCACCGCCGATCCCGGCGTCGTGAGGTCCAGCGCCGCCCCACTGTGATGTTCGCTGTAGCCAGGTGCGGCGGATACGGCAAGAATCTGATCTATCGCCTGGCCATCATCCAGCTTGCGTTGAATCAGTTCCGCCTGATAGCGCACGGAGCGAAAGGCTGACACCAACTGCAGTTCGACACCGTCGAGCGCTGCCGCAGCGCGCATACGTTCCCACGCCCGAAGGGCCGGGGCGGTCATTTGCTGGGGACGCGCGAACTTGTCCGGGCCCGCGGCCACCAGTGCCCTGGGTTCCGGCTGCAGCGGCAAGCGATGTCGCACACCGTAGTCATGCGGCAAGCCGAGCTGTTCATTCAACGCTGCAATGCTGCGTCCGAAGCGCGTTCGACGGCGTGGAAAGCGGCGCCGCAGACGATCTCCTTGCGGTTGGTAGCCCAGCGACTGGAGCAGCTTTGCACAGGCGCCTCGCGGCTCAGCCTCAAGCTCGAAGCGCCCATAGCGGGCAGCCACACGCTCCGCGGCAACAATCAGTTGCTCACCGACCCTTTGCTGGGGGAAATGCCTGGCCACCTGGGGCCCCACCATCACACCCGTGCCCGGGTCCATGGTGATGGCGCCGACCACGCGTTCCGCGCTGAGCGCGACGATCAGGCAGCGATCGGAGAGGCCGGGGCCCCGGGAGCGTGGGATGGTATCTATGGGCAGCCCCTGGGGTGCTTCTGCCAGCGCACGCAGCAGACGGTGGTCGCGGTCATGGTCCAGGCGGATCTGCACGGGGGCGGGGGAAGAGGTCATGGCATCGCGGGGCCGGGAAGATGTAGCGAGCGTAGCACAGGCAAGCGCTCGGAGGTGGGGCACAAAAAAAGCCGCCCGCAGGCGGCTTTTTCCGTCCGGTGCCCGTGACTCAGAACTTGAAGCTCAGATCCAGCATCAGGCGCTCGTAATCGCGCTCGGTGCCCAGGTCGCCGTCGATGTCGTTGATGAAGTAGGTGAACTTGCCAGCGACATTTTTACGCAGTGCATAGCTGCCCTTGATGATCCAGCCGCGGGCATCGGTACCACCGCCGCCGAAGTCTGAATCGGTCAAGAGACCCAGAGCGGCATCGGCTTCCAGATCTTCATAGGCCAGGCCCAGATCCCAGGTGCCTTTGGCCTTGGCGCTGCCGAGTTTGAAGCCCACGATGTAGCCGGTGTCAAATTCGTCCGCATCCTGGTTTTGCACGTAATCGGCATAGGCCAGTGCGGGCAGATCGAACATCTTCCAGCCGAACTCCGCAAAGGCCTGAATGCCTTCGTAGTTGTAGCGATAAACGGAACCCACTGAGCTGTTACCGAAGAAATCACCGTCGTCAAAGTAGGACGTGCGGCCCTTCGTATCAAAAGAGTGCGCGCCCAGACCAGCACGGAATTTGCCGTTCTCACCGAGGTTCATGCGGAAGCCCGCTTCGGCGATCCAGGCAAAGCTGTCACCGCGGCGGGAGTCGCTTTCCAGCCAGGTGCCGATACCGTTAGCAAAGAAGCTGCCGTTATCCCAGACCACGCTGGTGCCTTCCGGGCGCCAGTCCGAGTCCCAGAGCATGGAGTTCTTGCCCACTGGCGCCAGTTCGTTCTTGAACTTACCGCCGATAATATGCGTGTTTTCCAGACCGCTCCATTTGAAGTAGGCCAGGTCCAGGTTCAGGTCCTTGGTGGTGCCACCCCCACCAAGCGTCTGGTTGGAAGACACGGGGTCGTCACTGCCAGAGGCAAGGCCGATGCCGACTTCCAGATCGTCATAAACGTCTGCCACCAGCGCGGCGCGGGCGCGGATACGGCTGCGGTTGCGATCGTCCTTTCCTTCCTGCGCGATATTCTCAAAGCGGTAGCGGAAGTCGCCTTTCCAGCGCAGTGATTCCGCCCAGGAAACGCTGCTGACGGCTTCCTTGGCCTCCGCGACTGCGGCCTCGGTCTGCTCCACATGGGCCGCTTGCAGGGCCTGGTTTTCCTTCTGCAGCGTGGCATTGGATGACTCCAACTGGTCCAGCCGGCTGGTCAGGGCCTGCAATTGCTCACGCAGCATGCTGATTTCGTCTTCTACAGACTGGGCATGAGCCGGGCTACTGGCAACCGCCAGCCCCACGGCGAGAGCAAGAATGCTTTTTTGGGTGCGTTTCAGATTCATGGCGCAATACCTTGGTTGTTCTGTCGATTGAGTCAGTAAAGTTTATGAACGTTTTGTTACATAAATATGACGTTCTAGGCTATTTGTGATCTTTCAAAGTGCCTGGGGTGCGTGGCCTTTAGGCGCCCTTGGCAATAAAAAACCCCGCCGCTGGCGGGGTTTTTCCTGGTCTTGAGGTCTGCTGTTACTGCAGCTTGGCCAGTTCTCGCTCAGCCACAACGGCGGGCAGCGGGACATATCCGTCTTTCACGACGACTTCCTGACCCTGTCGGGCCAGAACGAGCTTGAAAAACTCCCGAGTAAGCGGCGGCAGAGGTTTGCCGGGCTCCTTGTTTACATAAACATAGAGGAAGCGGGCCAGCGGATAGCCACCGGTTGCTGCATTTTCCTTGGTGGCCGCCACAAAAGGCTTGTCAGCGCTGCGTGACAGGGGGACGGCGCGTACGGAAGAGGTGGTGTAGCCGATGCCCGAATAACCGATGCCGTTCAGTGAAGAACTGACTGACTGCACCACAGAGGCTGATCCTGGCTGCTCGTTTACGGTATTTTTGAAATCACCTTTGCAGAGCGCGTTGTCCTTGAAGTAACCGTAGGTTCCGGATACCGAATTGCGGCCATAGAGCTGCATATCCCGCTTGTCCCAGGCACCTTTCAGGCCGAGCTGGCCCCATTGGGTGATATCTTCTGTGCCACCGCAGGTGCGCGTTGATGAAAACACGGCATCTACCTGATCGATGGTCAGGCCCTCAATGGGGTTGTCCTTGTGCACAAATACCGCCAGTGCATCAATGGCGACGGCGATCGGCGTTGGTTTGTAGCCGTATTTCGCTTCGAATGCTTCGAGTTCCTTGTCTTTCATCATGCGGCTCATGGGGCCAGCATTTGATGTGCCTTCGGTGAGGGCAGGTGGCGCCGTTGAGGAACCGGCGGCCTGAATCTGCACATTCACATTGGGATAAATGCGCTTGAACTCTTCAGCCCACAGGGTCATCAGGTTCGCCAACGTGTCGGAGCCTACGCTAGACAGGTTGCCAGATACGCCAGCGGTTTTTTCATAGGTTGAGAGGCCTTCATCGACGTCTGATTGAGCCAGCGCAGGTGCGGCAAGTAGTGCGGCAGCAGAGACGAGTGCTGCTTTGCAGTAGTTACGGATCATCACGGGAAACTCCCTAGCTTAGGTTACTGTGTTCAGAAGCTATACAGCGTAAGCAGCGTGTGTGACAGAAGTATGACAGCGACAGCAATATCTCTGTCACTCGCTCAGCTGGCTGCGCCGCGTGCGACCGTTAGTCGGCTTCTAGTTCTGCCATGATTTCGTCGATGCTGGCGTAGCGGACATTTTTTCCGATCACCAGGTAAATGACGTATTCAGCGATGTTTTGACAGCGATCGCCAATGCGCTCCAGGGCACGCGCAGCCCACAAAACGTTGAGAATGACGGGGATCGAGCTGTGATCTTGCATCATATAGCTGATGAGCTGTCGCGTGATGGCTTTGTACTTCACGTCCACCTTGCGATCCGCTTTGGATACGGCCAGCGCAGCGTCCGGATCCGTGCGTGCGAAGGCATCGAGAACGCTGGTCAGCATGCGGCTGACCTGTTCGCCCATATGCTCCAGTTCCTGGCGAACGTCTTCCTCCAACGTGCCTCTGAGTTCGTCGCCGACCGTCTTCGCCACGCGCTTCACTTCATCACCAATACGTTCGAGGTCGTTGATGGTGCGGATCACCGCCATGACCAGGCGCAGATCACTGGCAGCTGGCTGGCGGCGAGCCACGATTCGCGTGCAGTCGTCATCGATCTCAACTTCCAGCGCATTTACCCTGGCGTCGTTCTGCACCACCTCGGCGGCCAGGTCTTCCGAACCGGTAATTAACGCCTTAACCGCTTTGTTCAATTGTTCCTCGACCACCCCGCCCATTTGCAGCACCTTGCTGCGGACTTCTTCCAGTTCTTCGTTGAACTGCTGCGAGATGTGTTCACTGAGATGTAGCTTGTCCATGGCTTTGCTCCCCCGGCGCTGCTGGCTTAGCCGTAGCGGCCGGTGATGTAGTCTTCCGTTTGTTTGATACGCGGCCGGGTGAAGACCTGGTCGGTTTCGCCAAACTCGATCAATTCACCAAGGTACATAAATGCGGTGAAGTCTGAAACCCGCGCAGCTTGCTGCATGTTATGGGTCACGATAATGATGGTGTAATCCTTCTTCAGCTCATTGATCAGTTCTTCCACCTTGAGCGTAGAGATCGGATCCAGTGCCGAGCATGGCTCGTCCAGCAAGATCACCTCGGGTTGAACGGCGATGGCTCGCGCGATCACCAGGCGCTGCTGTTGGCCGCCGGACAGACCGAAAGCCGGTGTATGCAACCGATCTTTCACCTCATCCCAGAGAGCCGCGCCTTTCAGTGCCCACTCCACGGTTTCGTCCAGTTCGCGGCGTTTGTTCACGCCCTGGATGCGCAAGCCATAAGCCACGTTTTCGTAGATAGACTTGGGGAAGGGGTTGGGCTTCTGAAATACCATGCCCACCTCCCGGCGCAGCTCGGCCACATCAACGGTATTCGCGTTAATGTCCTTGCCGTTGAGCCGGATGCTGCCATCCACACGACAGCTGTCGATGAGGTCATTCATGCGATTGAAGCACCGTAGCAGCGTTGATTTACCGCAGCCGGAGGGGCCAATAAAGGCCGTTACCTTCCGGTCTGCTATCTGCATGTCGATATCTTTCAATGCCTGAGCTTCCCCATACCAGAGGTTCAGCTTATCCACGGTGATTTCCACCGGACCCAGGTCCAGATCCTCTGGGATGGCCGGGTGGCTGTGATCAGGTGCGAGGTTCATTTCAGTTGCGTCGTTGGTCATGTTTCTAATCCACGGTATTTTTCACGCAAGCGGTTTCTTACAGTAATAGCAACAATGTTCAACAGAATCGTCACGATCACCAGCAGTAGTGCGGTGGCATAAACCAGGGGGCGGGCCGCTTCCACGTTAGGGCTCTGAAAGCCCACATCGTAGATATGAAACCCAAGGTGCATGAATTTGCGTTCCAGATGCAGGAATGGCGCATTGCCATCCAGCGGTAAGGAAGGCGCGAGTTTCACCACGCCCACCAGCATCAGCGGTGCTACCTCACCAGCGGCACGTGCGATCGCCAGAATCATGCCGGTCATGATCGCCGGGCTGGCCATGGGTAAGATGGTGCGCCATAGCGTTTCCCATTTGGTGGCCCCGAGTGCCAGGCTGCCTTCACGGATGGCCCGCGGGATTCTCGCCAGCCCTTCCTCCGTTGAGACAATCACAACGGGAAGGGTCATGAGAGCGAGCGTCAAAGAGGCCCAGAACAAGCCGCCAGTGCCAAAGGTGGGGGCGGGCAGTGCCGACTCAAAGAAAAGTTCGTCGAGACTGCTGCCAATGGTATAAACAAAGAAGCCCAGGCCGAACACTCCGTAGACAATAGACGGTACACCGGCCAGATTATTAACGGCGACGCGAATGGATCGGGTCAGCAAACCCTGCGTCGCATATTCTTTCAAATAAACGGCTGCAATGACCCCAAACGGCGTGACCACTACGCTCATCAGCAGCACCATAAGAATGGTGCCAAAAATGGCGGGAAAGATACCGCCCTCTGTGTTCGCCTCGCGCGGTTCCTCGCTGAGAAACTCCCATACCTTGCCCAGGTAGTGAACCATCTTGCTGCCGAGGCCCATGGCATTTGGCTGATAGGCGTGCAGGATAGTGGCCAAAGGCAGGTCGCGTTCCTCGCCATTAGCTGTGCGCATCACGACGCTGTCGCGGCCGATCTGTCGGTCAAAATCAATCAGCCGTTCTTCGAGTGCCCTGTATTCTGCTTCCAGGCCCTCACGCTCGCGTGCAATCTCGGCGCGGGCTTTCGGATCGTTATCTCCCTTTAGCTCCAGTTTGCGCTGTGCCAGCCGCAGTCGCTCCAGCCGGTAATTGATTTTCCCGATCTCTCCGCGCTCTAGATCATGGATTTCTGCGCGCAGGGACTCCGCGCGTGCGAGGCGCTGCTCAAACTCGCTGTTGATATCGTCGGCACGGACAGCGGTTCCGTCCTCTTTGATACCAACCAGACGGCCAATAAAGGCGCCCCACTCATCGCGTTCAAGCAGGAAGAGTGATCGCGGTTCGCTGCGTTCAAGTACAAAGGGTTCCAGCACCCAGCGGAAGTCCTGGCCGGTTACATCGCGGTTACCCACCTTGAGCAGAGTGCGGTCCACCTCCACCAGCTCTGGCGGCAGATCGACACCTGCTTCACGGAGTCGCTCGGCAGGAATGGTCTCCGTTTCACGCAGCTGGCCAGCCAGGGTGACCTGTTCGCCGGTTTCGGTTTGTACGATCCACTCCTGGATGCTGGCCGGCCAGAAGTGCCCGAGGCCCCGCCAAGCGATCAGGCTGAGCAGTCCAACCACAAGCAGCAGACAAGCGGTGACCGCAGCGGCGTTAAGCCAGATCCATGGCGCACCGGTGGCTACCCATTTCTTGAAGTTCTTCATGTCCGGTGCCTCACAGGGAACTGTATTTCTCGCGTAACCGCTGACGGATGACTTCCGCACCGGTATTGACGACAAAGGTAAAGACGAACAGGGTCAATGCGGCCAGGAAGAGAATGCGGTAGTGGGACGAGTTCACTTCCGATTCCGGCATTTCGACCGCGATGTTGGCAGCCAGCGTGCGCATGCCTTCGAACAGGTTCCAGTCCATGATAGGCGTATTGCCGGTGGCCATGAGCACGATCATGGTTTCGCCCACTGCGCGGCCCAGCCCAATCATCAAACCGGAGAAAATGCCCGGGCTGGCGGTAGGGAGAATCACGCGAATCATGGTTTGCCAGCGTGTGGCGCCCAGCGCAAGGGATCCGTCAGACAGACTTTTGGGCACGCCAAAGACAGCATCTTCTGCAATGGAGAAGATGGTCGGGATGACGGCAAAGCCCATGGCAACCCCGACCACCAGCGCGTTGCGCTGGTCGTAACTGATACCCAGTTCCTGGCTGAACCAGAGGCGCATGTTGCCCGCAAAGAACAGGTCCTGGATGGGGCCTGCAAGCGCCAGGGCCGCCCACACCAAAACGATCATGACCGGGATTAGTAGCGCGGGCTCCCAGCCCTCTGGCGCCAGACGACGCAGGAACGGGTTCTGTGACCCGAACCAGGAGAAGATCAGCAGCCCGACAGGGACGACCAGGAAGATGGCAAATACCCCGGCCAAGTTTTCTTCCAGAAACGGCGCAAACCAGAGACCGGCGAGAAAGCCCAAAATAACGGTCGGCAGTGCCGCCATAATCTCAATGGTCGGCTTGACTACCTGGCGTAGGCCCGGTGCCATGAAATAAGCAGTGAAGGCCGCACCGGCCAGCGCGAAGGGGACCGCAAATAGCATGGCATACAGGGCCGCCTTGAGCGTTCCGAAAGCCAGCGGGGTAAGGCTGAACTTAGGCTCGAAATCGTTACTGGCTGATGAGGACTGCCAGATATGGGCCGGCTCCGCATAGTTCTCGTACCAAACCTTGCCCCACAAGGATGAGAATGAGATCTCCGGATGCTTGTTGTCGAGCCGCAGAAGCTCGGCTGCACCATTAGCCCCGATGGTAAGTAGGCCATTGGCCCGTGGTGATAGCGCGAAAGCCTCTGGTGAGATCGCATCAACGGGTTCCAGCATGACCCGCTGACCGGCGGTAGAGTGATAAACGCCCAGCATGCCGGTGCTATCGATAGCGATAAAACCTTTGCGTCGGTATTCGGTCTGTATCCGCTCAATCGCGCCTTTCTGCGCGGGAAAAGAGCGAATCGGGGTCAACTGGTAGGCATTGTCGTCATCACGCACCGGAAACAACTGATTGATACCGCCGTCAGCGTCGCCGGCGAGTACGGAAATGCTGCCTAGTAGCATGCGCAGTTCAGTAATGGCTGCGTCAGAAACCTTTAATGTCTGGCTTGGGTTCATCGACGGCAGGTCATAACGGTGAATCCGCCCCTGATCATCGCCCAGGTAAGCCCAACGGTGATTACCGCTTATTGCGATGCTGGTTGCCGTGAAGCCCAATTCGGCCGTCAGGTTGCGGCTATCCAGCGTACGCTCACCGGTGAGGAAGTTTTGCTCCATGCTGCCATAGCTGACAAACAGCTGATTCCTGCTTACGGCAGCAACCACCAGCGAGTTGTCACCACTGCTGAACGTGAAATCGACAACAGGCGAGCCGTCCGTCAACGGTCGCCATTGGGTGCCATAGGGAAAATCCAGGCCTGGCTCGATGCGACGATTTTCAATGCCGTCATCGTAATTAGTTGAGAAGCGTCTCTCCAGCAGGAATATCTCACCACTCTCCGCCAGTAGCGCGAGTTGCGCCGGCTGGGTATCTGATTCTGCCGCAGCGCTTAGTCTCGTCTCCGCCAGGGGTGCAAAGCGCTCCTGTGCAAGCGGCGCTAAATCCTCGGTCTGGAAAAACTCGATGGTGCCGTCGGCCGTTACGCGTGTGCCGACTTCAAGTTGTTCCTCCACGCTCAAATACAGGGGCGGCTCATCAGTCCAGGCGCTCCGCTGTCCTAGCGTCTCTGACTCTGATGAGGAGGGTAGGAACAGGGGAAAGACGACCCACAGGAGGTAGAACAAAATCAAAACGACAGCGCCAATCACAGCCACCCCGCCGACAGCAATCAGCCATCGGGCCAGGGCGTCCTTTAGTTGACGGCGCTTGTGGAAATCGTCCATGTCGCGACGGTCAGCGATACCGTCGGCGTTGCTATGAGCTCTCATGGCAGCATGTTATGTGTGAAATATGACAAGATTATTACAGCCGTGTCAGCCGTGGTGACCAACCTGCTAACCCAAGGGATGCAGGGTGGTTCCAACAGGGGATTTATCGATGTCGAACGGGTATTTTAACGATATTTTCGCCACTTCACCCGTTCTTCCTTGAAGCCCGCCTCAGAAAGGAGCCCTTGCGGGCGCGCCAGCGCTGATGGCCTACCCGAATGTGTGCTCGCAGACGACGATGCCGGAGGCCATTAGCAACCAGAACTCATCGTGTCCTGTGCGCATCTGCCGACCAGTTACGACGGCATTTACGCTTGCTTCCGCCAACTCGGCTGTTGATGCCGGTAGCCCGCCACGACGTGCTGGCGGTGCGCACGCTACAGGATCGAGTCCTTGCGGCCCGTTGTGATGGGGCGCATCTAGTCATTGGGCGAAATTTGCTGTTGCCAGAGATGATGCGCGGAAGGTATAAAGCTCCGGGGAAGGTCTGCGCTGCGGCCGTCAAGGAAGCCCAGACCGTGATCGGCGCGTTGGACAGCCTCGTTAAAAGGGGCCTCGGCAAAGCGGAACGCACCCGCTGCTCGGAAACGCTGGGACGCATTGATGTGCTTGAGCGTTAGGCTGACGAAGCGCCCCCCGGCTGCAGCAAACGCTATTTCTACTAGAAGCAGAATCACCTCCGGTACAGGTCATCTTTCTTTACCGGCTGATCGCTAAGACGGGCGCGATCGCCGATTGCGCACAGCAGGCCGGAAACCGACTGCAATTGATGCTCATACGATAGGGAGACACCTTCGATGGATTACATGACCTGGTACCTAGTCATGGCGGCTGCCTTCGGTTTGTTTATGGCCTGGGGGATAGGTGCCAATGACGTTGCCAACGCCATGGCGACCTCGGTTGGTGCCCGCGCTCTGACCATAAAACAGGCGATACTGGTTGCTGCTGTGTTTGAGTTTGCCGGCGCTTTTCTGGCGGGTGGTCAGGTAACCTCGACCATCCGCAAGGGCATTATCGACACCAGCGCCATCATCGACACACCAGACACGCTGGTGTTTGGCATGCTGTCAGCCCTGCTGGCGGCGGGGATTTGGCTTGCGATTGCCTCTCGACGTGGTTGGCCCGTTTCAACGACACACTCGATTGTCGGTGCCATCGTAGGGTTTGCGGCCGTCGGTATTGGAATGGAGGCGGTTAAATGGGACAAGGTCGGTCAGATTGCGGCGTCCTGGGTCATTTCACCCGTACTCAGCGGTTGCATCGCTTTTGGCATTTTCATGAGCGTCCAGAAACTGATTCTGGGCACCGATGATCCGATCCGGAATGCTCGCCGCTATGTGCCGATCTATATCTTTATGGTGGGCTTCATCATGGCGCTGGTCACCTTGTTCAAGGGCCTGAAGCACGTCGGCCTTGAATTATCCATGCTGGAATCCTACGCCATCGCGGCGGCGGTGGGCCTGGTGACCATGGGTATTGGCATCATGCTAATCCGGCGGCTGAAAATCGATCCTTCAGCGGACTTGGATTTGCGCTTCACCAATGTCGAAAAAATCTTTGGTGTACTGATGATCTTCACCGCTTGCGGTATGGCATTTGCGCACGGATCGAATGATGTGGCCAATGCAGTGGGCCCGGTGGCGGCCGTAGTCAGCACGGTCACCTCGGGTGCGGTCACGCAAAAGTCCGCACTGCCCAGCTGGGTTCTGCTTTTGGGTGCTTTTGGAATTGTGTTCGGCCTCGCAACCTATGGCTTTAAAGTGATCCGCACGGTGGGCCGCAAGATTACCGAGCTGACCCCCTCCCGGGGCTTTGCGGCGGAGCTGGCGGCTGCGACCACGGTGGTGCTAGCGTCTGGAACGGGTATTCCGATCTCAACGACCCACACGCTGGTCGGCGCCGTCTTGGGCGTTGGTTTTGCTCGGGGTGTCGGTGCTATCAACCTACCTGTCGTTGGCAGTATTTTCCTTTCCTGGGTGGTGACGCTGCCTGCCGGAGGTTTGCTGGCTATTCTGTTCTTTTTTATCCTCAAGTCGATTTTCGGTACGCCTTAGCCAAAAAAAGGCGCGCCGAAGCGCGCCTGAAGTTTCCCTGCCATTGTTTTAGCGATTGAAGTTTTGCAGTGTCCAACCCGCGGTCCAGACATGGCCTTCACCGCTAGCGCCGCTGTGGCCAAGGTTCTGGGAAAACGCTCCAAAACGTACGCGATCTAGCTCGGCACCCTGCAGGTAGTCTGCATTGGCCGGCGGGAACAGGACGTTTTCCAGAGCTGAATCCCGTTTCTGATTAGAGCCTGCTGCGTTGAACCAAGCGGCCACACTCCAGGCGTCGCCGTTCTCTTCATCAAGGTTGGAAGCACAGTTTACGATGCTGTTTTAGATGGTCAGCGTCCCGGACAGCGCATCCGGGCTACCGGCAGCGGCGAAGGTTGCACGTGTGGAATTTTCAAATCGGGTATGAGGATCCTGATCGAGAGATCAACGCGGCGTTGCTTTACAACGTTTTTGGAGAACGTATCGTGGAGGTCCGTGTGCAGGGCGCGCCAGATATTTACGAGCAACCTCGGCCGTCGCTCGACTTTGTTTACAGCCAGGTGTTAGGTAACTGGAAATTGAAGGGTAAGCTCAAAAACCTGCTTAATCCTCAGATCCGATTGACGCAAGGTAACGAAGCACCACGAGTGACGCAGCCAGTGGGTTGGGAACGCTCCTTGGGGCTGGAGTATGTCTTCCGCTAGCGGGGGCGACTTTGTCCACACCTTCGGTTGCTGAAGCGCGGACATGGTCGCGCTAGAATGAAAAATCACGTCGTGGTTTTTGTTCTGGGTCGAGGTATGACATGTCCATGCGCTTGCTGCTTTTTCTCCTGCCGTTTTTCCTGCTGGCCCATCAGTCCGTAGAGGCAGCAAAGACCGACATTGTCATCCTTACCAATGGTGACCGGCTTACGGGCGAAATCAAAAAGCTTGAGGCGGGTCTTCTGCAGTACTCCACCGACACCATGGGCACGGTGAATATCGAGTGGCGCTTTATTGCCCAGGTCATTAGCGACAAAACCCAGGCTTTTGAAACCGTGGAAGGTCAGCGTTGGCTGGGCAAGCTGCAGAAGCCTGAGGGGCAGGACCGTATTGAGGTGCTGACAGTCACTGGCCCGATCACTCTGGATCCCGATGATGTGGTGTCCGGCTGGCCGGTGAAGGCCAGTTTCTGGGACAAAATTGATCTGGATGTGGGCGTGGGCCTGGACTACTCCAAGGCCACGGATATCGCGAATTTCACCATGTCAGCTGATCTTCTCTACCGCACGGAAAGAAGAATTGTCGAAGGCACCATGCGATCCGATGTCACGCGCCAGAGCAATGTGGCGGACCAGAACCGTCAGGAACTTAGGCTGGCCAATGAGGTGCTGCTGGAGGGTCGCCGCTTCCGAAGCTGGAACATGGGTCTCGATAGTAATGATGCACTCGGTCTGCAACTGCGTATCTTTGGCGGTGCGACCTATGGCACCTATCTGCGTAAAACCAATCAGACCTGGTTCCGGGTGGCGCTCGGCGCCATCGCTACCGAGGAACGTCCGGTGGACGGGGAGCGTAACAGCAGTGTTGAGATGCAGGCCACCGCGCGCTACCGACACTTTATGTTTGCCTCGCCGGAGCGCTCAGTTGATACGACGCTGTCGGTCTACCCCAGTCTCACGGAAAGCGGTCGTATCCGTTCGGACCTCCGCTCTACTTTCAAGCTTGAGTTGATTGAGGATCTGTTCTGGTCCATGGAGTTTTATCTTGCCTATGACAGCGACCCGATCGACGTGACGGCGGAACAAACGGACTGGGGTCTCACCACCTCGGTGGGGTGGAGTTTTTAAAGACAGGCGGGATCAGGCCCGGGCCTGTGGAAAGGCCAGCACAGCGTCCAGGGCCGGTTCATCAGTCAGCGCCATGAGCAGGCGGTCCATACCCAGTGCCACGCCAGAGCAGGCCGGCATGCCTGCCTCCAGTGCCGCCAGCAGGGCTTCGTCCAGCGGCACCACCGCGCGGCCCGCGGCGCGGCGTTTTGCGTTCTCCGTTTCAAAGCGGGACCTTTGTTCGCCGGCGTCGGTCAGCTCACCATAGCCATTGGCGAGTTCCAGTGGGCCGAGAAAGGCTTCGAAGCGCTCTGCAAAGCGCGGGTCCGGCGCGTGTATTCGCGCCAGGGCCGCTTGGGAAGCCGGGTAGAGTGATACCAGTGTGAGCTGTCCTTTGGGCAGGGCCGGCTGCACGCAGCTACTGATCAATAGATCCAGCCAGCCATCCCGATCCAGTGCCTCAATAGCCGGTACCACGAGGCCGCTCTCCTCAATGCACGCGGCCATCTGCTCAAGGGAAGCGCTTAGCGGGTCCAGCCCACTGTGTTGCTGGATCAACGCCTGCCAGCACACATGGTGAACGCAATAGCGCTGGCCAAACATTTCCCCAAGGGTGCAAATCAGCGCCGCCACCTCATCCATGAGCTGCGCGTAGCCCCAGCCACTGCGATACCACTCGAGCAGGGAAAATTCGGGATTGTGATGGCGCCCCGATTCACCGGCTCGAAAGACCCGCCCCAGTTCATAGCAGTCACCGATGCCCGCCGCCAGCAGGCGCTTCATGGCGTATTCCGGTGATGTACGCAGGTAGCGGCCATCGCAGGCCTGGAGCTGCTCCATACCGGGGTCCGAGTTGCCAAAGCGGGACAGGATCGGTGTTTCCACTTCCAGCACGTCGCGTTGCGCAAAGAAATCGCGCACGCCGGCAAGCAGTTGGGCCCGCTGTCGGAGGCGCTGTACGCTGGCGCTGGGAAGAAAGTCAGTCATGGGCCAATTGCCGTTCTGGCGCAACCGTGGGTCCCGCCATTTCCAGCGCCAGATCAAGATGCAAGCCTGCAGCGCGCAGTTGTCTCTGTTCCTGTTCAAGGTCGGTAACGGTTAGCGGGTGGCTCATGACCCAGCTTGCGTCCAGCCTGAGTTGTACAGCCTGCTCCTCCCGTTGCAGGAAAATCTCAGGCAAGGCGCGATCATCGCGAGTTCGGCACAAGATGCAGGCCAGGCGTAGAGCGAAGAGGCAAAGCCGGAGTGGCTCATGCAGTCGCGGCGGTAGTTCTTCGGCAAAATTCTCGGGCAATTCGCGGCGATGATAGCGAACGAGATTGGCCAGAAAAAGTTGCTCCTGCTGGGAGAAGCCTGCCATATCCGACTCCCGTATCAGGTAGCCTGAATGACGCTGGTAATGGCTGTGCGAGATGCCGAGCCCCGTTTCATGCAAATCAGCAGCCCAGGCCAGCAGTTCGGACAGCATGTCCCGGCGCGGTCCGGGCGGTGTCAACTGGGCCAGAACGCGGGTGGCCAGCGTGCGTACGCGCGCGGCCTGGGCCGTGCTGACCCCGTAGCGCGCCATGAAGGCGCGTACGGTCTTGGCCCGGGGATCCCGATGTTCCTGACGACCCAGTAAGTCATGCAGTACACCCTCGCGTAAGGCGTAAGGTGAAATCTGCAGCTGTTCAATGGCCAGCGCCTCGAAGCACGCTTTTAAGACCGCCAGACCACCGATAAATACCGCATGACGGCGCTTGGAGAGCCCGGATAGTTTTAGGGTGTCGATGCTCTCGAATTGCAGCGCGTCATCGATCAAACGGTCCAAAGCGGCTCTCGTCAGCTGCTCTTCCGCATAGCCCCGCTCAACGCAGATGCGCGCGGCCGCCCGAATCGTGCCGGAGGAGCCGATTGCTGTTTGCCAGCCGCGTCGGCGATAACGCGCCTGCAGTTCCTGCATCTCGGCCATGGCCGCCTGCTGGGCGCGCATGAATCGTTCTGGGCTGATTCGGCCATCGTCGAAATACCATTGGGTGCTGGAAACGCAACCGACTTGCAGGCTTTCCATTTCTAGCGATTCCAGCCCGGCGCCGATAACCAATTCGGTTGAGCCGCCGCCGATGTCAATGACGAGGCGCTGTTCGTCATGGCCAGCGACGCCCTGGGAGACGCCAAGATAGACCAGGCGAGCCTCCTCACGGCCGCCGATGATGTCGACCGGGCACCCCAGCGCAGTTTCCGCAATCATCAGGAAGGCGTTCGAGTTGCGCATGCGGCGGAGGCTCTGAGTGCCTACGGCCCGTATGTTGATGTTCGGGATACCCCGCAGGCGTTGACCAAAGCGCGCCAGGCACTCGAGAGCGCGACTTTGCACCTCCGGATCGAGCCGGCCAGACGCATCCAGCCCCCCAGCCAGTCGGACCATTTCGCGAATGCGGTCGATAAAGCGCAGTTCACCGTGTTCGCGTCGGGCCACCACCAGGTGAAAACTATTGCTGCCCAGGTCCACGGCGGCATAGGTGGCTTCTGATTCTGTGGCGTGGTCGTTTTTCATGGCACCATTTTAGGCAACTAGGGCTTGTGCAAGCTTGCGGATTCCTGAGTCGGCGTTAGCGGGTATCGCTGCGTTCAGGCTTTATTGATACCTCCCGCGTCAGCGGAAAAATACAGCTGAAGGTGCTGCCTTCACCGAGCGTCGATTCCACCTCCAGTCGGGCGCCGTGGCTGTTCAGCGCATGCTTGACGATAGCCAGCCCCAGGCCTGTGCCTCCACGTTGGCGCGCCCGGTCAGATCCGACCCGATAAAAGCGCTCCGTCAGGCGAGGGATGGAACGGCTGGGTATGCCCATGCCGGTATCACTGACGCGAAGCACCAGCGCGTCCGGTTCACGTCGCCAGGTAATATGGATGTTGCCCGGTGCCGGGGTGTATTTAACCGCATTGCTCAGCAGATTCCGGAATGCGCTCTCGATATCCTTGCGGTTGCCCAGCAGCTGCAGGCCCCGCTCGCAATCGATTTGAATGCTGTGGCGCCCACGGCTGATTTCTTCGGCCTGTTCGCGCAGTTGTAACAGCATGGCGCACACGTCCATGGGTTCGTCCAGGGGGCTTTGAGTGCTTTCTTGTAAACGCGAAAGTTCCAACAGATCGGTAAGTAGCGCTTGCATCTGCATCGCCTGATCCTGCATCCGTTCGATGGCAGGCGCCAGTTCCACATCGTCATAGCCGCGGAGCGATTCCAGGTAACCGGTCAATACGGTAAGGGGCGTGCGCAGTTCGTGTGACACGTTGGCAACAAAGTCGCGTCGCACCTGCTCCAGATTGTGAAGATCAGTAACGTCCCGCAGGATTAATAGCCGTTGGTCCTCGCGATGTCGCAAAGCGCTGACCGATAGGCGAACGTTCACGTCCAATGGGCTGGACATTTCAAAGCGGCTCTCAAGCTGGCTTGCCGCACTGATCCAGTCGGCGAGGTCGGGGTCACGCAGTAGGTTGGTGACTGGCTGCCCCAGATCCTCTGGGTTTTTCAGCGCGAGCAATTTTCTGGCCGCTTCGTTGAACCAGGTGATCGCGTCTTGCTCGTCCAGTACCAGCGTGGCATCGGGTAATGCATCGGTCATGCTCCGGAACTCCCCAATAATTTTCCGGTTTTGCTCAAGCTGCCTCTGGTTAAGCTTCTCCAGCGTGTGAATTTGGTCAAAGATGTCGGCCCAGATTCCTAGACTCTCGGGTGGGCTCCTCTGTTCATCAGAAAGCCACTGATCAAGCCGGCCGATGTTGAACAGCTGCCACATCAGGTAGCCGCTCAGGCCTACTAGCAAGACAACCCCTGTGTGTCCCATGAGCCACCCGGCCAGCATGAGCAGTGCCAGAGCGGCAAAGAGACGTATGCCGTGGCGCCTCCAGGAGCGGCCGATCATGTGAGCTCAAGCCTCGACCAGAAACCGATATCCGTGACCTCGGACGGTCTGTACGTAACCGTCTGTCTTCGAGGGCTGTAGCGCTTTACGTAGCCGGCGGATGTGAACATCAACAGTTCGCTCTTCAAGGTAGGCATTGGTGCCCCAGACATGATCGAGCAGTTGAGTGCGGCTGTATGCTCGACCCTGATTGCTCATGAAAAACTCGAGAAGCCGATACTCGGTGGGGCCCATATGCACATCCTGCCCCCCTGCCATAACGCGCCTAGAAATGGTGTCCATGATCAAGTCGCCCGCTGCGATCTGACCTTCATCGTCCGCCGGGCTGGTGCGTCTCAGTACCGCATTTATGCGTGCGATCAGCTCGCGGGGCGAGAATGGCTTTACCAAATAATCATCGGTGCCAGCTTCCAACCCCGCCACCTTATCATCTTCGGTGACCTTCGCCGTTAACATGATGATGGGGATGTCGGCGGTCACCGGCTCGCGCCGCAATCTTCGCGTAAGTTCCAAACCGCTAACACCGGGCATCATCCAATCCATAAGGATAATGTCCGGTTTGCGGTCGCTGATCGAGGCCAGAGCCGACTGTGCGTTGCCCGCCCCCGTCACAGTCATGCCTGCGCGCCGAAGAGCGAATTGAATCATCTCTCGGATCGCCGCCTCATCGTCCACAACCAGCACTTCCGCTTGGCTCGTGTTCATGCGTCTTCTATTGCCTAGGTTTGCTACCGCTTTAGAGTATATGAGTGGCTGTTACAGTATCATGACAGGCCGCGATTGAGACGTTGAACGACGCGCTGGGTCGTGATATTTCATCAATCAGTCTGCTTCAGAGTGGTCGAATTGGCTGGCAATAACGCGCATTTCCTCCAGTCGCGCGTCGGTGCTGGAACGCTGATAATAGCTAAGATCCTCGCGCGCGATCACCATGTCCAGCTGCTGGAGGGCCTCGGTCACCTCGCCGCTGCGAAAGTAGTACTCGGCCAGCGCCAGCGAAGCGTTGAAATCATCGCCGGACAGGGCCGAAGCGCGTGCCAGCAGGCGATATAAACGCGGCTCGTCATCCCGTCGCTGAAGTTGCTCGCGCAGAATGGTGGCTGCGATGCGCGCCTGGTCCGGATCGTCGCCAAGGAGCAGGGCCTCGCTGTACTGCGTGGCAATCGCGTGGTTGCCCGGAAAGCCGCGGTGAAGCTCTGCCAGCGACGCCAGCGCCTGCTCGGACTGGCCCTTTGCCAAATCAAGACTGGCTTTCTGTAGCAGGAAGGGCAGGTGATTGGGGCGCTGTGCCAACAGTCGTTCCAGCAGCTGTTCAGCCTCTGCATACTGGCGGTCGCGCTGGAGCGCGATACTCAGACCATACTGATGGGCCTCGATCTGAGACGGCGTAGCGGGGTCTTCCAGTGCGTCCCGGAACCAGTAGATGGCGGGCCCGGCTTCCTTTTCATAAAGCGCCCGGAGCCGGGCCTGGGCCAGATAGAAATTCAGTCCGTCACGCGTCTCCGGTCGTTCCATGTTGGCCGCGCGGGCCTTGGCTTCGGCGATGCGACTGGTGGTGACCGGGTGGGTACGGAGGAATTCCGGCGGCGCTTCGCCACTGGGACGGTTGATCCGGTTCAAACGCTCGAAGAATTCAGCCATGCCCATGGGGTCATAGCCAGCCTGTGTCAGCGTGACGATGCCAATGCGATCCGCTTCGGCTTCGTTGGCGCGGGTAAAGTTGATCCAGGCCTGCTGTTGCAGCGCGGCTCCGCCCGCCAGGGCGCCGCTAATGGCCTCGCCGCCGCCGCCACCAGCCAGTACCAGGGCCAGCATGCCCAGGGCGATGGGAATGGTCATGTTCTGGGTGTTTTCCAGAGCGCGGAACATATGCAATTGGGTGATGTGCGCAATTTCATGGGCCAGCACGCCGGCGACTTCGTGTTCGTCTTCCGCGGCGAGAATCAGCCCGCTGTGCAGGGCTACCATGCCACCGGGTGCTGCGAATGCATTGACCCGCTTCTCGTCCAGCACGACAAAATGAAAGTGCTGCTCAGGCTGGTCGCTGTGGGCCACCAGTTGATAGCCCATGTCGGCAAAATAGTCGGCGATCAGCGGGTCTTCCACCATGACTTCATAGGCGCGCATCTGCATCAGCATGGCGCGCGCATACTCTTCCTTCTCACCCTCGGACAGCACATGGCGGGCGGAATTGCCCAGGTCTGGCAGGGCAATACGCTGGTCTTGCCGGCCCAGCGTTGAATCCTGTGCAAGCGCCGGCCCGGCGCTGTGCAACAGCGCTGTAGCCAGCAGGCTCCGGACCATGAGGCGAACTGTTGTCTTGACCATGCGCTGGGATTCCATAAGACTTTCTATGACAACCGGATCTGCCGCCGGTTCGCCGTACCAAGGAAACCAGTCTACGTGAAACTCATGCTTATGGTCAGCGCCAGTCCCTGGGGTCAATCCCGCTCCATGCTGGCCCTGCGCCTGCTGCGCGCGACCGTGGCGGCCGGCCACGAGGTGGAGGCGGTTTTCTTTCGGGAAGATGGTGTCTATCACGTCTTGTCAGGTCGCCAGACGGACCGCGGCACGGTGGACCTGAGCCGCGCCTATGTGGAGCTGGCGGAGCAGGGCAATTTCCCCCTGCTTCTGTGCTCCGCGTCGGCGCAGCGTCGACTGCCCGCAGCGGCGGTACCCGACGCGCCCTGGCGCGAAGCCGGTTTGGCCGAGTTTTTTACGCGTGAGGCGCAAGCCGATCGCTGCGTGTGTTTGTGAGCAGCGCCGGTACAACGCTCGGGCTGCTGGTATGCAGCGCGCCCTGGGCCGAGCGCAGTGGCCGGGAGGCGCTCGACCTGGCCCTGGCTGCGGCGGTTCTGGATCGGCCCCTGAGTCTGTTTTTTATCGGCGACGGGCTCTGGCAACTGCTGCATGAGCGTGATCCGACCGCCGCTATGCTGCCGCCGGGTCAAAAGGCCTGGGCCAGCCTGCCGGATTTGACGACAGCGGCCTTTTATCGCCGCGCGGACCAGTCCGTGCCGGCGGCCTCATGCTGGTGGCTGGAACCGACTGCTCTGCCGCCGGCGGATTGGCAGTTGGCCCAACAGCGCTGCACGCGCCTGCTGGTGTGTTGATGAGCACGCCACGACTGCATCTGTTGACCCATCCCTCCGCCCGGGAAGCCTGTTTTCCGGAAGTGCTGCCGGGCGATTGGCTCCTGCTCGCCGATCAGGGGGTGCTGTTGCTGCAGGGCGGGCATCGCTGGCCTAAGCATATCCAGCTCGCCTGCCTTCAGGCGGACTGCGCCGCGCGTGGCCTGCCGGTGCCGGAGGGCGTTCACAGTCTTACTGATGATGCATGGGTGGCGCTGGTGGCTCGTCATGAGCAGGTGCTGAGCTGGCTATGACGGACACGGGAACGCCAGCCTTGCTGCAGCTTCCGGACGGCACGGAGCTGGCACTGGATGCAGAGGGTTATCTGCAGGATTGGCACACCTGGACACCGGAGGTGGCCCGGCACTGGGCGTCTCTGGACGGCATCACCCTGGCAGCCGATCACTGGGCCATTATTGAGCTGTTGCGCAGCCACTATGAGCAATACGAAATCGCGCCGCCCATGCGGGCGCTGCTGAAGCTGGCGCGCGCGCGTCTGCAACAGGAGGCCCTGAGCAGTCGCGAGCTCTACCGCCTGTTTCCCGAGGGCCCGGCCAAGCAGGCCTGTCGCTATGCGGGTCTGCCCCGGCCGGTGAGCTGTATCTGAACGGCCGTCTCAGGCCCGGCGATCGTCAATAAGCCCGCCGCCCGGTCAGCCCGGTGCGCTATAATGGTGGGCTTTCTTAAGCCGGTTGCAGCCGGCACCCTAGGAGACAGGCAATGGCAACTCCCATTACGGTGATTCCCGGCGACGGAATCGGACCGGAAATCATGGACGCAACGCTGCGGGTACTGGACGCACTTGATGTGGACCTGAGCTACGAGCAGGCCGATGCGGGTCTGGCCGCTCTCGAGCGCAGCGGCTCCCTGACCCCCGATGCAACTCTGGAATCCATCGCGCGCAATCGCATCTGTCTGAAGGGCCCGCTGACCACGCCCGTGGGTCGCGGCTTTCGATCCATAAACGTGTCGCTGCGCAAAGAGTTCGACCTGTATGCCAACGTGCGCCCGGTGGTTTCCCTGCCTGGTACCAAGTCGCATTACGAGAACATCGATATCATTACCGTGCGCGAGAACACGCAGGGTGCCTACCTGGCGGCTGACGCGTGCATCAGCGAGGACGGGCAGTCGGCAGAATCCAAGATGGTGGTCACGCGGGCCGGCTGCGAGCGCATCACGCGCTATGCCTTTGAGCTGGCGCAGCGCGAGGGCCGCAAAAAGGTCACCATCGTGCACAAGGCCAATATCCTGAAGATGGTGTCCGGCATGTTTCTTGACGTGGCGCGCGAGGTGGCAGCCGACTATCCGGACATCGAGAGCAGTGAGATGATCGTTGATGCCACCTGCATGAAGCTGGTCATGAATCCCTGGGAGTTCGATGTGATTGTTACCACCAATTTGTTCGGTGACATCATTTCCGATCTCTGTGCCGGACTGGTGGGTGGCCTGGGTCTCGCGCCCGGCGCCAACATCGGCCAGGGTGCGGCCATGTTCGAGGCCGTGCACGGCTCGGCTCCGGATATTGCCGGCCAGGGCATTGCCAACCCGGTGGCGCTGATGTTGGCAGCCGCGCAGATGCTATCCCATCTGGGTATGGAAGATCGGGCGGCGCACCTGCGTCGCGCTATCCGGGAAACGTTGGCGGCGCGCGATCGCACCACGCCAGATGTGGGTGGTTCCGGAACGACGGCGAGCATGGGCGCTGCGATCGCCGAGCGCGTCGGGCAGTAAGTTTTGGCGCCTGGCTGTGGCGTCGGCGCAACGTTTTTGCGTGGGGGAATCGGGGGTTTTATCCGTTCCACCAGATTACAGGAGAGACGCCACAGACCCTTGAAATACTGGCCTGTTGGCAGCCGTTCCGGCGCGTCGGCGCGGGCCTTTTTCCGTTGACCTTTTGTGGTTTTCCTGCCATATTTTGCGCTGGGACGCTGTGCGGCGATCAGAGAAAGCAGTTCATGACAGTAAGGCGGCGATTTTCAGCAGCACTAATAGTGGCGGGCATGGTCCCGACGCTGGCTGCTGCCCAGCTGCCAGCCAGCTTCCTGACCAGCTACGTGAGCGCCAGCGCAGGACTAACACCGTTCCACAGTTTTGGCTTTGGTCTCGGGCCCTGGCAAGAGTATCTCGCCCGTGAGCTCACACCGGATTACCTGGTGGAGGCCGAGCTGCCGCCGTTAAAGATTTCCTGGCTCCAGCCCGAACTGGTTTCCTTGCTACCAGCTTTCGCCGAGGGTCTGGAGCCGAGCAGCCGAAGCTGGACGCGCTACGAATTCGACCTGCAGAGTTTTGGTGTCCAGCAACGTTTGAACGACGCCGGCAACATGCGCAATCCCGGATTGGGTTTCGAGCGTCAACTGCTAACCTCCGGTGTCTTTCAGGAGCTCGGAAATTCCGGCATGCTCGGTGTTGAGGCGATCATGGCTTATCAGAGCTATGGCAGTTCCCAGTTGGGCATGATGTCCGTCGGCAACCCCACCGAGCTGTTCGAAACCAGCCGCGGTTTCCAGCCCTACCAGGAGAGCGCCTACGGCACGGGTGTGCGTTTAAATGTCAGCAGCCCGCTGGCCGGTCGCGTGCGTGTCGGAGCTGGCTTTCAATCGCGCATTGATATGGAGGAGTTCGCTCACTATCGCGGGGTCTACTCCAGCCCCGCCGACTTTGATATTCCAGCGCGTGCATCGCTCGGCGTGGCGTTCCAGGCCACCGAGCGTTCCAGTCTGAATGTTTCGCTGGAACGGGTGATGTACAGTGACGTCAGCGCTTTTCCCAGCCGCATGTTGCCGGCCAGGTTCCTGTCCCTGCTCGGTGACTCCACCAGCCCCAACTTTGCCTGGGACGATCTCACCGTGCTGAAGCTGGGCTATACCTGGAGCAATGGCAAGGACATGCAATGGCGGGCCGAACTTAGCTCCCGTTCAACACCTGATCCTACCTCGCGAACGCTGCAGCGCGCGTTGAACGACGAGCTGGCAGATCACGCCATGCTGCTTGGGTTCAGCCGTAAAACCGGTGCCAGTGGACGTTTCAACCTGAATGCTGCCTACGCGCCCGCAGACTATATCTTCGGAGGCAACGTGCTCGGTGTGGCAACCGAAAATCTCGGGCAGGATCTTGAGGTTGAAGCCTTCTGGACCTGGGACTTCTGAGCTGGTCCTTCGCGCCAGTTTCGGGTCTTCTCCAACAACCTTACGTAACGGACTTCCGTAACCGTGGACCTGCTGAAAGCCTGGTTTAGGCGCACGCTGGCCGATCCGCAGATCGTCATTCTGGCCATGAGCCTGTTGGTCGGGTCGCTGATTGTATTTGGTTTTGGTCGCATGCTGTGGCCGGTGCTGGCCAGCATCGTGGTGGCCTACCTGCTGGAGGCTGGCGTGCAGTTCGTGCAGCGTCTCGGTCTCAGTCGCACCTGGGCTGTGCTGCTGGTCTTCGTCCTGTTTCTGGCCGGGTTGTTTTTCCTTTTGTTCGGTGTCATTCCGATTATCACGCGTCAGCTGACGCAGCTGGTTGGCGCTTTGCCTGGTTATGTTACGCAGGGCCAGGCGCTGCTGGTTGAGTTACCCCGGCAGTATCCGCAGCTGGTCTCTCAAGAGCAGATCAGTCTGCTGGTTGCCAATATCAGCGCCCAGCTTGCCTCCGTGGGGCAGCAGGTGCTGGGTTGGTCGCTGGCCTCAGTCGCCACGCTCGCCAGCCTGCTGATTTTGCTGGTGCTCATTCCGGTGCTGGTCTATTTCTGGCTCATGGATAAGGATCGGATCATTACCTGGTTCGTGGGCTATCTGCCCCGTGAGCGCCATCTGGTCAGTGCTATTTGGCGTGATGTTGAACGGCAGATTGCCAACTACGTACGCGGCAAGGTTTTGGAAATTCTGATTGTGGGTGCGGTGAGCTACATCACGTTTATGGTGTTGGGGCTGCAATATGCGGCCTTGCTGGCGACCGTGGTCGGCTTTTCCGTGCTGATTCCCTACGTGGGTGCCTTCGCTGCTACCGTGCCCGTTGCCCTGGTGGCCTACTTCCAGTTTGGTTGGGGTTGGGAATTTGGCAGCGTCCTGATCGCCTACACGGTGATTCAGGTTCTCGACGGCAACGTCCTGGTGCCGCTGATCTTCTCCGAGGCGGTCAACCTGCACCCCATTGCGATTATCGTCGCCATTCTCGTGTTCGGTGGCATCTGGGGTTTTTGGGGGGTGTTTTTTGCCATCCCGTTGGCGACCGTGGTCCAGGCCGTGCTTAAAGCCTGGCCGCGACCTTCCGAGAACGTGCTCGTGGAAGAAGAGCTAGAGGTTCAAAGTACCTCGGACGCATAGTCTGCCAGTCGTGAGCGCTCACCCGTGCGCAGCGTGATGTGGGCGCCATGGCGCCAACCCTTGAAACGGTCAACGGCAAAAGTCAGCCCTGACGTGGTCTCTGTCAGATAGGGGGTGTCGATCTGGCCCACGTTCCCCAAACAAATCATTTTCGTGCCGGGTCCAGCACGGGTCAGCAGGGCCTTCATCTGCTTTGGGGTGATGTTTTGCGCTTCGTCAATGATCACGTAGCGGTTGAGGAAGGTGCGTCCACGCATAAAGTTCAGGGAGCGGACTTTGACCCGGCTGGCGAGCAGGTCATTGGTGGCAGCGCGACCCCATTCGCCCCCTTCCTGGGGTTGCGTGAGAACTTCCAGGTTGTCGGTCAGGGCGCCCATCCAGGGTGTCATTTTTTCTTCCTCCGTGCCCGGTAGGAAACCAATGTCTTCACCGATGGAAACGGTCGCACGGGTGACGATGATCTCGCTGTAACGCTTTTCATCCAGCGTTTGTGCCAGTCCCGCAGCCAGTGTCAGCAGAGTTTTGCCGGTGCCGGCGGTGCCGAGCAGGGTCACAAAATCAATGTCCGGGTCCATGAGCAGGTTGAGGGCAAAGTTCTGTTCCCGGTTGCGCGCTTGTATGCCCCAAACATTGCGGCTGCCGCCCTGGTAATCATTGATTAGCTGCAGGACCACCTCGTGATCGCTGACTTCGCGCACGATGCCTTCCACGCATTCGCCCTGGCCGATAGCAATGCACTGGTTGGGGAACCAGTCATCACCTTCAACACGTGCAATTCGATACAGGGTGGCGCCGTTTTCTGTCCAGGACTCCAGTTCCGTGTAGCGCTCCCAGAAGGATTCATCCTCCCGTCGCATGCCTTTGTAAAGCAGCGTGAGATCATCCAGTGCGCGGTCGTTGAAGTAATCTTCGGCGCGGGCGCCCAGTATCGCTGCCTTGATGCGCAGGTTGATGTCCTTTGAGACCAATATCACTTCGCGATCCTGCATGTCCTCGCGCAGGGCCATCACCGTGCTGAGGATTTCATTATCGGCAAAGGATCCATCACGCAGCAGACTGGAATGCGTCTGCGGCATGCTGGTCTGGAAGTAGAGGCGTCCGTGGCCGGTGGCAAGATCGAGGCCGTCCGGAACTTGCAAGGACAAGCCGTCATCCAGCGTGTCACCCTGATCGGCCATCATTTCGCCGATAAAGCGGCTTACCTGGCGTACGTTGCGGGAAACTTCTGACAGCCCTTTCTTGGCTGCGTCCAACTCTTCGAGCACCATCATGGGAAGAAAGACGTCGTGCTCTTCAAAGCGATACAGGGCGGTCGGATCGTGCATGAGCACATTGGTATCAAGTACGTACAGACGCTTGTTGTTTCCCATCAGTTTCTTTGGCTTCCTTGGTGGCTGATTATCAACGGATGCTGGGTGTCTTTGGTTCGCAAAGCTAAGCCTGGGCTGCCTCCAGTACCGCTTCCACGTGTCCGGGTACCCGTACTTTGCGCCATTCGGCGCGCAGTACGCCCGTGGCGTCGATCAAAAAGGTTGAGCGCTCGATGCCCATGTACTTGCGCCCGTACATGTTTTTCTCCTTGATGACGTCGAAGATTTTGCACAGCACTTCGTCTTCATCCGCGATCAGGTCAAAAGGGAATTCGTGTTTGGCGCAGAAGTTTTCGTGCTTGCGCACGCTGTCCTTCGAGACGCCAACGATGGCGGTATTGGCGGCCTGAAATGCCGCGAAATGATCACGAAAATCCTGACCTTCGCGGGTGCATCCCGGCGTGTTGTCTTTGGGGTAGAAGTAGAGCACCAGCTGCTGGCCGGCGAAGCTATTTAGACCGAGCTCTTGGTCGCCCGTGGCGGGCAGCTTGAATGCAGGAACGGGCTCACCAATCTTGACCATAGGGACTCCTTCGGCGGTGTGATCTGCGCGCTCCCCGGTGACGTTCTGGCGGCCCGGGAGGCGCTCAGGATAGACGTCCTTTGCAGGCAGCATACTTGCCCCCTCAATAGGGCGCAAGTACTATTGCGCCAGCATATTCGGGGTCCCGATTTTCATGTTCGAAGGCAGTATTGTCGCGCTGATTACGCCGCTTGATGAGTCTGGAAAGATTGATCTTCAGGCTTTTGTTCGGTTGCTAGATTATGTTCGCGAAGGCGGTTCCAGTGGCGTAGTGGTTGCCGGTACGACGGGTGAGTCAGCCACACTCACCGCAGCGGAGTTTCAGGCCCTGCTGGAATGTGCCGTCGGCCATGTGGCGGGCAGGATGCAGATTCTGGCCGGCACCGGATCCCCCGCTACCGATGCCACGGTCACGCGTACGCGGCTGGCGCATGCGCTGGGTGCGGACGGCGCGCTGGTGGTCACCCCCAGCTATAACCGACCAACTGCGGCGGGTCTGGAAGCGCACTATCGTATGATTGCGCGGTCGGTCGAGCTGCCTATCGTGCTGTACAACGTGCCATCGCGCACGGCTGTGGATCTGCAACCGGCAACGGTAGGCCGCCTGGCCAGGCTGGACTCGGTGGTGGCGATCAAGGAAGCAGTGCCGGGTGCGGCACGCGCACGCGAATTGCTGACCCATTGTGACGGTCGGCTTCAGGTGTTGAGTGGTGATGACGACAGCTGTGCAGAAGTGATGCTTGCGGGTGCGGCTGGCGTGGTCTCTGTTGCTGCCAATCTTGCGCCGGCACATCTGGCCCGTCTGTGTGCGTTCGCGCGCCAGGGACAAAAACAGCAGGCGCTGGCACTGCAGGGCCGCTTGCAACCGCTCTACGCACATTTGGGCATCGAAACCAATCCGATTCCTGTAAAATGGGGCGCTTATGAGATGGGGCTGGCAGGTTCGCACATACGTCTGCCGCTGCTGCCCCTGGATCAACAGCATCAGCCGGGTCTCAGGGCCTGTCTGGAACAACTCGGCCTCATGGCGGGCATGGAACCCTCTTTCTGATATGTTGAAACTTCGAAATTGCTGCGCGGGCTTCTTGCTCGCAGCCCTTCTGCCGGCCTGCAGCTGGTACCAGGACCGCCCTCCAGAGTACATGTTGAGTGAGGAAGTGGAGCCCCTGCGGGTGCCGGAAGGACTTGACGGCATCCAGTATCGCGCGCCGTTGCTGATTAATGCGCCGCAGATGCGTATGCCCTCTGCCAGTGAGCTGAATCCGGGTCCCCCCCGGGCCGTTTCTACCGGTGGACGCGGCGACGCCAATGCATTTATGGCCTGGTCCGCTGAAGGGGTCTATCTCTCCGTGCTCGACAGTTCTGACAGTGTATCCCGACGCCTGGGCTTCGCCATCAATCGCAGCGGCATGCGTGCGCTGGACGATGCGGCGAACGGGGATCATCGTTTTGAGTACGTGCATCTGCGGCCGGATGAGCGCAGTTTCTGGCAGAAGCTGGCGTTCTGGAACCGCGGTTCCGGCCCCGATTACTCCGGGTTCTATCGGACGCAGGTGGTTGCTGACGGTGACAACAGCCGGGTATTCCTGTTCCTTGATTCTGGTTCGCCCGCGCCTACCGGTGCTGCGGAACATGTGCTGGGCATTTTTATGGAGCGTCTGGGATGACCTTCGTAGTCACGGAGAACTGCATCAAGTGCCGCTACACGGACTGTGTGGAGGTGTGCCCGGTGGATTGTTTTCACCTGGGCCCAAACTTTATGGTCATCGATCCGGATGAGTGTATTGACTGTACCTTGTGCGAGCCGGAGTGCCCGGCTGAGGCAATCTATCCGGAGGATGACCTGCCCGAGGGACAGGAGCAGTTTATCCAGCTCAATGCAGAACTCGCGGCTATCTGGCCCGTGGTCACCGAAATGCGTGATCCGCCGTCCGATGCTGCCGAGTGGGATGGCAAGCCGGACAAGCTGCCGCTGCTGGAACGCTAGCTGTGATCGCCCTCGTGCGTGCTAGACTCACAATGCTGCCCGCTTTGAATGCGGGTTTCGGCTGCGTCCCTAGCGACGCCCCAGCAGCAGGATTGAGCCATTTCTAAACCCGACCTCATAACTCGTGACGAGCACGGCATTGATACCCGGCAGCTCTGCGCTTCAGCCACCGAGGTGGTTGAGAGCCTGCAGCAAGCTGGGTATGAAGCCTACATCGTGGGCGGTAGCGTGCGTGATCTCCTCCTCGGTGAGCGTCCCAAGGACTTTGATGTGGCCACGGACGCCACGCCGGAAGAGGTGAAAGCCGTGTTTCCGCGCTGTCGTCTGATTGGTCGTCGTTTCCGTCTTGCCCATGTGCGCATGCGAGGTGCGCTGCTGGAGGTCGCCACCTTTCGTGGCCAGGGCGGACAGGCTCCCGGGCATCAGGACGATGATGGCCGCATCCTGCGGGACAATGTCTGGGGTTCGGTGGAAGAAGACGCGGTGCGCCGTGACTTCACCATCAACGCCCTGTTTATGGATCCCGTGAACGGCGAGATTCGGGATTATGTGGGTGGGTTTCGCGATCTGCAGCAACGCAGTCTGCGTCTGATTGGTGATCCGGAAATTCGTTATCGCGAAGATCCGGTACGCCTGCTACGTGCCGCGAGGTTTGTGGCCAAGCTAGGCGTGACTCTGGAGCCCGCCACGGCGGCGCCCATGGCGGCCGTCGCGCCGCGTCTGGAGCAAATCCCACCGGCACGACTGTTTGAGGAAGTCTGCAAGCTGTTTCTCACGGGTCATGCGGGTCGCACGGTCGATGCCTTGCAGCAATTCGGGCTTATGCGCTACCTGTTTCCCGTGCTGCCTGCGGGCGACGATGTGGGAGTTGCCCGTTTGCACCCTGTGGTGCAGCGGGCCACCGAGAGTACCGATCGTCGCATCGCAGAGGGCAAATCCGTTACGCCAGCTTTTCTTATTGCGGCAGTGCTCTGGGAACCCCTGCTGGAGCGCATCGCACCCTTGGAGGCGGCAGGTATGCCGGCCTATCAGGCCATGGAAGAAGCTGCCGATGCACTGCTGCACGAGCAGCTTCAGCGCACCGCCATTCCGCGCCGCTTCAGCGCGGTGACGCGGCAAATTTGGCTCAATCAACTACGGCTCAAGCGCACGCGCGGCGCACGTGCCCTGGCGGTCATGTCCCAACCCCGCTTTCGAGCCGCCTATGACTTTCTCTTGATTCGGGCCTTGGATGAGCCTGAGCTACAGGAATTGGCAGATTTCTGGACCCAGGCGCAGCAGGAGCGCCCGGAACTTGTTGAGAGGGCTGCGCCGACCAAGCGCCGCCGTCGCCGCCGCGGCGGCCGGGGTCGTGGACGGAAGCGCCCGGAGGGGGTAGATCCGGACACGGATACTTGAGCGCCACAGCGGAGCCGGGCGAACTGGCTGCTGTCTCGCTGGGAAGCAATCTTGGCCCCAGTCAAGCGCTAATGGCCCGGGCGGTGGAAAACCTGGCGACCCTCGATGTCTGCCAGTTGCAGGCTGTTTCCTCCCTGTATAAAACCCGGCCCTGGGGAGATGTTGAGCAGCCGGACTTTCTCAACGCTGTGGTACTGCTCCGTTGGCACGGGGCAGCGCATGCTTTGCTGCAACAATTACAGTCCATAGAGCGGCAACTGGGGCGATTGCGTGATAAGAAACGGCGCTGGGGTCCACGCGTCATAGACCTTGATATCCTGTGCTTCGGCAACGCGCAGTACGCCGATTCCGACCTGACTCTGCCCCATCCGCGCATGGCCCAGCGGCGCTTTGTGCTGGTGCCGCTGGCAGAGCTTGCTCCGGATCTGCAAATACCGGGTTATGGGTCGGTGGCCAGTCTGTTGGCGCAGTGTCCGGACCAGGATGAGCCGGTGCCCGTTCGGAATCAGGAGCCATGGTATGAGCAGGTGTAAGTTTCTGTGGTCATAACAGTTGCTTTTTCGCCATAGCGTGGTATTATTACAACCAGTGCGATGAGTCCCCATCGATTCATCGTCATCGCAGGGCGCGAAAGACGGATACATCACTCCAAAATGCTGCCCCTTCCCCTAACCGGGAAGGGGTATTTTTTTGCCTCCGAATTTTGTGCAAAAAAGTAAGCTAAAATCATAAAAAACAATTACTTAAGTAAAAATCACGCAACTTCTTCAGGCGGGTGGAGCGGGCGCTCCGGCGCTTTGCGATTGGCTTGGACCCCGTTAGAATGAGGCGGAGATTGCTACCGTCGCCATGAGTCAAAAAAGCCACATGAACGCTCTCATCAATCCCGAAACGCAGGAAATGTTGCACAAATGCAACAACAAGCTGTCTGCCATTCGTCTTGCCGACCTGCTGATGGAGCCTGACCGCTTCCAGCACTTCGCACGAACTTTTGAGGGCCTGCTCTACGACTTTACGCGGGTGCGTTTGGATCAGCCTACCTTGGAGCTGTTACTGCAGGTGGCCCAGGGCTCGGGGATTATGGCGCAGCGCGATGCATTGTTTGCCGGTGCACCGGTAAATCTCACGGAGCATCGCCCAGCTCTGCATATGGCGCTGCGTTGCCCCGAAGTGCTTGAAGCCGTTGGCGGCAGCGAGGCTGCGCGTGTGCGCGCGGCCATGGCGCGTCTGTTCCAGTTCGCTGACAGCCTGCATGCCGGCCGGCTGCCGCCTGCGGCGCAGGAGCCGGTGACCGATCTTGTGCATGTGGGTATCGGCGGGTCTTTGTTGGGCCCGAAGCTCATCTGCGAGGCGCTGGCGTCCGAGACGGCATCGCTGCGCGTGCACTTTCTTGGGTCCGTGGATGCGCTACCGCGCGAACGCCTCCTTGCATCCTTGAATCCGGCTACCACGGCGGTGGTGCTGGTATCCAAAAGTTTTACCACTGGCGATACGCTACTGCACGGTCGACGGTTGCGTAGCTGGCTGACCTCCGCGCGTGGTGAGGAAGCTGCGCAGCAGCGGTTGTTTGCGGTCACCTCGCAAATTGAACGGGCCGCTTCCTTCGGAATTGCTGCCGAAAGGTTGCTGTACTTCTCCGACTGGGTGGGCGGGCGCTATTCCCTGTGGTCGCCGGTCAGTCTGGCGGCAGCGGCGCGCATGGGATCTGAGCGCTTCCGCCGCCTGCTTGACGGTGCGGCGGCCATGGACCGCCATTTTCAGCAGGCACCCTTGAGTGAAAATTTGCCGGTGCTGGCTGCCTTGATCAGTGTTTGGCACCGTAATATTTGTGGCTATGCTGCCTGGGGCTGCATGCCCTATGACCAGCGGCTGCGTTTGCTGCCTGCTTATCTGCAGCAGCTCATTATGGAATCCAACGGCAAATCAGTATGTGCTGACGGGACGGCTTCAACCTTGCAAACCGCGCCGGTGGTGTTCGGTGAGACGGGCACTGAGGCCCAGCATTCGGTATTTCAGGCCCTGCATCAGGGCAGCGATGTGGTGCCCCAGAATTTCGTTGCGGTCGCGCGTCCGGATCACAGTGATCAGGAAGCACACGACGAACTGTTGGCCAATATGCTGGCGCAGATGACGGCATTGGCGAGCGGGCGCGATGAGGCCGCCACCCGTGATGCGCTGGGGACAGTGCCGGAAGCCTTACTGGCGCAACGCGTGTTTGCCGGCGACCGTCCCTCTGAACTGCTGATGCTGAACCAGTTGGATCCGGAGCACCTCGGGCGCCTGCTGGCGTTTTATGAGCACAAGGTTTTTTGTGAGAGTGTGCTCTGGGGCATCAACGCCTTTGACCAGTGGGGGGTGGAGCTGGGCAAGACACTGGCCCCAAACATTCAAGCAGCACTGGCTTCAGGTGATGGTGCCGGCCAGGGGCTGGATGAATTGCTGACGCATATTCACCGTCTGCGCCGCTAGCGCAGGGCGCCCTATGCCCGGGCGCGGTCAGCTGCCGCGCTTCAGAACGCCCATAACGCCGCGCATGATTTCCTTGCCCAAGAGGGTGCCGAAGCTGCGCGCAAAACTCTTTACGGCGGCTTCGGTCGGGCTGTCGCCGCGACGTGATGGGCGAGTTTTTTTCTTATCTGAGCCTTTCGCGCGCGCTTTCTCTGCGGCAGCGGCGGCTTTCTTGGCGCGTGCCAGCAGGACCTCGGCGGCGGACTCCCGGTCGATACGCTCTTCATAGCGGCCCGCCAAAGGGCTGGCCGCGCGCGCTGCGCTGCGCTCTGATTCGCTGAGTGGACCGATGCGTGAGCTGGGCGGGCATATCAGACAGGCATCAACCTGCGTCGGCACGCCCTCCGTATCCAGCGTCGAGACGAGTGCCTCGCCGACACCCATTTCCGTGATGATTTGTTCCGTATCCAGCGCTGGGTTGGGGCGAAAGGTTTGCGCCGCGGTGCGTACCGCTTTGCGGTCTTTGGGAGTGTAGGCACGTAAGGCATGTTGCACCCGGTTACCCAGCTGCCCGAGTACATCTTCCGGTACATCGGCGGGGTTCTGGGTGATGAAATAAACCCCCACACCCTTGGAGCGTATCAGGCGCACGATTTGCTCAACACTCTCCAGCAGCGCAGGTGGGGCCTTGTCGAATAGCAGATGCGCTTCGTCGAAGAAAAACACCAGCTCGGGCCGCTCCGGGTCACCCACCTCGGGCAATTCTTCAAACAGTTCGGACAGCAGCCAAAGCAGAATCGTTGCGTACAGCCGCGGCTTGCGAATCAGGCGATCTGCAGCCAGCACATTGATATGCCCTGCGCCATCGTCTGCGCGGCGCATCAGGTCTTCCAGCTGTAACGCGGGTTCGCCAAAGAAGTCGCCCGCGCCCTGTTCCTCCAGCACCAGCAGACGTCGCTGGATGGCGGCTACCGAAGCGGGGCTGATGTTGCCGTACTCCAGCGCCAGCTCCTGACGCTGCTCACCGATGAAACGAAGCATCTGTTGCAGATCTTCAAGGTCCAGCAGCAGCAGCCCCTGGTCATCGGCAACGCGGAAGGCGATGTTGAGGACGCCTTCCTGCGTGTCATTGAGTTCCAGCAGACCGGCCAGCAGCAGTGGTCCCATTTCCGTAATCGTGGTGCGCACCGGGTGCCCCAGCTTGCCCTCCACATCCCAGAAGATGGTCGGCCAGCCTCGTGCTTGATAATCCTCAATGCCGATCTTTTCGATGCGCTCATCCACCTTTGGATGTGGTGTGATCGGTACGGCCAGTCCGGAAAGGTCCCCTTTGACGTCCGCCAGGAAGACTGGCGTACCCATGCGCGCAAAGCCTTCTGCCAGCACCTGTAGGGTCACGGTCTTGCCCGTGCCAGTGGCACCGGCAACCAGGCCATGGCGGTTGCCCAGCGCCGGTAGAAGAAAGCGCTGCTCCTGACCTTTGCCGATCAAAATGGGGGGGCTGTCACTCATGATGGGATTCCTCACCGCTGGAGCGAAGAGCATAATCAGCTTCACGGCCCAGGGCCAGTGCTCCCGGGTTTCATGCGCTTTCCCGTGGCCTTTTGGCATCGACCGACGCGGGCCACGGGCGCTTTGCTATACCTGCGGCTCGGGACGCGCCTTGCAGCCCGCTGAAAACGCGCCCTCGGTGCGCCTCGCGGTCATTGTGCCGGCCTCACAGAGCGCGTTAAGCTTGCGGTTTCGGGCAGGCCTGCGCCTGTCTTTTTATGTACAAAGAGCCAGAGTTCATGAGTAACGATAATAGCTATAAGCCTGCAGCGATCGAGGCCCGCATGCAGGCCCGCTGGCAAGACCAGCGCGCCTTCGCCGTCAGCGAAGATCCCGAGCGGGAGAAATTTTACTGCCTTTCCATGTTGCCCTATCCATCCGGGGCTCTGCACATGGGCCATGTTCGCAACTACACCATTGGCGATCTGGTGAGTCGTTACCATCGCATGTGCGGTCGCAATGTGTTGCAACCCATGGGTTGGGATGCCTTCGGCTTACCAGCTGAAAACGCGGCGATCAAAAACAATACGGCGCCGGCCAGCTGGACTTACGCCAACATTGAGCACATGCGTGGTCAGCTGGATCGGCTGGGTTTTGCCTACGATTGGGACCGAGAGGTCACCACCTGCAAGCCCGACTATTACCGCTGGGAACAGCTCATGTTCACGCGCCTGATGAAAAAAGGTCTGGCCTATCGCAAGGACTCGGAGGTCAACTGGGATCCGATCGATCAGACCGTGCTGGCCAATGAACAGGTGGTTGATGGGCGCGGTTGGCGCTCTGGCGCACTGGTGGAGCGCAAATCCATTCCCCAGTGGTTCTTGAAAATTACCGATTACGCGGAAGAACTGTTGCAGGGTCTGGATGAGCTGGAGGGCTGGCCCGAAGCGGTCAAGACCATGCAGCGCAACTGGATTGGACGTTCCGAAGGTGCGCAATTTGCACTGCCGGTCTGTGATCAGGGCGGTCAACTGCATGCGGATGGGCTGGCAATAGAGGTGTACACCACGCGACCGGACACGGCCTTTGGTGTGACCTATGCGGTGCTGGCACCAGAGCACCCCCTGGTGGACGCCATTACTACGGACGAGCAGCGTGCTGCGGTGAGCGATTTTGTCGCCCGCGTTGGCAGCGCATCCGAGGTGGACCGGCTCGCCGATGAGGGGCAGCTGGACAAGCGGGGCGTGTTTACCGGCGCCTACGTCAAAAACCCCTTCAATGATGAGGCAGTGCCTCTTTATTTGGCCGATTACGTTCTCATGGGCTATGGCACTGGTGCCATCATGGCGGTGCCGGGGCAGGACCAGCGTGATTGGGACTTTGCCCAGGCCTATGGCTTGCCCATCGTGCGCACGGTGACCCCACCGGAAGATTTTGAGGGTGAGGCCTGGACCGGTGCTGGCGTGGCCATGAACAGTGCCTGGCTGGATGGGCTGGAGGTGGACGAAGCCAAGGCCAGGGCCATGGATTGGCTGGAGCAGAAGGGCATTGGTCGACGCACGGTCAATTACCGATTGCGTGATTGGGGTGTGAGCCGTCAGCGTTACTGGGGCTGCCCGATTCCGGTCATTTACTGCGAGCACTGCGGCGCTGTGCCGGTGCCGGAAGATCAGTTGCCGGTGGTGTTGCCCGAGGATGTGAGTTTTATGGGCGTGCAGTCGCCCATCAAGGCCGATCCGGAATGGCGCCAAACCACCTGCCCGGAGTGTGGCGGGCCCGCGGAACGGGAGACCGATACCTTCGATACCTTTATGGAGTCGAGCTGGTATTACGCGCGCTACTGCTGTCCGCAAGCCGATGCGCAACTGGATGAGCGAGCGGATTGCTGGTTGCCGGTG
>JAOZKI010000102.1 GCA_029935455.1 Lysobacterales bacterium | reverse complement strand
GCCCTGGCGGTGAAAGATGGCCGCTTTGCCTATGTGGGTGACGAAGCCGGCTTAAGCCGCTTTACGGCCACCGAGCGCTATGATCTGCAGGGGCAATTGCTTATCCCCGGCCTTATTGATGGCCATGCCCATCCGGGCTATGTCAGCGTGGAAGACTTTGGCGAAGTGACCGGCGACACGCCTGAGGCTTTACTGGCTTCCGTGAAGCACTACGCCGATACCCACCCCGATAAGAAATGGCTGCGACTGTGCTGCTGGCCCACCGCCATGTTCGTACAGGGCGCTGAGGGCCCACGCAAAGAGCAGCTGGATGCGGTGGTGCCCGACCGGCTGGTCTGGTTTGAAAGTGAGACCGCGCATGATTTCTGGCTGAATTCTGCAGCGCTGGCGGAACTCGGCATTGATGCCGGCACCCCCGATCCAAAGCCCGGCCTGGCCATGTATGCGCGTGATACGTCCGGTGAGCCCACGGGCTGGGTTAAAGAAGGGGCGGGCGTGCAGCACTTTGCCGAGCACTTTGCACTGGCCACGGCGGAACGTCAGGCTGCCCATAAGGAACAGGTTGCAGAAACCTTACAGGTGCTCAGCCGGCATGGCATCACTGCGCTCTATGATGCCGGCAACAAGGGCTTTGGCGACCGGGTTTACCAGGTGATCTCTGAGCTGGAAGAGGAAGGCCGACTGCCGCTCCGCTACTACGGCACCTATCAGATCTTTACGCCTGCGCGGGCAAAGACGGCCGTCGCCGAGCTACTGCGCTACCGGGAGACCTATGGCGGTGAGCGCTTGCGCTTTACCTCCGTGAAGATTTTCATGGACGGCATCAGCGCCAATCAATCAGCGGCCTACAGCAAGCCCTATCTGGGCAGTCAGAGCAGCACGCAACCCATGCTCTCGGTCAACGAACTGCGCGATCTGTTGCTCGAACTGCATGCGGCGAAACTGGACCTGATGGTGCACAGCATTGGTGATCTGGCCACGCGCACGGTGCTGGACGCCGTGGCGGCGGCACAGGCCAGCGTGGATGGTGAGCTCTATCCCAAAGTAACGGTGGCGCATCTGGCCCTGATCGATCCTGCGGACCTGCCCCGCCTGCAGCAACTGGGCGTGGTCGCCAACTTTTCACCCTGGTGGTTTGGCGTAACGCCCAATGACGTGGTGGCGGACCTGCTGGGGCCAGACCGCTATAACCGCATGTACCCTGCCAGATCGGTCTTTCATAGCGGCGCGACCGTCACCTTTTCCAGCGACGAATGGTGGGGCGGAGAGATGCTGCCAACCTACATCAGCCCCTATCTGGGCATGCAGACCGGCCACCTGCGACAGAATCCAAAGGTCTGGTGGGAGACCGATAATGACGGCATCCGGCCGCCGGCTTCCGAACGTCTCGATCTGGAGCAGCTGGTCCAGGGCTACACGATCAACGGTGCCCGTCAGCTGCGTCTGGATGAGCAGCTCGGCTCCATCGAAGCCGGCAAGCTGGCGGACTTCGTGGTGCTGGAACGCAACTTGTTCGAGATCGACCCCTTCGATATCTGGACGCTGGAGCCCTCAGCGGTTCTCATGGAGGGCGAACTGATCCAGGGCGCGCTGCCGCCGCAGGTGGTCAAAGGTCCCTGACAAAGCCCTGATGCAGGCACCACAGGACCTTGCGGCAGGTAAATTACCGGGCGGGAATGATTTGCCCGCCCGACCTTGGGGCAGCTAGCTACCCAGCAGCCGATTATTCACCTAGACTGATGTGAACCCCTAACCACACTTTGAGGAGTGCATGCCCATGCGAGCTTTGATCAGCAACGCTTTGTTCATTTTGCTGTTGTCGACGGTGACAGTCAGTCAAGCCAACTGGGATCCGGCCGAGGCCGAGGAGCAGCGCAAAAAGGCTGAGGCAGCCAAGGCCGCCTTGCTGGAGCAGGACCCGGATATGCAGCGCTTTTTTAATGCTTCCGTGGGCTATGTGGTTCTACCCACGGTGGGCAAAGGTGGCATCGGCATCGGCGGCGCGCGCGGCAAGGGCGTCCTTTATGAAGGTGGCGCCATTACCGCCACCGTCACCATGACGCAGCTCAGCATCGGCTTTCAATGGGGTGGGCAGGCCTACAGCCAGTTCATTTTCTTTGAAGACCAGGCCACGCTGAACACTTTCAAGAAGGGCAATTACGAACTGAATGCCCAGGTATCGGCCGTGGCCGTTACGCTGGGTGCTTCAGCAGATGCATCGTTTGAGGATGGCATGGCCATCTTTACTATGGCCAAGGGCGGGCTCATGTACGAAGCCGCAGTCGGCGGCCAGAAGTTCAAGGTGAGCCCGCGCTAAGCCAGGTATCGCCCTGTTCACGGTCCTTTGCCCCAGCGCAGAGGATCCGGCGACAACGACGGCAAGTCAAACTCCCGGCCCTCGCGCACAAGCACGTGATCCCCAAGGCCGTGAGCGGCCTTGGGTATTCCCTATAATCACCTGACCTTGCCCTTATCGGTGTAGAGTGCCTCCACCATTTAATCAGGATCAGCTAATGATGAAAGCCATGCACAAATTCTTCGCAGCGCTGGCGCTGCTGCTTTTCGCCAATAGCGCATTCGCCCAGTGCGATGTGACTGTGGAAGTTGGTGACAACCTTACCTTTAGCGTTGGCAGTAGCATGGAAATGCCCGCCGACTGCGCCGAAATCACGCTAACCATCAAACATACGGGCACGCTGCCGGCGGCAGCCATGGGTCATAACTGGGTGCTCACGAAAACTGCTGACTTCCAGCCGATAGCACAGGCCGGTCTGGGCGCTGGCGTTGCCAATAACTACCTGCCTGCCAATGATCCCCGTATCATCGCCGCGACCAAACTGATCGGCGGTGGCGAATCGGACACGATTACCTTCAGCACGGAAGGCATGGAAGCCGGTGGTGATTACACCTTCTTCTGTTCTTTCCCCGGGCACTGGGCAGTGATGAAAGGCACGTTCACGCTTGGCTGACGCCTGTTGAAATGAACCTGACTACAAACCCCGTAACTGCGGGGTTTGTGCTCATCGGGAAGCTATTTAACGAAATCCCTACTGCTGTGCCGCTCTGGCAGCTGCTCTGACTCCAGGCCCCAGCTGCGATTTACGCGACGACCACGCTGCACCGCGGGCCGTGCTTCAATCTGCTCTGCCCAACGGCGCACATGGCCATAGCCCTGCACATCCAGAAACTCCTGAGCGTCATAGCTCTCGCCAATCACCACCAGCCCATACCAGGGCCAGGTGGCCATGTCGGCAATGGAATAGGCATCACCGGCCAAAAACTCATGCTCGGCCAAATGGCGGTCCAACACGTCCAGCTGGCGCTTCACCTCCATGGCGTAGCGATTGATGGGGTACTCGTATTTTTCCGGCGCGTAGTGATAGAAGTGGCCAAAACCACCGCCCAGAAACGGTGCGCTACCCATCTGCCAGAACAGCCAGTTCATCACCTCGGTTCGCGCCGGCGGCGCCGACGGCAAGAAGTGGCCGAACTTTTCCGCCAGATAAACCAGAATGGAGCCTGACTCGAAAATGCGCAGGGCCGGATTTGCAGAGCGGTCCAGCAAGGCAGGAATCTTGGAGTTCGGATTGATCTCCACGAAACCGCTGGCAAACTGATCGCCTTCGCCAATATCGATAAGCCAGGCGTCATACTCGGCCTCCTGCACGCCCCTTTCCAGCAGCTCTTCCAGCATCACCGTGACCTTCACGCCATTCGGCGTGGCCAGTGAATAGAGCTGCAGATCATGCTCACCAACAGGCAGATCCTTGTCATGGGTTGCGCCCGCGATGGGGCGGTTGATGCTGGCAAATTTGCCACCGCTGGGCTGCTTCCAGGTCCATACCCTGGGTGGCTCATAGGGCTTTTCAGCACTCATAAATCAGGCACTCCTGCGCTGGCGTCGATGAAGACAGGCCACGATGCGGGATGAGGGGTCAGCCCTTTGTGAAACGCCGGCACCGCTGCTCAGTAGGGTGCCGGTGGCGTCAGGCCACGATGTTGGGGCTGGTAGAACGGCTGGTTTTGCGCCCTGCAACGCGCCCAGGCGGTGTGCCACTTGAGCTCACGCTGGTAGTCAAAGCGGGCCCAGAGATCGGCCGGCAGCTCGCCGCGCTGACACTCGATATCGGCCAGCGCAAGGTTGGCCTTCAACACCGGCGACCAGGTCGTACATTTGACCTCACCCACCTGTTTGCCGTCCTTGCCAGCGTAGACAAAGGCCTCCCCCACGGGCTTGTTGCCTTCCACCACCAGCTTGCTCAGCAGCCGCTGCAGTGGCTTTTTCCGCGCCGCAAGAATGGCTTGCCGACCGGTAAAGTGCCCCTTGTCAGCCTGTACCAACCAGCCCAAACCCACTTCGTCCGGCGTGCGGTCATGACCGGCCCGGACGGTAGATTCAGCGCAGTTGAAGTCAAAGCCGGGCATGATGAATCCGGCTTCAATGCGCACCATTTCCAGCGCATCCAGGCCCATGGCATGAATGTCGTAAAGGCCCTGCACGGCAAAGATGGCGTCCCAGCCGGCCAGCGCATGCTCGGGCTGAAACCACAGCTCATAGCCCAGATCGCCTGTGTAGCCCGTGCGCGAAACCAGCACCGGCGCACCGGCCAACCGCAGTTCCTTCACATCGAAAGGCTTCAGCGTCTCAATACCCTCCAGGCCAGCTTGCTGCAGCACGGAACAACTGGTCGGCCCCTGCACGGCCAGCGCCGGCACCGCGTGGGTCTCCACCTCAATGGTGACTTCAAAGCCTACGGCGGAGGTCAGCAGCCAATCCAACTGATGATGCTGGGCACAGAGGCGATAGTCCTGCTCCCCCAGTTGGAACACGGTGCCGTCGTCAATCACCTTGCCTTCGTCGTTGCACCAGATCACATAGCTCACGCGCCCGGGGCGCAGCTTGGCCAGATCACGCGTTACCAGACGGTCCAAAAAGGCCCGCGCCCCCGCGCCACGGATGCGGTATTTCTCCATGGGCGTGAGGTCCATGACCGCACAGCCGCTGCGCACCGCGAAATATTCCGTGGACAGCTTGTCCACCACGCGCGGCACCTTGTAGCCGTTCCAGCTGGCCCAGTTCTCCGTGTTTGACAGGGACTCCATGCGGCCAAGAAAGGCCGAGCCCTGCAGCGCCTGGCGAAAATGTTCATGTTCCAGTTTCATGCTGCACCTCCCGTGGCCAGCACCCGCTGCGCGGCCAGCTTGCCCGGCAGCCCGTGAACACCGCCTCCGGGGTGTGCGCCGGCGCTGCACAGATACAGACCGGCAACCGGCGTCTGATACTGCGCCGCCCCGTAGAGGGGGCGCATCATGAAGGACTGGTGTAGCGTAAGCTCCCCATGGTGCCAGTGACCCCGTACCGCGCCGGTGCGCGCTTCGATATCGACCGGCGAGAGGAATTCAGCGGCCACCACCTGCTCACGCAAGCCCGGGGCCAGACCCTCCAGCTGATCCAGCAGCTGCTCCTGCAGCGCCGCCTTGTGAGCATCCCAGCCGCCCTTCAGGCTATAGGGCATGGCGCTGATATTAACGCTCATTACATGATGCCCCGCTGGCGCCAGTTCCGTCTCGTGCATGCTGGGCAGCGCAATTTCCAGCACCGGCTCCGCCGCAGCTTCGCCGTATTTGGAGCCGTTGAAGGACCGCTCTACGTAGCGGGCATCGGGAGCGAACAGCAGGCGCTGTCCATGCTGGTCCGCATCCAGGCCGGCAAAAGCCGGACGCTCACGCAGACCCAGATGGAGCTGGGCCACCACGCCCTCGCCGCGAATCTGACGGGCGCGTTGGGCAAACTGAGCGTCCAGTGCCGGGGCGCCCACCAGGCAGCCAAAGGTCGCCCGCGGGTCAAGCGCAGAAATCACGCAACCGCTGCTCAGTGTCTCGCCATCTGCCAGCACCACACCGGTGACCTGGCTGCGGTCGACGGTAATTTGTTGCACGGGCTGGCCCTGGCGCACCTGGACACCCGCCGCCTGCGCAGCGGCCAGCAGCGCATCGCTCAGATTGCCTGCACCGGTTCGCACGGCAGACAGGGCACCATGGCGCGCCGGAAAGCGGCGCTGCAACCAGCTCATCACCGTGCCCGGGGTACGGGGCCCCATTTGACAGCCCAGCACCGCATCTGCGGCCAGCGCGCCCTTCAACCGCGGGTCGGTAAATCCGTCGTCCAGCACGTCATAGATATTCATAGCCAGCAGGCGCAGGAATTCATACATGCGCTCGCGACCCAGGCCAAAGCGAATCTTCCAGGCCAGTTTCATCAGCGTGTTGCGATCGGCGCTGGAGAAATCCTTGAGCCGCGGCGGCGGCCGGCCAAACAGGGGCGCCAGCGCCTCCAGAAAGTCATCCGCCTGCTGCCGGAAAGCAGGCCATGCGGCCTGATCCTCGGCGGGAATATCAACACCTTCGAGCCGGTCCTCATGCAGGGTCAGATGGCGGCCATCCGCTGCCAGGGCGACCGTCGCCACCGGCGTGCCGGCCTGATATCCGTGCGCGGCCAGATCAAGCTGGCGACTCAAATCCGGATCCAGGGGATAGGCAAAAGGCGCGGTGGGTGCGCGGTAGCCATCGCCAAAGGCCAGGCCACGGGCCATGCCACCGACCTCTTCCGCGGCCTCCAGCAAGACCACCGAATGGCCGGCGCGGGCCAGCAGAGTGGCGCAGACGAGACCGTTATGGCCGGCGCCGATTACGATTGCATCAGTCATCGCTAAAGGCCTCCGGCGTACTATCAGGCTTGCGCAGGTCGCGGAGAATCTCGCGCGCAGCGTTGGCGCCCGGCGCGCCCATGACGCCGCCCCCGGGATGGGTAGAGGAGCCACACATATAGAACCCTTTGGCCGGGCCGCGATACTGCGCGTAGCCGGGGAAGGGGCGGTTAAAGAGCAACTGATCAAAGGTCAGCTCACCCTGGAAAATATTACCTTCCGTGAGACCTACCTCGTTTTCCAGTTCCCGCGGCGTGCGAATTTCCGCATGCAACAGCAAATCTTTGAAGTCCGGGCTGTACTCGGCAATCTGATCAATCACCACCTGGCCAAAGGCATCACGCTTGGCGTCGGTCCAGCCCCCCTCCGGCTGCACCGGGCAGTACTGCACGAACACGGTCATCATATGTTTGCCCGGCGGCGACATGGTGGGGTCATACTGGGTGGGTATGAGCGTGTCGCAGTAGGGATCGGCAGACCAGCGGTCCTCCTTCCAGTCATCATAGGCGCGCTCAAGCCGCTCCAGCGTGTCAGTGAAATGCATATGGCCCAGCGTTAGCGGCGAATCTTTCGGCAGGGCAGGAAAACTGGGCATGCCATCAAGGGCAATGTTGACCTTGCCGGACGAGCCTCGAATCTTGAACCGGCGCGCGGCCTTGAGCACTGCCGGCGGCACATCATTCTCATCCATCACCTGGGTGAAGGTACGCCGCGCGTCGAGATTGGAAACCACCACGGGGGCATGAATTTCCTCTCCACTATCCAGCCGGACGCCGGCCGTGCGGCCGCCGCGGATGAGAATCTGATCGACCTTGGCATTGGTACGGATGCTGCCACCATGCGCCTGCAGTGCAGAGGCCAGGGCGCCGGATACGGCTCCCATACCACCCCGGGCAAAACCCCAGGCACCCACATTGCCGTCTACATCGCCCATGGCATGGTGCAGCAACACATAGGCCGTACCCGGTGAATAGACCCCGAGACCGGTGCCGATAATGCTGCCCCCGGAATAATGCGCGAGGATCGCCTCGTTCTCAAAATAGTTCTCAAGGTACTCGGCGATGGACATGGTGAAGAAGCGAATGAATTCGTAAATCTGCGCCTCGCTGAGTTCGTAGAATTTCTTCAGCAGCCAGGCAAACTCCATAAAATCGCGCAGCCGGAAAGAACCCGGATATCCATCGCAATTACTCGGGCCTTCAGGGTCGA